>JBDKLV010000027.1:0-8094 GCA_039795455.1 Actinomycetota bacterium
CCCTCGGAAACCGAGGGCTAATCGTGGACCTAAGGGGACTTGAACCCCTGACCCCCTGCATGCCATGCAGGTGCGCTACCAGCTGCGCCATAGGCCCGAACTCGAATAGTTTATACGACCGCGTCGAGTTTGACTACCGGGCTGTCTTTCCAGAGACGCTCGATCGAGTAAAACTCACGATCTTGCTCGTGCATCACGTGACAGATCACGTCGCCAAAGTCGAGCAAAATCCAGCGACCAAGAGTCTTGCCCTCTTCGCGTAGCACTTTGTGACCGGCCTCGTGCATCTTGACCTGAATCTCGTCACTAATCGATTGCACCTGTCTCTCGTTACGCCCACTCACCATCAAGAAGATGTCTGTAAGCGGCATCACTTCGCTCACATCTAGCGCAACGATGTTCTCGCCGATTTTTTCGGCAGCCGCGGCTGCCGCTATATTCGCGAGCTTGATTGAGGATGCAGTAGCAGTCACAAATTCCTAAATTATCTTGGTGAGCAAAGCGGTAAGCACGATGCCACCGAAGACAACAATCATGACCAGCGTGGCCAGAACCGCATAGGGTTGAGATTTTCCGCGACGCAGGTTTGAGGCGATTACCCTCGACTTTGCCATGGCGTTTACCACCCCGGTAACTCGCATTGGAGCCACCCAGTTCACGAAGCCCGCACCGCTTTCCGATTGAATTGCAGCATCGAGCGATGCGGCATCCTGAACCACGGTGATTTCGCCGGTGTCAGGCTCTTGCACATTTACCGGAATCTGAATCGAGCCGGTGGTAAGAATCTCGCCGGTCTCGTTAACAGTCGCGGTGTAGTTGGTCAGGTCGACGACCTGGTCAATCACGATTGAGTTGGTAACCGGTTCGATCAGTAAGCCCGGCGATGGCTGAAAGTCTGGCTTCTCGATTTCAACAATCGGGTTCGCCTTGGTTGCGAGCTCTGGAATCTGCTCGAGCAGGTCTTCGTCATAAGGCAAGCGTGCTTCAAATGATAGGCGCGGGTCTTCGGTCGCCGCAATCACATCGCTACCTGTCAAGCGCTCGAGCTCACGGATCTGGCGACGAGTAAGTGAGCCCTCTTCGCCGATTGGAAGATCCGAAAGGTCAACGTGCATGCCCTCAGGCGCTTCGAAGGCTGGAAAGTCCGTTGGGATTTCTACTGGCTCTGGCATGCGGACCGGGGTTGCCTCGACAACCGGGGTGGCCTCGACCGAAAGCTTGGCAATCTCAATCTTTGGTGCAGCGCCTACTGGCTTTAATTCAAAGAAGCCTTTTGGCTGCTCAGCCGGTGCCGCGATAGTTGCAACTGGAGCCTCAACAACCGGAGCCCGCATTACCGGCGCATGGGTTACCGGCGCAGAGTTAACCGGGGCCGGCCTGCTCTCCCACTCATCCGGGTCAAAGAAGTCACTCATCGTGACCTGCATATAGCTTGTGCTTGTTGATGTATTGCACGACACCGTCTGGCACCAAATACCAAACAGGTTCGTGCTTTTGTGAGCGATGACGAATATCGGTAGACGAAATCGAAAGCGCAGGGATTTCAAGAATGTCGATAGCGCCTGCAGGAGCAGTCGAAGGCAAGCGAAGGTCGTGACCCGGACGAGTCACGGCAACAAAGTGTGCCTTGTCCCATAGCTGATCGACATCTTTCCACGAAAGAATCTGACTAATTGCATCGGCCCCAGAGATAAAGAAGAGCTCTGCATCTGGGTAGAGCGCTTGAATGTCGCTCAAAGTATCGACTGTGTAGGTGGGACCATCGCGATCAATGTCGACTCGGCTCACCTTGAAGCGTGGATTGCTTGCAGTTGCGATCACGGTCATTAGGTAGCGGTCTTCGGTGTCGGTTACTTGAGCCTTTTGCCACGGGCGACCAGTTGGTACGAAAATCACTTCGTCGAGCTGAAATCGCGCGGCGACTTCGCTAGCCGCAACAAGGTGGCCATGATGAATGGGGTCGAAGGTGCCACCCATGACACCGAGACGCATTTTGGTCATAACAACCTGAAAGCCGAATGGGCTTAGTGGTGCGCCTTGTCGCCGTCGACCTTGTGGTCGTGACGGTTAGCTACATCGCGGTAGCTCCAAGTGATAAAGCCGAGAAGAACGAAAACGGTTAGGGCGATTGCGCCGAAAACTGGTGCTGGGAACGGCAATTCGATGCCGCCAACTTCTGCTGCTAGGTGCTTGATCATTTCTCTCCTAAAACCTCTAAAAGACTACCCCAGAGCCGTGCTCTAGGCCCTGGTTTGACCATGGCCGCGAACTAGCCACTTGGTACTGCTTAGCTCTTGAAGCCCCATCGGACCGCGGGCGTGAAGCTTCTGGGTCGATATGCCTACCTCTGCCCCAAAACCGAACTCGCCGCCATCGGTGAATCGGGTCGAGGCATTGACCATAACGGTCGAGGCGTCGACCTCGGCCAAGAAGCGCTCGGCATTCTCAACATTCTCAGTAATGATCGACTCGGTGTGCTTGGTGCCGTACTTGGCGATGTGGGCAAGCGCCTCGTCCAGGTTGCGAACGACGCGAACTGCCAAATCGAGGTCGTGGTACTCGCTCTTCCAGTCGTCTTCGGTCGCCGGCTCGGCATCGGTGAATAGCTCACGAGTGCGGTCGTCGGCATGGATGGTGACTGCCGAGGCACGAAGTTTCTCGAGCACCGCCGGAATCACGCGCTCAGCAGCCTTCTCGTGTACCAGCAGGGTCTCAACAGCGTTGCACACGCTAGGACGCTGAACCTTGGCGTTGTGCAAGATTTCGACTGCCCAGTCGAGGCGCGCAGTCTCATCGATGAAGATGTGCACCACACCATCGCCAGTCTGAATTACAGGAACCTTCGATTCTTCGACAACTGCCTGGATTAGCCCCGCGCCACCGCGAGGGATAAGCACGTCGATCAGGCCGACAGCCTTCATCATGGCCTGACCTCCTTCACGGCCGAACTCGTCAAGAGTGTGAACTACGTCTGGGTTAAGTCCGGCTTCGGCGAGTGCATCCTGAATCAGGGCAACGAGCACTTCGTTGCTGCTCTGGGCATCGCGTCCGCCGCGAAGAACGACCGCGTTACCGCTCTTGATAGCAAGCACGGAAATGTCGATGGTCACATTTGGTCGTGCCTCGTAAATTACGCCAACGACTCCGAGTGGCACGCGCACCTGAGTCAGTTGCAAACCGTTTGGCAGGGTCTTTCCGCGAATCACTTCGCCGACCGGGTCTGGCAGCGAAACAATCTTGAGCACAGATTCGCTAATTGCACGAATGCGCTTCTCGTCGAGACGAATGCGGTCTTGAGTGCTGAGAGTCATATCTCCGGCTTGACCGCGAGCAATGTCTTCGGCATTTGCGGCCATGATGTTCTCGCTGCGGTCAATCAATAGGCGCGCAATGTTCTCGAGCACCTGCGCGCGCTGGGCCGATGAAGCCTGAGCAAGCTGCACAGAGGCAGCCTTTACGCGAGACATCTTTTCGATAGCGGTGACCATAACTAACCCTTCGCCTCAAACCATGTGCCGACATTTTCGCCGGAAAGCGCATCTTCAACGAGATCTAGTGAGGTCAGCAAAACAGGGATGCCCGCCTCGCCAGCGTGCTTCGCAGCGGAGACCTTGGTCAGTGCACCGCCGGTGCCCACTTTCGAACCCGTTCCACCAATTTGGGCGTTTGGCTCCTGACCGGCAAGCACCAGTTCAATGCGCTTGGCGCCAGGTTCTGTTGGTGGCATGGTGTAGAGCGCATCGACGTCGCTCAGCAAGATCAGTGCGTCTGCGTGAATCAGTTCGGCAACCAGAGCAGCCAGTCGGTCGTTGTCTCCGAAACGAATTTCTGCGGTCGCGACAGTGTCATTCTCATTGACAATCGGGATCACTCGAAGTTCTAGCAGGCGTTCCATGGCATTGCGGGCGTTGTCGCTCGTCTCCGCAGCTTCGAGGTCACCTGCGGTCAACAACACCTGGCCAGCAACGATGTCGTAGCGCTCAAGGCTCGACTGGTATCGGGCAATGAGACGACTCTGCCCCACCGAGGCAAGTGCCTGAGCTGTAGCCAGGTCATCTGGCTTAGCATCGATGCCGAGAAGCGGCAAACCAGTTGCGATTGCACCCGAGGTAACCAAAGTGACCTGCTGGCCACGTGCATGTGCTGCAGCAAGAGCATCGACCAGAACGTCAATTTTCGAAGCATTGGCACCACTAATCGAGGATGACCCGACCTTTACGACTATGCGCTGGGCCTTAGCGAGTTCACTTCGATTCGAAATCACTTCTTGTCTCCGGCCTTGCGTTCTTTTTCCATTTCTTCACGCAGTGCGGCACGAGCATCCATCATGTCTTTGTATTCGGCGCGACGTTGGTCCGTTGTTCGACGAGTTCGTTGCTGCAAGCGGATGTCTTCGCCGCGACGGCCACCAATCAATTCACCAGCGCTAATGATCGAAGGCTCCCAGTCAAAGATCACGCCATCGCCTTCGCCGATAACCACGGTGTCGCCGGCAACTGCGCCGGCCTTGATGAGTGCGTCTTCGATGCCGATCTTGTTGAGTCGGTCACCAAGGTAACCAACTGCTTCGTCGTTGCCGAACTGAGTCTGCGCAACCCAGCGTTCTGGCTTGGCTCCAACGATTCTGAAGAAGTAACCTTCGGCGTCGTTCTCTTTGCGAATCGAGAACTTGCTCTCGTCGCGACGAGCCTGCATGAGAGTAATTCGTGGCCGAGCAATTGCGGCGGCTTCGCGACCGCTTCGTTCGGCCTTCACCACAGACGCAAGCGCAAAGTTCAATTCGCGCAAACCTTCGTGGCTGGCTGCCGAAACCAAGAAAACCTGATAACCGCGCGCTTCGAGGTCGGCTTTCACGAATTCTGCGAGTTCGCGGGCATCGGGTACGTCGATCTTGTTGAGGGCAACCAGTTGTGGTCGCTCAACAAGCGGAGCCTGACCCTCTGGAACTTCGTAGGCCTCAAGCTCGGCAAGAATCTTGTCGAGGTCGGTCAGCGGGTCGCGACCAGGCTCGAGAGTTGCACAGTCGATCACGTGTAGCAGCGCCGAGCAACGCTCGACGTGACGCAAAAACTGCAAGCCGAGGCCCTTGCCCTCGCTAGCGCCTTCGATAAGCCCAGGAACGTCGGCGATAACGTAGCGGGTCTCGCCCGCCTGAACCACACCTAGGTTGGGGTGCAAAGTTGTAAACGGATAGTCGGCAATCTTCGGGCGTGCTGCTGACATGGCAGCGATCAGACTCGACTTGCCCGCCGATGGGTAACCCACCAAGGCGACGTCTGCCACGGTCTTGAGTTCAAGAGTGACATCGCCCTTCCAGCCAGGAACACCAAGCAAAGCGAAACCAGGAGCCTTGCGCTTCGACGAACTGAGCGCGGCATTGCCCAAGCCACCAACTCCACCTTCGGCAACCAACAGCTGCATGCCGGCCTCGTCGAGGTCGGCGATGGTTACGCCAGCGGCATTCTTTACAACGGTCCCGACAGGAACATTCAGGATGACGTCTTCGCCCTTGGCGCCATTTCTAAAGTCGCCAGCACCATCGCCACCATCGCCGCCTTGACGGTACGGCTGAAAATGAAAGTCGAGCAAAGTGGTAATGCTTGGGTCGGCAACGAGCGAGATCGAACCGCCGTGTCCTCCGTCCGCACCGTCGGGGCCGGCGAGTGGCTTGAACTTTTCACGCTTGATAGAAACACAACCGTCGCCACCGTTTCCGGCGCGCAGATGCAAGGTGACTTGGTCTACGAAAGTGACCATCTTTTCTCCTTGCTTCGATTTGCTTTAGAAACAGCAAAGGCGAGCCACAGGCTCGCCTCGCTGAAAGAGTTTTAGTTATGCAGCTGCAACAACAATGTTGACTACGCGGCGGCCACCCTTGGTGCCGAACTCGACAGCGCCGGCCGAAAGAGCGAACAGAGTGTCGTCCTTGCCGATGCCAACGTTCTTGCCTGGGTGGAAGTGAGTTCCGCGCTGACGAACGATGATCTCGCCTGCGTTTACTGCCTGACCTGCGTAACGCTTTACGCCGAGACGCTGTGCGTTTGAGTCGCGACCGTTTCGGGTCGAGCTAACACCTTTTTTGGATGCCATTTGGTCGTTCCTTACTTAATCTCGGTGACCTGGACACGGGTTAGCTCGGCACGGAAACCCATGCGGCGCTTGTAACCGGTCTTGTTCTTGTAGTGCTGAATAACGATCTTTGGGCCACGGAGGTTGTTCAATACCTCAGCGGTGACCTTGACCTTTGCTAGTGCTGCTGCATCGGTGGTGACCTTGTCACCGTCGACTAGCAACAAAGCTGGAAGCTCAATCTTGCCGTTCTCTGACTGGACACGGTCGAGAGTAACGATGGTGCCTACCGACACCTTCTCCTGACGACCGCCAGCGCGGACTACTGCGTAAACCACAGATCTACCCTTTGTTCAAAAACTTGGAAATTGCACTTGCGAATGCTCAGCAGGCAACGAGAGTCAAGTTTATCTGCCAAAACCCGCTTGGTGCAACCTAATCGGGGCCGTTTTGACCCTAATTTGAGCCTTTTTGCATGTCTCGACGGCTTCGAGGCTTGCGCTTGCCCTGACCTGGGCCTTTTGGCTCAGGCAGAGCGTCAAGAACCGACTCGAGCATCTGCTCTGTCGACGACTCGACGGCGTCATCGTTGCCCTGCGGAACCGAGATTGGGCTTGGCTCGCCGGCTGCCTCGTGGGCAGCCGCCGTCGAAGCGGCAATCTTGGTGATCACGCTGCCGAGTTCGACCGCACGCTCTGGGGTTACAACCTTGGCAACCTCAAGCTTCTTCTCTTTTTTCTTGTTCTTGCCCGACTTTTGGTTCTGCTGCTTACCGGCCGGAGCGACATCGTCATTCTGAACGTGCTTGGCGCGCATGATCGGTTCGTGATGCACGATGACACCGCGCGATGCACAAGCCTCACAAGGTTCGCTGAACGCTTCGAGCAAACCAATACCCAACTTCTTTCGGGTCATCTGCACGAGACCCAGCGAAGTAACTTCGGCTACCTGGTGCTTGGTACGGTCGCGACTTAGACACTCAATGAGTCGACGCTGAACCAAATCACGGTTCGACTCAAGAACCATATCAATGAAGTCGATCACGATGATTCCACCGATGTCGCGCAGACGAAGTTGTCGCACGATTTCTTCGGCGGCTTCGAGGTTGTTCTTGGTCACGGTCTCTTCGAGGTTTCCGCCAGAACCAACAAACTTTCCGGTGTTCACATCGACAACTGTCATGGCTTCGGTGCGATCGATAACCAACGAACCGCCCGATGGTAGGTAGACCTTGCGGTCGAGTGCCTTGGCAATCTGCTCTCCGACGCGGAACTCATCGAAGATGTCGCGCTCGCCCGAGTATTCCTCGACGCGTTCGAGAAGTTCTGGCGCAACAACCTCGAGGTACTCCTTGATGACTCCGTGAGCATCGTCACCCGAGATGATCATCTTTTGGAAGTCTTCGTTGAAGACGTCGCGAACAATCTTGACCAATAGGTCAGGCTCGCTGTGCAACAGCTGTGGCGCGTTGCCCTTCTCGACCTTCTTTTCGATGTCGGCCCACTGCTGCTGCAGGCGCTGAACATCGAGAATGAGTTGCTCTTCGCTGGTGCCTTCAGCGGCAGTGCGAACAATCACGCCGGCCTCTTCAGGCAAAAGTTCCTTGAGGATCTTCTTTAGACGGGCACGCTCTGAGTCAGGGAGTTTGCGCGAGATTCCGTTCATCGAACCGTTAGGCACGTAGACCAGGTAACGGCCAGGTAGTGATACCTGCGATGTAAGGCGGGCACCCTTTTGGCCCACTGGATCCTTGGTTACCTGAACCAAAACACGGTCACCGGTCTTGAGCGCAAGCTCGATGCGGCGAGGCTGGTTGCCGGTCTCGGCGCCTTCCCAGTCGACCTCTCCCGAGTAAAGCACGGCGTTACGGCCACGGCCAATATCGACGAAAGCTGCCTCCATCGAAGGCAAAACGTTCTGCACCTTACCCAGGTAGACGTTTCCGATGAGCGATGCCTCAGACGCCTTAGCAACGTAGTGCTCGACCAAGATTTTGTCTTCGAGTACACCGAGTTGAATCTTGCC
>JBDKLV010000028.1:0-15130 GCA_039795455.1 Actinomycetota bacterium
TAGCTCTTGTTATGCGTGGAGCTGAGCAGTCGATCATGGTGATGTTGATCGTGGGTCTGTTGGGTGTTGCTATCGGTACCACCATCGGCGCCATTGCTGGTTTCTACGGTGGAATCGTCGATGCAGTGCTAATGCGTCTCACCGACATGTTCCTCGTTACCCCAACCTTGGTTATCGGTGCAGTTATTGGTTACCGCTTCGGAAACTTGGGCGTCGTACCGCTGGCAACGATGCTGGGTGTGTTCGCCTGGATGGGTCTAGCCCGTTTCGTGCGAACCGAGTTCTTGACCCTGCGTGAGCGCGAGTTCGTTGACGCCGCTCGTGTAGCAGGAGCTTCGAACCGCCGCATCATCTTCAAGCACATTTTGCCTAACGCCGTCGGTGTCATCATCGTGGCTGGAACCCTGCTCATGTCAGGCGCTATCTTGCTCGAGTCGGCACTTAGCTACCTTGGCTTTGGTGTTCAGTCACCAGACGTTTCGCTTGGTCTATTGATCTCGAAGTACCAAGACACGTTCAGCGTGAGCCCTTGGTTGTTCTGGTGGCCTGGTTTCTTCATCATTGCGATTGCACTTTGCATCAACTTCATCGGTGACGGATTGCGTGACGCGTTTGACCCTCGTCAGAAGCGCCGCATCACCAAGAAGGACCGCATGCAGGCACGCGAGGCTGCAAAGGTAAAGGCCTAATGAAGTTAGAGTTGGTCGATTCGTCGACGAATCAGCAGTGCTGCCAGACCGCTGTCGCTGCTGACACTCTCGCTGACCGGGATGGCGTCGCCACTCTCGTTAACAGTGGGCAGGTTGTATGTTGCTCGAGCGACGTTGTCGATTCGACCGCCAACCCAGCGCATGCGACCGCTTGCGGGTGCAACCCAGACGCGAGTGCTGCCACCGCTGTGAATAATGAGAAGCGACCATTTAGTTTGCAACTCAACAATGTCGCCGTAGGCGATGACTGTTGTGTGAGTGGGGTTGACGACGCGAAGGCTCGTGTCGCCGAGCTCAAGCTTGGGGCGAAGCCAGAGCAGGTAAGCGCCGGCTGCTGCGGCCAGGGCAACGCCAAGGCTGATCAAGAGATTCTGGTCGGCGGGGTAGAAGAGAACCTGAACCACGAACAAAACGTCGAGCAGCAGAGCTGCTGCAGCCCAAATGTAATTGCCCTTGGGGCGAAAAATCGTGACGTTAGTCATGACTCAATCTTTGCAGGTGCTTCTGCAAATCAAGAAGGAAAGTAAGAGATGACTGAACCAGTACTAAAGGTCTCTAACTACAACGTCGACTTCTGGGTCGACGGTGTTTGGTACCCAGCTGCGATTGACATGAACTACGAAGTTCACCCAGGCCGCACCCTCGCCATCGTTGGTGAGTCGGGCTCGGGTAAGTCTTCGTCATCGATGGGTTTGATGGGCCTTCTTGCTTCGAACGCTCGCACCAGCGGAACCGTTGAGGTCAAGGGTGTCGACATGCTGTCGGCTTCGCCAGCAACCGTTCGTCGTTACCGCGGTAAAGAAGTTGCTTACATCTTCCAGGAGCCGATGACGGCGATGAACCCGGTGTACACCATCGGTTTCCAGATCGTCGAGACTCTGCGCACCCACTTCACCATGGGCCCAACCGCCGCCAAGGAGCGCGCTATTGAGCTAATCACTCTGGTGGGAATCCCTGAGCCAGAGAAGTCATTCGACAAGTACCCTCACCAGCTTTCGGGTGGTCAGAAGCAGCGTGCGATGATCGCCGTAGCTCTTGCCTGTGACCCAGCTCTATTGATTGCAGATGAGCCGACCACCGCGCTAGACGTGACCATTCAGGCCGAAATTCTTGACCTGATGCGCGAGCTTCGCACCAAGTTGAACTCGGGCATCTTGCTGATCACCCACGACATGGGTGTTGTCGCCGACATGGCAGACGAAATCTTGGTTATGAAGGATGGCTTCACTGTCGAGCACGACACTGCAGACAACATCTTTAACCGACCTAAGCACCCATACACTCAGCAGTTGCTTGCCGCTGTGCCAAAGCTTGGTTCGGTCAAGGTTCGTGAGCTCAAGTACGAGGGCAGCGCACAACCTGCTCCAGTGCTAAAGATCTCGAACGTCGACATTGAGTACCCGAAGCGCGGACGCATCCCTGCTTTCAAGGCCGTTTCAGACTTCAGCCTCGAAATCTACCCAGGTGAAATCGTTGGCCTGGTAGGCGAATCGGGTTCGGGCAAGACCACCATCGGTCGTGCATCGATCGGCCTATTGCCAATCAAGTCGGGAACAATCTCGGTAGCTGGTAACGACATTTCGCACGGCAACACCAAGGCCCTATCGCAGATTCGTCGCCACACCGGAATCGTGTTCCAGGACCCAGCGTCTTCGCTAAACCCACGTTTGCCAATCGGTGAGAGCATCGGCGAGCCACTGTTCCTTGCCAAGATTGCTCGTGGTGACGAGCTGAACCGCCGAGTAGAAGATTTGCTCGACTCGGTTGAGTTGCCTCGCAGCTACCGCAACCGTTACCCGCACGAGCTTTCGGGTGGTCAGCGTCAGCGCGTTGGTATCGCGCGTGCACTAGCAATGACACCAGACCTGCTGATCGCCGATGAGCCAACCTCGGCTCTAGATGTGTCAGTTCAGGCGCGATTCCTAGACCTGCTACAGCGTCTTCAGGATGACCTGAAGTTTGCCTGCTTGTTCATTACTCACGACCTCGGTGTTGTCGACATCTTGTCGCACCGCATCGCAGTTATGCAGCACGGTCGTTTGGTCGAGGTTGGTGCTCGCGACGAGATCCTCAAGCACCCTAAGGACCCATACACCCAGCGCCTGATCGCTGCCGTTCCGGTTCCTGACCCTGCCGAGCAGCGCCGCCGTCGCGAAGCGCGTTTGGCAGCCAAGTAGTCCAAGGCTGAGCGGGCGAATCAAGATAATCTTGATTCGCCCCTTAGTTTTTAAGAGTTGTTTGTGAAAAAAGTCATTTCTGCGATTGCCGCCGCGACCCTTGTGGTTCTGTCTCTGGTCGGCTGCAGCCCAATGACATCCCTCGTGCCGGGCTCGACCATCTCGATCGGCGAACTCAGCAGCCTCGACTCGTTCAACGCCGATGTACCAACTTCGCAGGGTGCCCAAGAGGCCAACAGCGACCTGGCCAACCTGATTCGCCCAAGTTTCTTCACCCTCGACAGCGCCGGCAAGCTCGTACCGAACACTGCCTTCGGCTCGGTGAAGGTGCTCTCGCAGAGTCCTTTCAAGGTGGCTTACAAGCTCACCGGCAAGGCCAAGTGGAGCGACGGTCAGCAGGTCTCGGCAGCCGATCTGATGCTTAGTTGGCTGGCCGCTCGAGACCCGCTGCAGGCGGGGTTCGTCTCGGTTGCCCGTGGAACCGGGTTACAGTTCACCAGCGCTATTCCTGAAATCAGCGCCGATGGCCTAAGCCTCACAATCACCTACGACCACCCGGTAGCCGATTACAAAACCGACCTGACAGTTTCTGCGGCGGCTCACTCTGTTGCTGCGCGAGCCTTCGACCTGGCAAATGATCCAACTGCTGCCGTGAAGCGCATGACTGCCTCGGTTGCTGCTTCAAACATAGATGACGAAATGTTGTTGGCGACTCACTACGTGAACGCCTATCGATTCACCGAACTCAACCAGAACAACCCGGCACTTTTGCTTTCAGCTGGTGCATACAACGTGGTTTCGTTCAAGGTGGGCGAGGGGATCACGCTCAAGGCCAACCCGTCGTTCAACTGGGGCAACACACCTCGCGTCGAGACTGTCAACATTCGCCTGTTCAGCGACGCCACGAGCATCCTTGCGGCAATGCAGACCAAGTCGGTTGACATGGCGTCACTCGCTGAGTCTGGCCTAGCCACTCTCAGCTCGCTGGTGTCGATCGCCAAGAGCAACTCTGACTCGTACCGAGTTACCGCCAGCAACGACATCGAGGCTGTGCTGGTTAACTACGGTGCAGATTCAATCTTCGGAGCAAAGTCTGCTGCAAACGCAACGGTACTTCGCGACTCGATCCTCAAGCTCATTCCGCGCGCGAAGATTCAATACGCCCTCAACGGCGATTCGCCGGTTATCGATGCGCGTTCCTGGGTCTACTCGAATGCATCGAACTACTACCAACCATTCGTGCAGAGCAATGGCTCGACGAATAACATGATTCAGCAAGCCGAGGCGGCTGCCGAGCAAATGGCAAAGCTTTCGATCGCAAAGCCGGTAAGTGTTCGTGTGCTCTACGACTCTGACAATCCTCGTGCCAAGCAGGAGTTCGAATTACTCGGGCAGTATGCGGCATCTGCTGGTTTCGCCTTGGTCGATGTCTCGAGCAAAGAGCCGAATGATGTGGTCAAGACGGGTGCATTTGACCTATACATCACCATTGTTCCGTTGGCTGGCGAGGTTGGCGGAAGCCCATATTGGTTTACTGCAACCGGTCTCACCGCATTTGCCGATTCGAAGCTTTCCGACCTTTTGGTTCAATACGGATCGAAACTGAAAGAAATTGACCAGATTTCGGTGCTAAAAGACATCGATTCTGAACTTTATTCGGCAGGTTTCGGCCTGCCGCTTTACCAGGTGCCATCTCTTCTGGTTTACTCGAAGAGGGTAAAGGCTACGGTGCCTGCCCCTTATGGTGGCAGTGCCACGTACGGATACTGGAACTGGCAGCTCGCCGGTAACTAATCAAAGGAAAAACCAATGGCTATTGCCACGCGCTCAGACCTGCGCAACGTAGCGATCGTTGCTCACGTTGACCACGGAAAGACCACTCTGGTCGACGCCATGTTGCGTCAGACCGGCTCATTCGGTGAGCACTCGAACGTGGGCGAACGCGTCATGGACTCGGGCGACCTCGAGCGCGAAAAGGGAATCACCATTCTGGCCAAGAACACCGCGATTGCCTACAAAGGCAAGTCGAGTGGTGGCCAAGAGATCACCATCAATGTAATTGACACCCCAGGTCACGCTGACTTCGGCGGCGAGGTTGAGCGCGGTCTTTCTATGGTTGACGGCGTTGTGCTTTTGGTAGACGCATCTGAAGGGCCACTTCCTCAGACTCGCTTCGTACTTCGCAAGGCTCTCGAGTCGAACTTGCCAGTTATCTTGCTGGTTAACAAAACCGACCGCCCGGATGCACGTATCGACGAGGTTGTCGAAGAGACTCATGACTTGCTACTCGGTCTAGCCAGCGACATTCACGAAGATGTTCCAGATCTAGATGTCGACGCGATTCTTGATCTTCCGGTTATCTATGCATCGGGTCGTGCCGGTAAGGCTTCGCTAAACAAGCCTGCCGATGGCACGTTGCCAGATAACGACGACCTCGAACCGCTGTTCGAAGCAATCATGAAGTACATCCCTGCTCCAAAGTACGACGATGCACACCCGCTGCAGGCGCACGTGACAAACCTCGACGCGTCGCCGTTCCTTGGTCGTCTCGCACTGCTACGTATCTTCAACGGCACTCTTAAGAAGGGTCAGCAGGTTGCTTGGGTTCGCCAGGACGGCACCACCCAGAACGTCAAGATCACCGAACTACTAAAGACCAAGGCGCTCGAGCGCTTTCCGACCGAAGAGGCTGGCCCTGGCGACATCGTTGCTGTTGCCGGTATCGAAGACATCACCATTGGTGAGACTCTTGCCGACCCGAACGACGTTCGAGCACTACCACTGATCAAGGTCGACGACCCTGCAATCTCGATGACCATCGGTATCAACACATCACCGATGGCCGGTCGCGTGAAGGGCGCCAAGGTCACCGCACGCTTGGTTAAAGACCGACTAGACCGCGAACTCATCGGTAACGTGTCGCTCAAGGTTCTGCCAACCGACCGCCCAGACGCCTGGGAAGTTCAGGGTCGCGGCGAGTTGGCCCTAGCCATCCTTGTTGAGCAGATGCGTCGCGAGGGCTACGAACTAACCGTTGGCAAGCCACAGGTAGTGACCAAGAAGGTTGACGGCAAGCTACACGAGCCGGTCGAAGACCTGACCATCGATGTTCCAGAAGAGTTCTTGGGTGCAATCACGCAGCTCATGGCAGCTCGCAAGGGGCGCATGAAGAACATGATCAACCACTCAACCGGTTGGGTTCGCATGGAGTTCTTGGTTCCGAGCCGTGGCCTGATTGGCTTCAGAACGGAATTCTTGACCACCACCAAGGGCACCGGCATCGCCAACGCGTTGTCGGCTGGCTACGAGCCATGGGCCGGCGAAATCGTCACCCGTCAGAACGGTTCGATGGTTGCTGACCGCGCCGGCGTTGCGACTCCATTCGCGATGATTGCACTTCAGGAGCGCGGTTCGTTCTTCGTGCAGCCGACCGAAGAGGTTTACATGGGCATGGTCGTGGGCGAGAACTCACGCGCCGACGACATGGAAGTCAACATCACCAAGGAGAAGAAGCTCACCAACATGCGTGCGGCTTCGAGCGACGAGTTCCAGTCGCTTACTCCGCCAAAGAAACTATCGCTTGAAGAGTGTCTTGAGTTCGCTCGTGAAGACGAGTGCGTCGAGGTGACCCCTGAGGCCACTCGCATTCGTAAGGTCGAGCTAGATCCGAACATTCGTGCTCGTGCCGCGAGTGCTCGCAAGCGCGCTAACGAAAACTAGGCCAAAAAGAAAAGGCACCTCGTTCGCGGGGTGCCTTTTGCTTTAAGCAGATTTTGGTTTTCTGAAATAAAGCGCAGATGTGACTGCTACGTATGCCACCCACGCGGCAACCATCAACACGGATGGGGTTGCGCTGAATGAAACTGTTCCCTTGAGAATCGCCTCGACTGCTGAATCGGTAGGGATGACACCTGAGATGTCGTAGACCTGTGTGGTCAAGAAATTGATCACGCCAATCTCTTGTAGCTCGGCGATGCCGTAACTCAGAATGCCGGCGGCAATGACGATCAGGAATGCGCCACTGATTTTGAAGAACTTGCCCAGGTTTAGGCGAACCGAACCGCGATACATAAAGACTCCGAGTACGGCGGCGATCGCTAGGCCAAGTACTGCACCCCAGATTGCCGAGGCGCCACCCTGAGTAGCGCGCGAGGTGCTCCAGAGAAATACCGAGGTCTCGAGGCCCTCGCGAATAACGGCCAAGAACGCAATGCCAGCGACGGCGAATGAGGTCGACGTTTTCGAGTCGAGCTTGGTCTTTAGGTCGTTCGAAAAGGTGCGCGACTGGCGGGCCATCCAGAACACCATCCAAGTGACAAATCCGGTGGCGACGATGCTCGTGGTTCCCGCAATGAATTCGTTCAGGCCGTTCGGCGTGGTGTCGACCGCGAGTGAGAGGGCAAGACCGAGGGCTACCGATAGGGCAACGGCCGCGCCGGTTCCCAGCCAAACCTTGGTGATTTGCGTCCGACGGTCGGTTTTGACCAGATACGCGATAAGGATGCTGACAATCAGGGCGGCTTCTAGGCCTTCCCTGAACCCGATCAACAGATTCGCAAGCACGATTACCTTTCTTGGCCCAGTATCATCTGGGTTTCGAATGACTAAGGTAAGCCTAAGTTAGGCGAGCCTAAGTAGTCAACTCTCGCTTAAAGTAGAGGGGTGCCAAAGCCTTCTCTCTCAGCCCGTCGTGTGCTCATCGTGCACGCGCACCCTGATGACGAGAGCCTGTTCACCGGTCACGTTATTGCCGAGCGACTAGCCGCAGGGGCCGAAGTTTTCGTTTTGACTCTCACCCGTGGTGAACGAGGCAAGGTCAAGCTCGAAGAACTCAAGGGTCTAGAAGGTCAACTGACTTCAATGGGTGCATTTCGCGAAGGTGAGCTTCGCGTTGCGATCTCTGAACTCGCCAAGGCGGGCAAGGGACAGCTGCATCACGCATTCGCTGGCACTCGCGCCTACCTCGACAGCGGCATGCGTCTAACAGCGTTGGGCAAGCCAGCAAAGAAACGTCGCCTCGATGAGATGTCACTTAGCGCGGCAGGTACTCCGGTGATTGCCGAAGACATCATGCGAGTAATGAATAGTTTCAAACCCGATGCCGTGATCACTTACAACTCGAAGGGTGGCTACGGTCATCCTGATCACAAGCAGGCTTATCAAGCTACGGCGATGGCCTTGCGTCAGTATCGTCGTGCCCGCCGCCGCGCACCGCAGTTCTGGGTTATTGCAGAGCCAAACGAGCGAGCAGAGATTTCTGTTGGCGATGCCAAGACCGCTGGCTTCAAGAAGGCGGCCCTCGAAGCGCACGCATCGCAAGTTGCCGTGAGCAGCGAAACGTACTCTGTAGTTCCAGGTGTAGAAATTCGTTACGACGCTCCTGAGCGTTTGCGTCGCGCGAATCCATCGTTCATGGTTTTGCTTCGTCCGATTCTGACTTTCTTCTGGGCCACTCCTCTCGGTATTTTGCTTGGCCTTGCCGGCACGCTCTTGCACTCGATCAAGGCAACCACCAGCGATCACTATCCAATCGGCTTGGTCATCGCGCTGATCATGGTCGGCGCTCTCGCATTGGCGCTGCGCCTGTTGCGCAGTAGTCGCGGTGCGCTTTACCTGATGACCGCCGCTTTTGTCAGCACCGTGTTCTGGTTGGCTCAGCGCCAACCGGGTGGCGAGGTCTTGATTCTCGGCGACCAGATTGGCGACACCTGGGCCTACGGCTCCATGGTGATTTGCGCAGTGGTCATGCTTTTCCCTCGACTTCGCCCAGGAACCTGGCGCCGTTCGGCCTCTGGTCACCGTTAAACTAGCCACAGTTTTAGGAGCCAATCGTGACTTATGTAATCGCCCTTCCGTGCGTCGATGTCAAAGACAAAGCCTGTATCGAAGAGTGCCCGGTTGACTGCATTTACGAGGGTGAGCGCATGCTCTACATTCACCCGGATGAGTGCGTGGACTGCGGCGCCTGCGAGCCGGTGTGCCCAGTAGAGGCCATTTACTACGAGGATGACCTGCCTGGCCAGTGGGCCGATTACTACAAGGCCAACGTCGAATTCTTTAGCACCGTTGGTTCGCCGGGCGGAGCCGCCAAGGTTGGCAAGATTGCGAGCGACCACCCAGTGGTCATGGCTGTCGCGCCGCAGGGCGAGTAGTCATGTTTGACCGCCTGCCCGAGTATCCGTGGGAGCTTCTAACTCCTTACAAGGCCAAGGCGAGTGCTCACCAAAATGGTTTGGTCGACCTTTCGGTAGGTTCGCCGGTTGATCCGACTCCTGACGTTGTTCAAGAGGCACTGATCGCCGGATCGAATGCTCCGGGTTATCCGTCGACCGGTGGTTCACCAGAATTCAAAAACGCAGTCGTCGAGTGGTTTGCTCGTCGTCGCGGCGTCGAAGGATTAAAGCCAGAACAGGTAATGCCAAGCATTGGTTCGAAAGAACTTATTTCATGGTTGCCACTTTTGCTGGGTCTTGGTCCAGGCGATGTCGTGGTGCAACCAGAGGCCGCTTACACCGCATACGCCGTTGGCGCCGCCCTTTGTGGTGCAGAGATTATTAGCGAGAACAATCCGGCCAAGTGGCCAGCAAACGCAAAACTGATTTGGATTAATTCACCGGGTAACCCGGATGGCCGAGTTCTAGAGGTTGCCGAAATGAAGGCGGCTGTCGATCGCGCTCGCGAACTTGGTGCACTGCTTGCAAGCGACGAGTGCTACGCCGAACTCGGCTGGGACGAATGGGCTGACAAGGTAATTCCTTCTGCACTCGACCCGCGCGTTTGCGGCGAATCGGCAGAAGGCATCCTTGTTCTTTACTCCCTGAGTAAGCAGTCAAACCTTGCCGGCTATCGCGCCGCGTTTGCCGTGGGTGAGGCCTCGCTCGTCAAGGCGTTGGTGAACCTGCGTATGCACGCGGGTTTGAACACACCTGGGCCGGTGCAAAAAGTTATGGCCGTAGCGCTAGGTGACTACGAGCACGTTGCTATCGAGCGCGAGCTGTACAGGGAGCGTCGCGAGGTGTTGCTGACGGCCCTTCGTCACTACGGCTTCGAGCTGAGCGAGAGCAAGGCGGGGCTTTACCTTTGGGCGACCCTCGGTGAGAACTGCTGGAAGACCGTCGAGCGCATGGCCGAAATCGGCATCTTGGTCGGCCCTGGCGAGTTCTATGGCGAGAAGAATTCGAACTACGTTCGCTTTGCTCTGACGGCCACCGACGAGCGCATCGCCGAAGCCGCCCGCCGCCTGATGGCGTAGCATTTAACAGATTTGAACGACCCCTGGAGCCCAATGACTGAGCAGAACCCGCAAGAGCTGGCATCGCTGACTATCGGCGACCAGACCGCGAGCCTCCCAATCTTGAAGGCTACCGACGGCCACTCTGCAATCGACATCTCTAAGCTCGGTGCACAGCTCGGTTACAACACTTTCGATCAGGGTTTCGTAAACACCGCCTCGACTCGAAGCGCTATCACCTACATCGACGGCGACAACGGAGTGCTTCGCTACCGCGGTTACCCAATTGAAGAGCTTGCAGGCAAGAAGTCTTTTATCGAAGTTGCCTACCTGTTGATTTACTCAGAGCTTCCTAGCGCCAGCGAGCTCGAGGCGTTCGAAGATCGCCTTCGCCGCCACACTCTCGTGCATGAAGATTTGAAGAACCTGTTCCATGCGATGCCGCAGAACGCGCATCCGATGTCGGTATTGTCTGCGGGTGTATCTGCGCTATCGACTTTCTACCAGGACTCACTAAACCCACACGACCAGGCACAGGTCGAGCTTTCGACCATTCGCTTACTTGCTAAGTTCCCAGTTCTAACCGCATACGCACACAAGAACTCACTCGGCCAGGCGTTGCTCTACCCAGACAACTCGCTTTCATACGTTGAGAATTTCTTGCGCCTTTGCTTTGGCAACATGGCCGAAGACTACGTTCAGAACCCAGTGGTCACCAAGGCACTAGACACCTTGTTCACCTTGCACGCCGATCACGAGCAGAACGCATCAACCTCGACCGTTCGTTTGGTTGGTTCGACTCAGGCCAACCTGTTCGCGTCGGTCTCGGCAGGTATCAATGCATTGTTCGGCCCGCTGCACGGCGGAGCCAACGAGGCCGTAATCGAGATGCTCAAGCACATTCAGGCTTCTGGCGAGACTGTTCAGCAGTACATCGCTCGCGTGAAGAACAAAGAGGATGGCATGAAGCTGATGGGCTTTGGCCACCGCGTCTACAAGTCGTTCGACCCACGCGCCAAGATCGTCAAGGCCAGCGCCGATGCAGTGCTTCACGACCTTGGCATTAACGACCCGCTCATCGACTTGGCCAAGCAGCTCGAAGAAGCCGCGCTGAACGACAGCTACTTCATTGAACGAAAGCTTTACCCGAACGTCGATTTCTACAGCGGCATTATTTACAAGGCGCTTGGCTTCCCTGCGCATATGTTTACGCCACTGTTTGCCCTTGGCCGCCTACCTGGCTGGATCGCTCACTGGCGCGAAATGATGGTCGACAGCCACACCAAGATTGGTCGCCCGCAGCAGGTTTACGTCGGTCCGACCGAACGTCACATCTAGAGCGAATTAATTGCGCGATTAGCGCGAGGCGACAGCTAACCAATAAACATCGGTATCGCCGTAGCTCTTCAGCTCGTCAAGTTCGTAACCGGCAGGCACGTTGAGTTTTTCGCCGCGACTAGAGCGCTCAACAATCACAGTCGCATCCTTGGTCAATGAAGGCAGCAGCGCCTCAAGGTTTGCCTCAACTTCGGCGTTGGTCACTTCGTATGGCGGATCGATGAACACCAAATCGAATTCGTCGCTTAGCGCAGTCAGGTAAGCACCGACTGCCTGATGCTGAACCCGGATGCCCACCTCGACGTCGCTCTTTAGCATCGCCTTCTCGACAATCTGTCCGTTCTGCTTGCAGACCGCCGCAGCTTTGCCGTCTTTGTCGACGAGTACTGCGGTGGTTGCTCCGCGGCTGATGGCCTCCAGGGCGAGAGCACCGGTGCCGGCGTAAAGATCGAGCACGCGAGCATCGTTGATGGAGTCGCGCGAATCTAGTCGGTTGAAAATGCTCTCGCGAATTCGATCCGAGGTTGGGCGAGTGGCCTTGGCCGGTGATGTGAGTTTGAGGCTGCCGGCAAGCCCGCCGATGATTCGTGTCATTTGTCGCCAAGCCTAATCTGTCGGCAAAGATTGAAGCATGCTGCTGCCCGCCGAACCTTTGGTCGACCTACTTGGCGACCGCACGGCCAAGGCGTTTGCGAAACACCTCGGGGTGAAGACCATCGGCGACCTGCTGGCGCATTTTCCAAGGCGCTACATTTCGCGTGGCGAACTGACCCCGATTGCCGAGATTCCGGTGGGCGAGTCGGTAACCGTGGTGGCCGAGGTGGTCGACATTCGTGAGCGACACATGCGCGGTCGTGCCGGAAACCTGCTCGAGGTGCGCATTACCGATGGCGACGGCATGCTGTCGCTTACTTTCTTCAACCAGGCCTGGCGAGCCAAGGAGCTGCGCGCCGGAGTGCGTGGGCTTTTCGCCGGCAAGATCTCGAGCTATCAGGGCAAGCTGCAGTTAGCGCATCCCGATTACGAACTCTTTCAAGAAGAGCTGACCGACGAAGAGGCAAAGACTTGGGCAGACCTGCCGATACCGATTTATCCGGCGACCTCGAAAGTAACCACATGGATGATCGCCCGTGCGATCGGCGTGGTGCTCGATGTTTGCGGTGAAATTGCCGAGGAGCTACCCGCGTCGTTGGTTGTCGACAACAAGCTGCTGAGCCTGAACGCCGCAATTCGCCAGATTCACCAGCCGGAGAATCACGGGCAGTGGCAGGCTGCTCGCGACACTTTGCGTTTTCACGAGGCTTTCTTACTTCAGTCGACGCTGGTGATGCGTCGCAAGTTGAATGCCACTCAAGTTGCAGCTGCACGCAAGGCTGGTGCGCTGCTTGAAAAGTTCGACGCCTCACTTCCGTTTACTTTGTCCCGCGGACAGGTCGAGGTAGGTAATCAGATTCTCGAAGACCTGAGCCAGAACCACCCGATGCATCGAATGTTGCAGGGCGAGGTCGGCAGCGGAAAGACATTGGTCGCAGTGCGCGCCATGCTGGCAGTTGCAGATAGCGAAGGACAGTCCGCGCTGCTGGCACCGACAGAGGTCTTGGCCGCGCAGCACTATCGCTCGATTCGAAAAACACTTGGCGAAGACCTCGCAGAGAAACTGGGCGTGACGTTGCTCACCGGTCAGATGTCGACGGCAGAGCACAAGCGCGCGCTGCTTCAGGTGATCAGCGGCAAGGCTCGCATAGTGGTTGGCACGCACGCCCTCATGTCTGCGAAGGTTGAGTTCTTCGACCTTGGGCTGATCGTGGTCGATGAGCAGCACCGCTTTGGGGTTGAGCAGCGCGAAGCCTTGCGGCTAAAGGGCAAGCAGCCGCCACACGTATTGACCATGACGGCGACCCCAATTCCTCGAACCCTCGCGGTCAGTGTTTTCGGAGACCTGGACATTTCGACCCTTGACGAGCTGCCGGCCGGTCGCCAGCCGATTCAGTCATTCGTCGTGCGTCAGGAACAGAGCGCTCTTGTGGCCCGAACCTGGACGCGCATCCGTGAAGAAGTAGACAAGGGGCATCAGGCATTTGTCGTCTGCTCGCGTATCGATGAGCAAGATGAACCCGACGACGAAGTCGACGACTCTGGCGAGGAGGTCACCGACGTACCAAAGCAAAAGCCGGCGACCGTGGTCGGTTTGCTCGAGGCGCTACGCGCCCTGCCAGCATTCAAAGGGCTCGTTGTCGAAGCGCTGCACGGGCGCATGGCGAGCGACGATAAAGATTCGACCATGAATCGCTTTGCCGCCGGTGAGATTCACGTCTTAATTTCGACGACCGTCATCGAAGTCGGTGTCGACGTTCCGAATGCTACGGTCATGGCCGTTGTCGATGCGGACCGATTCGGCATGAGTCAGCTTCACCAATTGCGTGGTCGAGTCGGTCGTGGCGGTAACGCCGGTCTGTGTCTACTGCTCACGTCGGCGGAGCAGGGCTCGTTGGCTCTCGAGCGAGTGCAGGCGGTGGCCGACACCCTCGACGGGTTCAAGTTGAGCGAAATCGACCTCGAGCTTCGTCGCGAGGGCGATGTGCTTGGCACTACTCAAAGCGGTGGCCGAAGCAGTCTCAAGTTGTTGCGAGTCATTCGCGACGCTGATTTGATTCAGGATGCACGCAAGCAGGCTGAGAGTTTGCTAGAAGCCGATCCAACCCTCGAGAAAAACCCCGCGTTGGCGGCGGCTTTGGCCGAGCTCGAGAAAACCGCTCAAGACAACCTCGCCAAAAACTAATAGCCTGTAGCCATGAGCAAAATCGCCGTCTATCCGGGCAGTTTCGACCCAATCACTTTTGGTCACCTAGACATTGCGGCACGAGCCGCGGCATTGTTCGATGAACTGCACATCGTGGTTGTTCACAATCCAAACAAGACCCCATTCTTTACCAGCGAACAGCGCGTTGCGCTTATCGACGACAGCTTGTCTGAGGCTGCGCGCTTCGGTCAGTCGATTCCGACCAGTACCAAGATCGTGATCGCCACTCTCGACAGCGGTCTCCTGGTTGACTACTGCCGCAAGGTTGGGGCAGGGGCGCTCATCAAGGGTGTTCGCAACAACGCTGATCTCGACTACGAGCTGCCGATGGCTCGTGTGAACCGCGACCTGGCCAACGTCGAGACCGTGTTTTTGCCGGCCGACCCGGGCCAGGGCTTCGTTTCGAGCAGCCTGGTACGCCAGGTGGCCGAGCTCGGTGGTTCGGTCGACAAGTATGTGCCTGCCGCCGTGGTTCGTGCGCTCAAGGCCCGTGCGAAGGGCTAAGTCATGGCAACATCCCCTTTTTCAGTAAATGTGCACGACCTGATGCACAAACCTGGCCAAATGCGTGAATTTGAGCTGGATGTTCGCCTTGTCGATGCCATGGGCAACGGGGCGACCGAGGTCAAGGCCGGCGACTTGGTCGAGATTGACCTGCGCCTCGAGTCTGTTCACGAGGGCATTTTGGCCACGGCCGAGGTCTTTGCCGAGGCTAAAGCCGAGTGCAGTCGCTGTCTTGAGCCCGTCGTGCACGAGGTCGAGGTAGATTTCCAGGAGCTTTTCGCCTATTCTTATACGAGCGAAGACGAGCTCGTCGTTGTCGATGAATCCATTGATTTACAGCAGCCAGTCCTCGATGCGGTGGTTCTAAACC
>JBDKLV010000029.1:0-6428 GCA_039795455.1 Actinomycetota bacterium
AATGCGAGTTGCTTTCATTTAGTTGTTTCTCCTTGTTGTTTCGATGCCGTCTTCTTTAACCCAGAGGTCTAGATCCTCATCACAAGGAGCAAAGTCGACGACACCTTTAGGTATGACCAAGCGTAGGGGAAAACAAAAGGCCAACTAAAGGCAAATTCGCGATTATTGCCTTGCTTTACCTATCCGTTACAAACGCCGTGGATGCTCGAAAGCGGTGATATCGTGGGCTCGTGGCCAGCCAAACCCCTGTACTTATCTATGACGGAGACTGCGGCTTTTGCCGCCAGTGCCTGAATTGGGGCCTGCGTCGCCTGACCGCATTCCCACACCATGTGCCAAGCACAGATCCGGCAGCCAAGAACCTCGGGCTCAGCCAAGAGCAGTTCGACAGTCAGGTCTGGCTCCTGCTGCCAGATAAAAACCTCGGCGGAGCATCGGCTGTGTCATATGTATTTCGCTTGCAACCGGACATCCTGTGGCGAATTGTTGGTTGGGCGATTTTGATTGGCCTTCCGATTTCGAATCTGGTTTATCGATGGGTCGCAAAGAATCGTGGACGACTTGGCAAGCGAATGAATAAGTCGGTTCGATGAACGAGGTTTCGATCTCACGCAAATTCGCCTGGCAAGAAATTCTTTTAGTGCTCGGCGTGAGCCTCGGCGCTTCTGCCTTGTACTCGCTGGTACAACTTTTCGAGTCGCTAATCTCGCCTACCGGACTCGGTGGTAGCTCGACGTCGCTCAACACGAGTGAATCTGCAAGTCAGTATTTTGATCTGACTTACCAGCTACTCGGTATCGGCTTGGCTTTAGTTCCAGTTTTTCTCGCTCTCTACTTATTGATCAGATCGAACCCTGAGTTTTCAGTTGGCTTGCTTCCAGATCGTGGAAGCGATTTTCTGCGGGCACTGGCTCTCGCTGCTGCAATCGGAATTCCTGGGCTCGCGCTTTACTACGTTGCTCGCTTGACCGGGCTTGCGGCACAAGTCATTGCATCGAGCGAAAACCCGTACTGGTGGACTCTGCCTGTGTTGCTTCTTTCGGCTGCGCGCGCTGCCCTGCAAGAAGAAGTGATCATGATCGGCTTCTTATATAAGAGGTTGGAGCAGCTGGGGTTTAGTTTTGCGAAACGTCAGGCATTCAGTGCGAGCATCCGCGCTGCGTATCACGCTTATCAGGGATTCGGTGGACTCATCGGAAACGCCGTGCTTGGCCTCGTTTTCGGCTGGTGCTATCGCCGCTGGGGTCGAGTTGCGCCACTGATCGTCGCGCACTTCATCCTGGATGCGGTCGTCTTTGTGGGCTACGCGCTGCTTGCGAAACAGTTGGCAACCTTCGGCTTCTAGGCGCTTGGCTGCCGCCGGCGTGCTTTAACCTATTTATTGCAGCTTGCTGCATCCATGGTTTCGTTTTGGGAAAGTCGGGTGTGAACCCCGCGCTGACCAGCAACCGTATTTTGCACTTATCTATAGGTGCGATGAGTCGGAGTGCCAGATCGAGACAAGAACGCCTACTAATCCGTCTAGGTCTGCGGAGGGAACTATGAAGAAATTGCTCGCGCCTGCCCTGGCGCTGCTCGTGGTGGTCAGCGCCACTGTCCCTGCGTCGGCTTCTACCCCATTCGCCTCAACGGCAGCGTTTATCGCCAGCAAATTTGTGAACGGTCAGTACATCGAGGGTTTCACCAAAGGCAAGCCCG
Organism: Actinomycetota bacterium; assembly: GCA_039795455.1. Taxonomy (GTDB): domain Bacteria; phylum Actinomycetota; class Actinomycetes; order Actinomycetales; family Microbacteriaceae; genus Rhodoluna. The sequence goes on from JBDKLV010000029.1 coordinate 1,699, forward strand.
ATTGGGGCTTTTCAGTCGAAGCTCTGCTACAGCTGCGCGGCGCCGGATACACCGATACTGGGCTCGCGAAGGCAATCTCGTACAACCTGAAGTCGAGAACCAACCTCGGCACTGCCACGTCGAAGCGAGGCTTCTTATATGCGCCGGATGGCGCGTTCTTAGTCGGTCGAGCCGGCGAAGCGCTATTTGCCGAACGCGTCTTCGGGCTTCAGTCGAGTGCGGTCGCTAAGAGCATTTTGACTCGCGTCAAGGCTGCCGTTTCCAAAACTGGCGAGATCAAGAATGCCGCCGGAAATACTTTTACCTATTCCTGGGCAGCGCTCGGGTTGAACGCAATGGGCGAACGTGCTTTGGCAAGAACTATTTGCGCGAAGCTGCTCACCTTTGCCAGATCAGACAACGGATTCGGTACAGATTTGACCGCTGATACAACAGCGAGTACTCCGGATGCAACGGGCATAGCACTGATGGCCTTTGCCGCAACCAAATCGGTGACCAGCAAAGTCGCCACTATCGGTCGGCTGCTCTTTGTGAATGCTGTCGATCACAATCATTGGGAGTCCTGGGGCGACGTCGATGTCAATGGCACTGCCTACGCTTCAATGGGGCTGACTGCGGTGAATCAAGGTGCTTACGCGTTTCAAGCCTTCCTTGCCGGTCGCATTGGCAGCGACGGTGGAATCACAACTCCTTGGTCGAACGGGGCCGGCGACACCTACGCCACCGTGCAGGGCTATCTGGCACTTCGAGGTCTCAGCTACTTGAGTTTGATCAAGGGCTAGTGTGCTTCGCGTCAAACTTCGAACCATACTGATTGCGCTTATCGCGCTGGTCGCGCTGGGCTCGGTCGTCGTGGTTGCACCCAAAGCCTCGGCTCCAAACGAAACGGGCAGCCCAGCGGATTGCAAGGGATCGGTCAATCACCTAATCGTTGACTTTGGCTCTGTGGCACAAATGGCATCGCTAAATCAGTGCGTCACTGGCTTCACTGGCACCGCCTGGGACCTCTTCGCTGCCGCTGGCGTTCAGGTCATCGGAACCACCGAGTACCCAACCGGATTCGCCTGCCGTATCTCTGGCTTTCCAGCGCCAGAGGACCAGCCGTGCACTAATACTCCAGACGCGACCACCGGCTATTGGGCCTATTACTACGCAACTACTTCAGGGGGCGACCACTGGCAGTTCTCCACGATCGGCTCCTCGATGCGTCACCCAACGTGCGGCGATTTCGAAGGCTGGCGTTTCATCGAACCGGGCGAATCGGCGATCGACCTGAAACCACGAACCGCGCCGAGACCGGTCGCATGTCACTAGGCACGAATCGAGCGATTTACATTTGGGCGGTGGCGGTTGCGTTAACTGTTGCCGTCTCGCTCAATCTCTCACCATGGTTGAACTTTGGAATTTTCGCGATTGCACTGACCGCGATTTTGCGCGCCCCCAAATCGAAACGCACTACCCTGCCGATTCGGCTGCTACTTTCGCTGAGCCTAGGTGTGATTGCAATCCGAGTTTTGTTTCGCATGCTCTTTTCGCAAGCCAACTCACTGGATGCAATTGCCATTGACTTGCCACGGTTCGAGTTGAATCTCGGGCTTGGGCCAATCGAATTTCTCGGGCCGGTCACTTGGGTTTCGCTCTCGCACGCCGTCTTCGATGGCGTGCGCTTAAGCGCGATTTGGCTTGTGTTCGTTGCCGCAAACATCTGGGCCGATTCGAAAAGCCTGCTGTTACGCATGAGCGGAAGATTCTTTGAGCTTTCGATGATCGTGGTGCTCGCGCTCAACTTTGTCCCCCAGTTCATCGAAAGCGCCAAGCGCAGTTCCTTGGCGGCAAGGATGCGCGGAATCGAAAAACTCCCGTGGGCGACTCGACTGAGTTCCGCCCTAGACAGTGCGCTCGAGCAATCCTGGCTACTGGCCGAGTACCTCGACGCCAGGGGGTTCGGGTCGGCACGTGCATCCGTGTTGACGCTGCCCGAGCACGCCGGGCTAGAGGTGCGAAACCTCACCGTAAACATGTCAGGGGCAACTCCGATCTTGAGCAATCTCAAACTCAGAATCGAACCCGGGCAGCTGGTACTGATCACAGGCCGACCAGGCACCGGCAAGTCAATTCTGCTCACGGAGTTGGCGGGACTCGGACCGCTTTACAACTACTCGGTAGTCACCGGAACTCGCCTAATCGGCGGCATCGACGTGACCAATACGCCAGCACGCGAATTGGCTCGCCACGTAGCGCTCTCTGACCAGCGCTTCGAACAGATGGGCGTCGCCGAGACCGTGCAGGGCGAACTCGAATTCGTGGCGCGCCTTGCGGGGCTGAAAGGAAATCTGAGCAAGTCGATCGATGAACTTGCAGCCCTCATGAACATCCATGATTTGCTCGATCGCACATCAGATCTGCTGTCTGGCGGCGAACGATTGAAGCTGCAAGTTGCCTTAACCCTTTTGGCAAAACCACGTTTTGTTTTGCTCGATGGCTTACATGTGCGGCTCGACATCGAATCACGTGAGGCATTCTTAAAGATGTACCGCGAATTGGCTAAGTCAACCGGTACGAGTTTTGTAATCGTCGAGGTAAACGACTTTGCTGACTCAAATACCCGAGCTCGATTCGATCAGGTAGTCGAGCTGGGTGCCGAAGAAGCCGGAGTAGCAAAGCTTTCGCCGCGAGCAGCGCTCGGTGACAAGAAGCTGACACTCACAAACCTGAGTGCCATCACTGGCCGGCGCGTGCTCTACAAGATTGACGAACTTGTAATTTCGCGAGGCCAGATCACCTGCCTAACTGGTACTAACGGAGCGGGCAAGAGCACGCTCTTGCGTGACCTACAAACTCGGCTCGCGACAGACCACCAGGTCACGCTTCTGCCAGAATTCTCTAGCGACTTGTTGATTTTCGGAACCGTTGGCGAAGAGTTGCAGAACGCAGCTAGCAATGCTGCGGATTTATTGAAACTCCTGGGTTTCGAATTGCCATCCGTTGCACACACTCGTGATCTATCGTCTGCGCAGAGACTGGCACTTTCTCTTTGCATCCAGCTTGCCAAGCCGAGTCAGGTGCTTTTGCTCGATGAACCTAGCCACGCATTTAGCGCCGAGACCGGCGGCAAGCTGATCGATCTGCTTCGAGACATTTCGAGCGACCGCGCGATTGTCGTGGTCAGCCACGACAAAAACCTGATTGCAGCCGCTGACCGGGTGTTGAACTTGCACGACGGCAGGCTGACCGAGGTGCCACGATGATCGGCCGCAACGCCCGCAATCTGACGCTTTCAGCCACCGCCGCGCTTTCGCTGTTGGCCTTTACCTGGCCGCTTTTCATCGCCCCCGAAATTTCGGCAAACCTGGCCCAGACTCTGGCCATCGTCGTCATGCCATTGCTGGTTCTTCTTGCGCTGCAGATGATCGCCCGCCGCGAACTCGGTAGCAAGCAAGTCGCACTGCTAGCCGGAGTCGTTGCATTGAACTCAATCGTCAGGATGCTCGGCGCCGGAGTCGAGGGCATTGAAACGATCTTCTTCCTGATCATTTTGACCGGCTATGTCTTTCGCGCTGGGTTTGGTTACCTCGTCGGCGCGCTATCAATTTTGTGCTCCGCCTTGATCGGGTCAGGCATCGGCCCATGGATGCCATTTCAAATGATGGCCGCAGGGCTCGTTGGGCTCGGTGCCGGGTTGCTGCCGCGTTTGCAGAAACGCTGGATTCGAACATCCTTGCTGGTTGGTTACGCGACAGTCGCAGCGTATTTTTACGGAGGCCTCATGACCCTGTGGAACTGGCCATGGCTTGCTGGCAGCGGAACGTCGCTGAGTTATATCGCCGGAGCGGGAGCGTTCGAGAACCTAAAGATTTTTGTGCAGTACGAATTCTTGACCGGAGGGTTGCTCTGGGACACCGGCCGAGCAATCACAACCGTAGTGCTTGTGGCTTTAACGACACCGGCCCTGCTGCCAGCACTTAGTCGTGCGGCAAACAGGGCCGGGTTTAAGACTGACTAGAAGGTCAGCGGAAGAACTACTACAGCGTCAAGAACTGCTGCAACTGCTGCAGGAAGTAGCAGCATTGCGTTCTTCTTGAAGGTGTACTTCGACTCGCCACGCGCCTGGTGGGTAATCATCGCACCAACCATGGTTAGTGCAAGACCAGCAGCTGCTGCTACACCGAACCACTGTGCCCAAGCGAAGCCTGGAACCAATGCAACGATCGGAGCAACGACAGCGCCAACGGCGCCTAGAAGCTCGAGTAGACCGATTACTCGGATTACTCCCATTGGGGTCTTTTCAGCCCAACCGAACTGCGCTGCAGCGAACTGCTCCTTGGTGCCTTTGAGCTTGAAGATGCCAGCCTTCAAGAAGGTGCGAGCAACGAAGATTCCGAGGGCGATACCTGCCACGGCAATAAGTAGGTTTAGCAATTTGATGCCTTTCTATTGTCTTGGCGGGGGTTCCGCCCTTATGGTTATAAGTAAAGCACTCCTTGACTAAATAAGTCAAGTAGGACTAGACAAAATTCGGAATCGGAGGTTGCCATGGAAATCAAGGCAAAGGTCGAGCGTCAAGCAGATGGCTGGCGAGTCGAGGTGCCAGAACTTGGCAACCTAGTGACCACTTCGAAGCGCCTCGACAAGGCAACCGAGCAGATCAAAGATTTGGCCGAAAAGGCAACCGGCGAAAGCAAGTGCGACATCATCGTGAAGGTCGAGGCGATTATGCCCGGCATCATTTG
>JBDKLV010000030.1:0-11592 GCA_039795455.1 Actinomycetota bacterium
TAAGCGAAAAGAGTTGGAAGCGTCGAGTTGAAACCGTTTCGCAATTCGTTCAACTTGAAAGTCGCGACATCCTGAATTTCGAGTTCGCCTGAGTCATCGGTAACACCGATGCGAAGCACAGGAATTCCGCGAGCCTCACACAAGCCGACGAACTTCACGTCGTCTTCGCGACCAACTGAAACCATTACGCGACCGGTCGATTCGCTGAACAGCGCACAGGTACGGTCGACATTGTCGCGCTCCTGAATCTCGCCAAGCCAAATGCGAGCACCCATGCCAAAACGAAGAGTCGATTCGACAACAGCCTGAGCGAGACCCGCCTCAGACAGATCGTGAGCCGAAGCAATCAATCCCTGAAGTGAAGCACCGTGCAACAAATCGGCAAGCGCTGCCTCGTGCGCCAAGTCGACAACCGGCGGGCGACCACCAAGGTGCGAGTGAACTACGTCGGCCCAAACCGAGCCGTCGAGTTCATCGCGAGTGGTACCGAGCAGATAGATGTTGTGGCCGGCATCCTGCCAACCAGAAGGAATGCGGCGAGCTACGTCGTCGATCACGCCGAGAACACCAACCACAGGAGTCGGGTGAATCGCGACATCACCGGTCTGGTTGTAGAACGAGACGTTTCCGCCGGTAACAGGGATGCCGAGTTCGAGGCATCCGTCAGCCAGACCAGCGGTCGCCTGCTTGAACTGCCACATGACCTCTGGGTTCTCTGGGCTACCGAAGTTGAGGCAGTTGGTTACGGCCATAGGCTTTGCTCCGCCAACAGCGACGTTGCGGTAGGCCTCGGCTAGAGCCAAGCGGGCTCCCTGGTAAGGGTCGAGCTGGCAGTAACGGCCGTTCGCGTCGGTCGCGATCGAAATGCCTAGACCGCTGTCTTCAGAGACACGAACCATTCCACTGTCATCTGGCTGAGCTAGGGCAGTGTTGCCACCGACGTAGTGGTCGTACTGGTCGGTGATCCAAGACTTCGACGCCTGGTTTGGCGAAGTGACGATCTGCCAGAGTTGCGCAGCAAGTTCGGTTGAGTTGTCGTTGGCGCGGTGAAGGCCGTTGCCGCCATGGCCCGAGACGTGAACCGAAGCTGCGTTGAGTGCATCCTGGTATGAAGGGTACGCAACCGGGCGTTCGTAAACTGGACCATCGTGCGCGACGGTGCGAGGTGGAACGTTGACGATCTCTTCGTCGCCCCAGTTGATGTACAGGCGAGGCTCTTCGATAACTTCACCGAGAACCGAGTACTCGACTTCCCACTTGTTGACGATCGCTTCGAACTTCTTGAGCGACTTCTTAGGAACGATTGCCATCATTCGCTCTTGAGACTCACTCATCAGAATTTCTTCTGGAGTGAGTGACTCGTCGCGCTTCAAAACTTTTTGCAACTGCACGCGCATGCCGGCGTTGCCATTAGATGCGAGTTCGCTAGTTGCACACGAGAGTCCAGCGCCACCAAGGTCTTGAATACCGGCGACGACCTGAGCCTTGTAGAGCTCGAGGCAGCACTCGATCAAAACCTTCTCTGCGAAAGGGTCGCCAACCTGAACGGCTGGTCGGCGCGACGGGCCTTCGCTGTCGAAAGTTTCTGATGCTAGAACCGATACGCCCCCGATGCCATCGGCTCCGGTGCGAGCACCAAACAGAATTACAAGATCGCCAGGGTTTGAAGCTTTCGCAAGCTTCAGGTCTTCGTGACGAAGTGCACCAACGCTGAGCGCGTTCACCAATGGGTTGCCTTGGTAGACGCCATCGAAGACAGTTTCGCCACCGATGTTTGGCAGGCCGAGGCAGTTGCCATAGAACGAGATTCCGCTGACCACACCGTGCACGACACGTGCGGTGTCTGGGTTCTCAACCGCACCGAAACGCAGTTGGTCCATGACGGCAATCGGGCGAGCGCCCATGGTCAAGATGTCGCGCACGATGCCGCCGACACCGGTTGCCGCTCCCTGGAACGGCTCGATGTAGCTCGGGTGGTTGTGGCTCTCGACCTTGAAAGTAACGGCCCAGCCCTCGCCAATGTCAACCACACCGGCGTTCTCGCCCATGCCCACCATCAGGTGCTTCTTCATCTCGTCGGTGACTTTTTCACCAAACTGACGAAGGTAAATCTTCGACGACTTGTACGAGCAGTGCTCTGACCACATGACCGAGTACATGGCTAGCTCGGCGCTAGTCGGGCGGCGTCCAAGAATTTCACGGATGCGCGAATACTCGTCTTCTTTAAGACCGAGTTCTTTCCACGGCTGATGCTTGTCTGGGGTTGCTGCTGCGTTCGCGGTGGTGTCAACGCCGCTCGGCTGAGTCTTTTTCTTGAACAGGCCCATGCGAAATCCTTATGCGTTTACGAGTGCGTTGAGAACTGATTTGAAGAACAGCAAACCATCGACACCACTGCGCATCGCTGCGTTGGTGTCTGGGCCGAAGCCAGCTTCGACTGCGTGTTCTGGGTGTGGCATTAGGCCCACGACGTTTCCGCGCTCGTTGCGCAAACCAGCGATGTCGTTCATCGATCCGTTTGGATTTCCATCGAGGTAACGGAAAGTGACGAGACCTTCACCTTCGAGGCGGGCGAGCTCATCCTTGGTTGCGACGTAACCGCCCTCACCATTCTTGAGTGGAATGGTGATTTCTTGACCGAGTTCGAATTGGTTGGTCCAAGCGGTGTCGACATTTTCGACGCGGAGTTTTTGATCGCGGCAGATGAAGTGTTGGTGCTCGTTGCGAATCAAGCCACCAGGAAGCAAGTGTGCTTCTACGAGTACCTGAAAACCGTTGCAGATACCTAGAACCGGAAGGCCCTTAGCCGCCTGCTTCACGATTTCGCGAGTAACCGGAGCCTGGGCCGCGATTGCGCCACAGCGGAGGTAGTCGCCGTACGAGAAGCCGCCAGGAAGAACGACAGCGTCGACTCGCCTTAGGTCTGCATCGGCGTGCCAGAGGTTTACGACTTCGGCGCCGGCTAGGCGAACCGCGCGGGCCGCGTCGCGGTCGTCGAGAGTGCCAGGAAAGGTGACTACACCGATCTTCATGGCTTAGTTCTCTACGTGGACGTTGACCACGTCTTCGATTACGTCGTTGCTCAAGAAGCTGGCGCCAAGGCGACGGGCGTTCTCTAGATCTGATTCGTTGACCGGACGGTCGTAGTGCAGTTCGATGCGCTTACCGATGCGAACGGCGGCGATGTCTTTGTTGCCGGCTCGGTGCAGGGCGTTAGCCACAGCCTTGCCTTGAGGGTCTAGCAGGTCTGCCTTTGGCATAACCTCAACGATGATCTTTGGCATTTTTCCCCTAAAAAGTGGGCGGATTTTGGGCTTTTAGCGCCCGACAGCATCGGCGAACCCCTTTATTTTAGCGTTTGTCGGCGGGGGTCCTTAGTTTTTGACCATGACCAGTATCAAGTTCAAGTTGTTCGTTGAGGCATTCGCGCCTGTGGCAATCAAGCTGCTGAAATGGATCGGCATTGCTATGGCGTTCGTAGTCGTCATAACGGTCGGCACCATCGTCAAGGTGCTCGCCGGCAGCATGAAGCTGCGCTAGCGGACCAGAGCGTCTTGGCCTGAGCGCCAAGTCGTGTAGCCACCGTCGAGGTTGCGAACCTCGATGCCATGCGCACGCAAGATCTGAGTGGCAATGTGACCACGTTGACCCACCGCACAGTGAACGATGACGTTCGCGCGATTGATCTCGGCTATTCGATCACGAAGTTCATCAACCGGAATCAAAATTGCACCGTCAATCGAACCTGCCGCATTTTCGGTTGAAGTGCGAACGTCGATGAGTTGCGCTCCAGTTTGCATTGCCGTTTCGAGTTCGTGCCACTGAATAGTTGGAGTGGTGTGATGCTGCACATTATTGCCAACGTAACCCGCCATGTTGATGGCATCCTTGGCGCTACCAAACTGCGGAGCGTAAGAGAGCTCGAGATCCATGAGTTCGTCAATCTTCAGGCCAGCGTAAATCGCGGTTGCAATCACGTCGATGCGCTTATCGACGCCGTCTTCACCGACACCCTGCGCCCCGAGAATCTTGCCGCTGACTGAATCGAACAGGATCTTTAGCGAAACGCGCGATGCACCCGGATAGTACGTGGCGTGATTGTTCGGGTGAACGTGAATTACAGAATGCTTAATATTTGCGGCCTTCGCTTCGCGCTCACTCAGTCCGGTCTTGGCAACCACCATTCCGAACGCACCGATGATCGCAGTGCCAATCGCGTCGTGCGCCTTAACCTCGAGCCCAGCGATTACATCGGCGATGAGTCGCCCGTGACGGTTGGCGAGATTGGCGAGCGGAATAAGAGCGCTGTCGCCCACGAGCATCCCTTGTTTTTCAACGGCATCGCCGGCAGCAAAGATGTTCGGATCGCTGGTGCGTTGTTGGGCATCGACCCAGAGCCCGCCTGTAGAGCCAATCTTGAGCCCAGCCGCCTTGGCCAAGGCGTTGTCAGGCTCGACGCCAACGGCCGAAACCACGACGGCCGCCGGCAACTGTTCGCCGGTTGCAAGAACCACGTGCGACTGTGACACCGATGCCGCGTCTGCATTCAAGTAAAGACTCACGCCGTTTTCTTCGAGTCGCTTTTGCATCGGCTCGATCATTTCGAGATCGAAACCAGCAAGGATGCTCGAACCACGTTGCACTAGAGAAACCGTAAAGCCGAGCTTGCGTAGGTTCTCTGCAACTTCAACACCGATGAAACCAGCGCCAAGTACAACTGCGGTTTTGTCGGTTGCATGGTTAACGGCGGCTTTAAGTTCATCGGCATCTGCAACGTCGCGCAAGAAAAGTGCGCGGTCGATTCCTGGAATATCTAGACGTCGCGGCCGTGCACCAGTAGTGATGACCAATTTGTCATAGCTCTCATCAAACACTTCTCTAGTTTCAAGATTCTGAACAGTGACAAATTTCGCGGCGGCATTGATCTGCGTGACCTTGTTTCGCACTCGTACATCGAGCCTGAATCGAGCATGCAAACTTCTTGGTGTTTGCAACAAGAGTGCATCGCGTTTAGAAATCACATCGCTAATGAAGTACGGCAGGCCGCAGTTTGCGTAACTCACGTTCTCGCCCATTTCGAAAATTACAATTTCTGCATTTTCATCGAGACGACGAAGTCGAGTAGCAGCAGACATTCCTGCGGCGACCCCACCGATGATCACAGTCTTCATTTGCGAAACCTTTACTGATTTGAATTACAAATTATTTAAGCCAAGATGACTTATGCGAGTGCGAGGAAAGCTTTTTCGAGTGCCGCGCGATCAGCGTTGCCCGACTCATCACGGGCGCAATTTTGCATGCCAACCGAGATGATGCCAAAGCCAGCTTTATTGAGCGCCGCCGAAGCCGCCGAAAGTTGGGTGAGCAGCTCGGTGCAGTCTCGCCCCTCATCGAGCATCTTGACGATGCCGCCGATTTGCCCCTGAACCCTGACCAGACGGTCGCGAACAGCCTTTAGTTCTGTTGGGTCGATCTGCATTTTGTGCCTCCGGGTGCTTGCTTAATCTCAGGGTTAAGCATACCCTAGGGGGTATAGGAGTGAAATGTCGAAAATTATCAAACTAGCCGCGGCGGCCCTGGTTGCTCTGGTCGCGCTTACTGGCTGCTCGAGCCAAAACCTAGACATGACGACCGTTAAGGCCGTGATCGATGTGCGAACTCCGGCTGAGTACGCAGCGGGCCACCTGCAAGGAGCCATCAACATCGACGTCGAAGGCGCATCTTTCAACACCGAAATCGAGACCCTCGACAAAACCGCAAACTACGTGGTCTATTGCCACAGTGGTCGACGCGCTGGTCTTGCGGTCGACTACATGACCAAGGATGGCTTCACCGGAACCGTCACCAACGCAGGTGGCATCGATGATGCATCTGCCGCTACCAAACTCGCAATCATCACAAACTAAACGGAGAAGCTATGTGTCAAAAAGTAACCTGCCGCAAGTGCGGAAAAGCAACCTGGTCGGGTTGCGGACAACACGTTGATCAGGTCATGCGCGGAGTTCCCAAATCGCAGCAGTGCCAGGGTCACGCAAACGAGCCAAAAGAAAAGAAGAACGGTCTCTTCAACCGCATCTTCGGAAAGCATTAATCATGTGCGCACAAGTAACTTGCAATGACTGCGGAAAAATCACCTGGGCCGGATGTGGCGAACACATCGATCAGGCACTTGCGGGTGTTCCTCAGGAGCAACTCTGCACCTGCGAGAAGTAACGAACTACAAAACTTCTTGAGTTAGTCGCTCTACCAGCTCGGCGTACTTGGCCGAGGTCTGCGCGACGATTTCAGCTGGCAGCGCCGGAGGTGTTCCGGTTTGATCCCAGTTGTCGGCCAACCAGTTGCGCACGATTTGCTTATCGAACGAGTCTTTTCGTTCGCCACGATCCCAAGCAGAACGTGACCAAAAACGTGAGCTATCTGGAGTGAGCACTTCGTCTCCAAGGGTGGTGACACCCGTGGCAGGGTCAACGCCAAACTCAAACTTGGTATCGGCCAAAATCAGTCCGGCCTTTTCAGCAAGCTCGCTTGCGCGTTTGAAAATGCGAATGCTCAACTCGCGCAATTCGCTCGCATGTGCCTCACCAACGATTTCAACAACGCGTTCGAATGAAATATTTTCGTCGTGCTCGCCGAGATCCGCTTTGAAGGCTGGAGTGAAAATCGGTTCTGGCAACCGGGCACCGAAAGTTAGACCAGGCTCAAGCTCGACGCCGCAGATGGCACCAGTCGCCTGGTACTCCTTCCAGCCCGAACCGCTGATGTAGCCGCGAACCACGCACTCGATAGGGAACATCTCGAGCTTCTTGGCTACGGTGGCTCGCCTGGCAACGGCTGCCGGAACAGGCACCTCGTGCGAAACATGGTTGGGCACATCCAGGCGGTCAAGCCACCAGTTAGTCAAAGTGGTCAGGTGAGTGCCCTTGCCAGGGATGCTCGGCTCAAGCACGTGATCGAACGCAGATACGCGATCCGATGCAACCACGAGTATCAGATGCGAGAGTGCCGGGTCGGTGCTTTCGTATAGGTCGCGAACCTTGCCGCTGTAGACATGCTTCCAGCCGTCGAGTTCGAGCGCCATTAGTGCGCGACCTTGGCAGCAATGTCGTTGCGATAGTGCGAACCCTCGAGTGAAATCTGCGCGATGTTCTCGTAGGCAAGTTTGCGAGCGGTCGCAAAATCGTGTGCCGAAGCTACGACGCTGAGCACGCGACCACCGGTTGCAAAAAGTTCGCCGTCACGCCCTTTTTCTTCATCGACGCCTAACCGCGTCGATGCATGACAGATGTGCACCGATTCGTCTTCGTGCAAACCGGTGATGACGCGATCTGGTGCTGAGGTGTCAGGGTAGCCCTCGCTGGCGAGCACGACAGTGATTGCAACATCGTTAGAGAACTGTGCGCTCGGCCCGTCTTCGAGTCGCCCGGTAGCCGCGCGGTGAAGTAAACCGGCAAGCGGAGTAATCAAGCGTCGAAGCACAACTTGAGTTTCTGGGTCGCCGAAGCGCGCGTTGAATTCAATCACACGAATGCCGCGATCTGTCACGATCAATCCGCAGTAGAGCAAACCAACAAAGGGAGCCCCTAGTCGAGCAAGTTCATCGACTGTCGGTTGCGCGATGGTGCGTTCTACTTCTTCGATGAAACCTGCAGGCAACCATGGCAGCGGCGAGTAAGCACCCATGCCGCCGGTGTTAGGCCCTTCATCGTTGTCGAAGGCGCGCTTAAAGTCCTGCGCCGGAGTCAGTGGCATCACGGTGCGACCGTCGCTCAAGAAGAAGAGTGAAACCTCAGGGCCAGACAAAAACTCTTCGACCAGGATGCCCATATCGATGAACTTTTCGGCGTGAGCCAGTGCGGCGGCACGATCACTTGTGACGATGACACCCTTGCCTGCGGCCAAGCCGTCGGCCTTGATGACGTATGGAGCGCCGAATTCGGCCATCGCGGCCTCAACCTCGGCGAGAGTCTCACATTCGCGGGCCATGCCGGTCGGCACGCCAGCAGCTGCCATGACCTCTTTGGCAAAGGACTTTGAGCCCTCGAGCTCGGCTGCTCGCTTCGATGGCCCAAACACCGCGATGCCAGCTGCGCGCAGGGCGTCGGAGACACCTGCGACCAGCGGGGCTTCGGGGCCAACGATGACCAGGGTGATGCTCTCGCTTTGAGCAAAGGCGGTGACCGCGGCAGGGTCAGTGGCTACGAGGTTCGGTTCGGTACGTGCATCCTTGGCGATGCCTGCGTTGCCAGGGGCAACGATCAGGTCTGCCTTCTGGGTGCCGGTGCGAAGTAGCGCCTTGGTGATCGCGTGTTCACGCGCCCCCGAACCCAAAACCAAGATTTTCACCCTCTAAGTTTAAGTCGTGCGACGCAGAGTGAAACCCGACGAAGGTCGACGAGCGCTCGCGGCGTATCAAGCTGGTGACTCAGACGAGCTCGCGACTGCCGTCAGGTACCTGCTCGAAGAACTCGGCTCGAGACACGAGGGCAACTCGGTGGAGGTGCGTGTGCCTCCGTTCGGCGCGGTTCAGTGCATCGAAGGCCCGCGTCACACGCGCGGCACTCCGCCGAATGTGGTCGAACTTGGCGGCGAAGACTGGGTGGCGCTTGCCATGGGCGCTAAGGACTGGGATGCCCTACTGGCCGCAGGGCGAATCAACGCATCGGGCACTCGAGCCGACCTGTCGGCGTTTCTACCTCTGGTCTAGCCGTTCAAACCAGGCTGCTTTAATTGACTCGTGCCTAAGACCTCCAGCAAGACCCAAGTTCAACTTCGTCGCGCTCCGCGCCTGGTCCCATTTCTGGTCACCTCTGCCGGCGTCGGTCTGCTACTGAGTCTCGCGCTCGCGGTGTCGATTGCGGCGAAGCCGGGGTTCTTCGGATACCTGGTTGCATTCGGAACAGCGCTAGTCACGGTAATCGGATGGATCGCATGGATCATCCTTGATGCGACTTTTGCCCGTCGCTCTCGACTGGTCTCGGCCACTAAAATTGAGGGGTAGCGGCGCAAATTAGCCGCGACGCCTAGCTCCCAACGACAGGAAACTGCCCTTGCTAAGAGGCGACGGACGACTGAATCTCGATCTCGCGGTCAGCGAGTCAGACGACAAAGCACCCAAAGATCAGTGCGGCGTATTCGGTGTCTGGGCACCCGGCGAAGAAGTCGCCAAACTAACTTTCTTTGGTCTTTACTCGCTGCAGCACCGCGGCCAGGAGTCTGCAGGCATTGCCACTTCTAACGGCAAGAAAATTCTGGTTTACAAAGACATGGGGCTCGTCTCGCAGGTCTTTAGCGAGAGCGCGCTCGAGTCGCTCGTCGGCCACATCGCAGTTGGCCACAACCGCTACTCGACTACCGGTGCATCGTCGTGGCGTAACGCACAGCCAACCTTGGGTCGCACCGCGAGCGGAACTGTTGCCCTGGCTCACAACGGAAACCTGACTAACACTGCCGACCTGCTCGACATGTTGCGCGCGCAGAACCCAGACACCGATGTCAACACTCTGACCTCGGGCAACACCACCGACACTGCTGTTTTGACCGCGCTACTTTCTGGCGACCTCGATCACACTCTCGAGGCAACTGCGCTCGAATTGTTGCCAAAGGTTAAAGGTGCGTTCTGTCTTGTCTTCATGGATGAGAACACGCTGTATGCGGCACGTGACCCTCAGGGTGTACGACCTCTCGTTCTCGGTCGTCTCGAGCGCGGTTGGGTAGTTGCATCTGAAACCGCAGCTCTCGACATCGTTGGTGCTTCGTTTGTTCGCGAAGTCGAACCAGGCGAAATGATTGCTATCGACGAAAACGGTTTGCGTTCATCTCGCTTTGCAGAAGTTAAACGTGCTGGTTGCGTTTTCGAATATGTTTACTTGGCACGACCTGACACCACCATCAATGGTCGCGTGGTTTACGACGCACGCGTTGAAATGGGTCGCACTCTTGCGCGCGAGTATCCGGTTGAAGCCGATCTGGTAATTCCAACTCCTGAATCAGGAACCCCCGCCGCAATTGGTTACTCGCAAGAAAGCGGTATTCCATTCGGCCACGGCTTGGTTAAGAACGCCTATGTCGGCCGTACCTTCATTCAGCCTTCGCAAACCATTCGCCAGCGCGGTATTCGACTCAAGCTCAACCCGCTTCGCGAGCAGATCCGCGGTAAGCGCATCATTGTTATCGACGACTCGATTGTTCGCGGCAACACCCAGCGCGCACTCGTGCAGATGCTGCGCGAGGCCGGTGCGGCCGAGATTCACGTGCGCATCTCATCGCCACCAATCACTTGGCCGTGCTTCTACGGCATCGACTTTGCTACCCGCGCAGAGCTGATTGCCACCGGCATCGGCGTCGAAGATGTCTGCAAGTCGATCGGCGCTGACTCGCTCGGCTACCTGTCGAAAGACGGCATGATCGCTTCGACCAAGCAGGAGAGCTCGAGTCTGTGCACCGCTTGCTTCACCGGCCAGTACCCGATTGAGCTACCGGCCGAAGACCGCCTCGGCAAGAATCTGCTTGAAAAGCAAGAATCGCTAGCCGAGTAATGAACGACGCATACGCAGCAGCCGGAGTAGACACCTACGCGGGAGACCTCGCCGTCGAGCTAATGAAGCGCGCAGTGAGCGCGACCCACAATGAACTTGTAGTCGGTGGCTTCGGTGGCTTCGCCGGAATGATCGATGTTTCCTTCCTAAAGAATTACAAGAAGCCATTGCTAGCAACTTCGACCGACGGTGTCGGCACCAAAGTTGCAATCGCGCAAGCAATCGACAAGCACGACACGATCGGCCAAGACTTGGTAGGCATGGTCGTCGACGACATCGTTGTGGTTGGCGCCAAGAGTCTTTATATGACCGACTACATTGCGTGCGGCAAGGTTGTACCTGAGCGCATCGCAGACATCGTGCGCGGAATCGCCGAAGCGTGTGCTGCCGTAGATGTTGCACTTATCGGTGGCGAGACGGCCGAGCATCCTGGTTTGTTGAAGGCCGATGAGTACGACGTTGCTGGTGCGGCAACCGGTGTCGTCGATGCAGACAAAGTTCTTGGAGCCCACAAAGTTCAGACTGGCGATGTTGTACTCGGTATGGCATCAAGCGGATTGCACTCGAACGGCTACTCGCTGGTTCGCAAAATTGTTGCCGATGCAGGTTTTGACTACCGCGATCAGGTCGCCGAGTTTTCGGGCAAGTCGCTCGGCGAAGTTTTGCTCGAGCCGACCCGCCTCTACACAGGAGTCTTGAACAAGCTACTAGAGTCATCACTTGGCGATGCAGTTCACTCGATGAGCCACATCACCGGTGGCGGCATTGCAGCGAACCTCGCTCGCGTTTTGCCAAAAGGTCACTCACTCGATGTCGACCGCGCGACCTGGTCGCCTAACGAAGTCTTCAGAGTGTTGGCCGGTTGGGGCAAGTTCTCGCTCGAGTCAGTTGAGGGCACCTGGAACTTGGGACTAGGCCAGGCACTCGTGGTCGCTCCTGAACGAGCAGACGAAATCGCTGTGCGACTTACAGAACTTGGAATTTCTACCTGGCAACTTGGTGTCGTTGACACGGCACCTGCTGATCTGAGTGATTACGTTCAAGGCGCTAAGGGTGT
>JBDKLV010000031.1:0-9544 GCA_039795455.1 Actinomycetota bacterium
TGTTGAGTTTGCGATTGACCAGTGTGAGAACACCAAAGATTGCGAGCACCACGCTGAAGGCGTCGACGCGCGAAATCGAAACCGGGCCAAGTGCGACCAAGAAGCTGATCCAGAACCAGGCTGCAAGATAGCGAAGTCGTGTCGAATCATCGCGACGACCAAACCGAACCAGCGCTGCCACCGCAAACAAATCGAGCACGGTAAGCATGCTCAACCAACCGGTCTGAAAATCGTTTGGGTTAACCAGAATCGATATCCACATAGGAATCTGTGCCGGGTACGGATAAACCCAAGGCGCATTAATACCAAGCAGCTTGCCGCTCGAAATCATCCAGTCGACCCACGGCTTGTAGGCAAACATCACATCGCCCATCGGCGTGCCAATGCCGTGTAGCCCAACCCAAATCAACCAGAGGTGCGCGAATAGCCCTGCGATGAGCAACAGCCAAAAGTTTTCGAAAACCTTGCTTTGCGGTACGACGAATGTGTCGGTCATCGCGCTTGGCCAATCAAGGTTTGCAGCGAATCGATAATGTCGAGCGCCGCTACGGTGCCAGTTCGAGCCGCGTGATCGGCAGCCTCTGAGTGCAAGCGCACCGCAAACGCAATCGCATTCACAAACTCGTTCTCGCTCTCGACGATGCGTGCCTTGTTTTGAGCAAAAACCGAACCAAGGATGCCGGCAAGCACATCGCCGCTACCCGCGGTTGCGAGGTGACTGCTCAAAGGGCCAATCTTTTCGCAGTCGCCATTCGGGGTCGCAACAAAGGTGTAGTGGCCCTTCAGTAGAACAACACAGTCGGTCACGATCGCAGCCTCAATGGCATGGCCTCGAGGGTCGGCGTCGATCTGCTCAGTCGAAACGTTATAGCCGAGACGAATGAATAGCGAAGCCAGTTCGCCCACGTGTGGAGTCAAGACGCAGCGCAGCGGGTGGCGCGCAAAGTCGACCAATGCCAATGCGCCTGCATCGACCACGGCAACATCGGTGGTTTCAAAGGCCTTGGCAAGCTTGCGATTGCGCTTTGGCTCAACACCGCTGCCAATCACCCACACGTCGGCTGGGCCATCCTTGGCAACTGCTTCTGGGCGATTTTCGAGAACCATACGTTTGGCCGCTCGCGGGCCGATGTAACGAACCAGGCCGGCACCGCAGCGAATCGCGGCTGAGACGCCAAGCATTGCGGCCCCGGGAAAGAGATTCGATCCCGTGACAAAACCAACTACACCTCGGGTGTATTTATTGTCTGCATCTGCCGGCGCTGGCAAATAACGCGAAATCTCTAGCACCCGAACAGGCTACTTCGATTCGATGCCGTGAGTGAGAATTGACGCATGACCAAACTCTTTGAGCCCCTCACCCTTCGCGGCCTGACCCTTCGCAACCGCATCATCATGGCACCGATGTGCATGTACAGCTGTGAGAACAAGGATGGCGTTGTTGGCGACTGGCACTTCACGCACTACGGCTCGCGCGCAGTTGGTGGCGCAGGTTTGATCATCGTCGAGGCAACCGGCGTGACAGATATTGGTCGCATCACTCCTTGGTGTGCGGGCATGTGGAATGACGAACACGTCACCGCATGGAAGAAAGTCACCGACGAGATTCGTCGTCACGGCGCAGCATCGTCAGTGCAGTTGGCACACGCTGGCCGCAAGGCTTCGACGCATCGAGGTTGGAGTGGCGTCGGTTCGGTTGCCGAATCAGATGGTGGTTGGCAGACCGTTTCTTCGACCAGTGAACCTTTCACAGGTTATGCCGCACCTCGCGAGCTCACTACGGCCGAGGTTTACCAGGTCATCGACGAGTGGCGCAATTCGGCAGCGCTCGCTGTGCATGCAGGATTCGATGCACTCGAAATTCACGCAGCACACGGATACCTGATTCACCAGTTCTTATCACCAATCACCAATCAGCGCACCGATGAGTTTGGCGGGTCGCTCGAGAACCGCGCTCGACTACTGCTCGAAATAGTGAAGGCCATGCGCGAAGTGATTCCGGCATCCATGCCACTAATGATTCGATTCTCGGCAACCGACTACCGCGAGGATGGCTGGACCGTCGATCAGACGCAGACCGTTGCCGCATGGGCAGCCGACCTGGGAGTCGACCTCTTCGATATTTCGAGCGGCGGCTTGATCACAGGCGTAAGCATTCCTACCGGCCCTGGCTACCAAGTGCCACTGGCGGCATCGGTGTCGACAGCTGTCGATGAGCCCGTCGCCGTCGTCGGCCAAATCACCGAAGCACAGCAAGCCGAGGCCATCTTGCAGTCAGGCGATGCCGATGTGATTGCGCTCGGTCGAGCATTGCTGCGCGACCCTTATTGGCCGCTGCGTGCCGCTGCTGAATTGGGCGCCGAAGTTGAATGGCCTAAGCAGTACTCACGCGGCACCTGGCCTGCCAAGTAGCGCTTAGCGCTGGGTTGCGTCGGTAACTTCGCCGACGAGCTCTTCAAGGATGTCCTCGAGGAACAGCACGCCGGTCAACTTGCCACCGCGGTCAAATGCCTTCGCCATGTGAGCCCCGACACGCTTCATCGATGCCAGTGCGTCTTCGAGCTCCATGGTGTTCGACAACGAAATCAGGTTTCGAATTCGCTTCGACGGCATTGGCTTATCCATCTCATCGTCGCGAAGGTCGATCACATCTTTTAGGTGCACGTAGCCAACGATCTCATCGTCGCTGGTTAGCGGGTAGCGCGAGAAGCCGTGCTTGGCGACCGCGGCTTCAATCTCGCCAGGCGTCACCGATTCGTCGAAGGCGACAAGGTCTTTCAACATGACCGCTACATCCTTGACTTTCTTTTCGGTGAATTCGAAGGTGTTCGAAAGGGTTCCGGTGGCGTCTTGCAAGACACCTTCGCGAGTCGAGTGCTCAACGATGTCTTCGACCTGGTCGAGTGTGAATGCAGTGTTCGCATCGTCTCGAACCTTCACGCCGAAAACACGCACGAACAAGTTCGCAGCTGCATTCAAGAAGACCACGATAGGGCGAACGACTTGCGCAAACCCATACAGCAGCGGAACCAAAATGAGAGCAGCTCGCTCAGGTACAGAGAACGAAATGTTCTTTGGCACCATCTCACCGAACACCACGTGCAGGAATGAAACCAGTAACAACGTGATTGCGAATGCGATTGCATCAGCGGCATCGACACTGAAGCCAGCGAGCAAGGGATGCAGAAGCTCGTGCACGCTCGGCTCAACGATCAGCAGAATCAACAGCGAACAAATCGTGACGCCCAGCTGGGTAGTGGCGAGCATTAGCGCCACCTTCTCCATGGCCTTGATGGTGATCTTGGCCGGGCGACTGCCAGCCTCGGCACGCGGCTCAATCTGGGCGCGACGAGCCGACATCACGGCAAATTCGGCACCGACAAAGAAGGCGTTGCCCAGCAAAAGCAAGGCAAACCAGCCCAATCCTGCCCAAGCGCTACTCATCTTCGCCACCCTCCGGGCTAAAGCGAACACGGTCGACGCGGCGGCCATCCATACGCTCTACCTTGAGCAAACCGCCGTCAATCTTGACCTCGTCGCCGTTCTTAGCGATGCGACCGAGAGCCGACATGATGAAGCCACCGACCGTCTCGTAGGCACCACTGTCTGGCACGTGAATTGCCATTTCTTTGAGTTCGTCTGGGCGGGTCATGCCACTAAACAGGATGCTCGAATTCGCGCCGCGCGTAATACCCGGCTTTGCGCGATCGTGCTCGTCGCCGAGTTCGCCAACAAGTTCTTCAACCAAGTCTTCGAGCGTTGCGATCCCGGCAGTGCCGCCGTACTCGTCAACCACGAGCGCCATCTGCAAACCCTTTGAGCGCAATTCGACCATAAGGGTTTCGAGTCGCATAACTTCTGGCACGCGAAGTGGCTCGACCATGATTGCGCTGACCTTCACCGACCCTCGTTTCGCACGCGGAATCGCAACGGCGTGCTTCACGTGCGCGACACCAATCACGTCGTCGCTCGAGCCATCGATCACCGGAAAACGCGAATGACCAGTACCGATAGAAAGCTTGACCAATTCAGAAACGTTGTCGTCAACCGAGATGAGAGCCACGCGTGGTCTCGGAGTCATGATGTCGGCTGCGGTTAGCTGACTGAGCGCGAGGGTCTTGGTAAGTAGAGTCGCAGTCTGCTCGTCGAGCGCTCCAAGCGATGCACTTCGTCGAACCAGCGCAGAGAGCTCCTCTGCCGAACGCGTCGATGACAACTCTTCTTTCGGTTCGATTCCAAATGCACGCACAACGGCGTTACCGATCTTGTTCAACAGAGCGATTGCCCAACCGAATAACCAGGTGAAGCCAAGCTGAAAATTCACAACGAACTTACTGACCTTTAGCGGCACCGACAGCGCGAGTTTCTTTGGCACCAGCTCACCAACCAGGGTCGAGAACAGGGTCGCCAAGACCAAGGCCAGCGCGAAAGCCCATCCGTGTACCGTTTCGGCCTGCCAACCGAACTGGTCGAAAACCGGGGTGAGCAACGAGGTAAGTGAAGGCTCGGCCATGAAGCCGGTGAGCATGGTGGTCAGCGTGATGCCTAGCTGAGCGCCCGAAAGATGAGTGCTGGTGCGGGCTAGTGCGCGAATTGTGGCCGAGAGGCCCTTTTCGCCTCGATCGCGACGAGCCTCAAGCTCGGTTCGCTCGAGATTGACCATCGAGAACTCGGATGCGACGAATACGCCAGTGCCGAGAGTTAGCAGGGCGGCAATGCCCAAAAGTAGCCAATCGCTCACGGGGTGCATGCACCCCCGCGTTTATGGCCAGAACCCGATGTTTCCATTGAAAAACAGCATACTTCAGGGCATTTTCAAGCGGGTAGGCTTGTCCGTGGATTTCTACAGACAAGGTCAAAGGCGGTTATTTTGTCTACTCCTAATGACGACAACACTTTCGGAGCCAACGACTGGTTGGTCGACGAAATGTATGCGAAATGGGTGCAAAACCCAGATGCAGTAGACAAGTCATGGTGGCCAATCCTCGAGAAGTACCACCCAACCGCAACCCCACACGCAACCGCAAGCGCAGCACCTGCGACACCCGCAGCATCGACCCCAGCTGCACCAGCCGGCGACCAGCCACTTGTTGCCAAGACCACTCGCGTTGAGCCACAGGCAGCACCGATTCCTGCTCAGGCACCTGCAACATCGGCAATCAAGATTGTTGAAGAAGACGAAGCGCCTGCCGAGAACAAGGTCGACGCACTCAAGGGCATGGGCAAGGCCCTTGCCGCGAACATGGATGCCTCGATCGAAGTTCCAACTGCAACCTCGGTGCGCGCAATGCCAGCCAAGATGCTCATCGACAACCGCATCGTCATCAACTCTCACCTTGCTCGCACTCGCGGCGGCAAGATCTCGTTCACTCACCTACTCGGTTTTGCGCTCATCCGTGCTCTTAAAGAGATGCCATCGATGAACGTTTACTACGACGTGATTGACGGCAAGCCTTCGGTGGTTACTCCGGCAAACGTCAACTTTGGTTTGGCAATCGACATTCCAAAGCCAGACGGCACTCGTGCGCTTTTGGTGCCGAACATCAAGCGCGCGCAGAAGCTGAACTTTGCTGAGTACCTTGCCGCATACGAAGACTTGGTCAAGCGCGCTCGCGACAACAAACTCGGTGCAGATGACTTTGCCGGGTCGACCATTTCGCTAACCAACCCAGGTGGTATCGGCACCGTTCACTCGGTACCTCGCCTCATGAAGGGTCAGGGCCTAATCATCGGCGCCGGCGCGCTTGAGTACCCAGCCGAGTTCCAGGGGATGAACGAAGATGACCTTGCCAAGCAAGGCATCGGCAAGATCATCACCCTCACTTCGACCTACGACCACCGAGTTATTCAGGGTGCCGGCTCGGGCGAATACCTGCGCAAGGTGCACGAGCTACTCATCGGCGAGCGCGGCTTCTACGACGAGATCTTCAGCGACCTGCGCATTCCTTATGAGCCGGTTCGCTGGGTCACCGACTTCAAGCGCAACAGCGCGGATGACCGCACCAAAGAAACCCGCATCCAAGAGCTGATCAACGCGTACCGCGTTCGCGGTCACCTAATGGCCGACATCGACCCGCTTGAGTACAAGCAGCGTTCGCACCCAGACCTCGACATCTTGACTCACGGCCTTAGCCTCTGGGATCTAGACCGCACGTTCAAGACCGGCGGCTTCGGTGGAGTCAAAGAAGCCCCGTTCCGCGACATCCTCAAGATTTTGCGCGACTCGTACTGCCGCACCATCGGCGTCGAGTACATGCACATCACCGACCCAGAGCAGCGCAAGTGGTTCCAGGCGAAACTCGAGCGCCCTTACACCAAGCCAACGCGCGACGAGCAGTTGCACATCCTTGAAAAGTTGAACGAGGCAGAGGCCTTCGAGACTTTCTTGCAGACCAAGTTCGTCGGACAAAAGCGCTTCTCACTCGAAGGTGGCGAATCGACCATCGCCGCGCTTGACGAAATTCTTCAGTGCGCAGCTAACGCCGGTTTGCAAGAAGTTGCAATCGGTATGGCACACCGCGGTCGCCTAAATGTTCTGACCAACATCGCAGGCAAGACGTATGGTCAGGTCTTCAAGGAGTTCGAGGGCAACACCGACACCTCGACTGTTCAGGGTTCGGGCGACGTTAAGTACCACCTTGGTACCGAGGGCGAATTCACCAGCCTCGAGGGTCGCAGCGTTCATGTTTCTCTCGCTGCAAACCCTTCGCACCTTGAGACCGTGAACCCGGTTCTCGAAGGAATCGTTCGCGCCAAGATCGACCGTCTCGACACCATCAACGACAACCAGTTCCCGGTTCTGCCGGTTCTGATTCACGGTGACGCTGCGTTCGCTGGCCAAGGTGTCGTGCCTGAAGTTTTGAACATGGCATACCTTCGCGGCTACAAAGTTGGCGGCACGATCAACATCGTGATCAACAACCAGGTTGGTTTCACCACTCCACCGCGCGAATCACGTTCGACTCACTACGCAACCGACATTGCTAAGGGTTTCCAAGCGCCGATTTTCCACGTGAACGGCGACGACCCAGAGGCAGTGTTCCGTGTGGCACAGTTGGCGTTCGAGTTCCGCGAGGAATTCAAGAAGGATGTCGTCATCGACATCGTCTGCTACCGCCGCCGCGGTCACAACGAGGGCGATGACCCGTCAATGACCCAGCCGCTCATGTACAACCTGATCGAAGCCAAGCGCTCTGTTCGCACTCTTTACCTAGAGTCGCTGGTTGGCCGTGGCGACCTAACTCGCGAAGAGTTCGAGCAGGTCAACGCAAACTTCCAGAACCGCCTTGAGCAGTCGTTCGTTGAGGTTCACGAGGCAAACGCCAAGCCGGTCGAGCTGGTTCCGCGTCCCGTTGGTATCGGTACCACCGCGACCGAGAACAAGGTTGTCGAACACGAAACCGCAATCTCGCGCGCAATGGTCGAGCAGATCGGTAACGCCCACGGCAACGTACCTCCTGGTTTCAGCGTTCACCCGAAGTTGCAGCAGCTGTTGCAAAAGCGCGTCGAGATGAGCCGCGAAGGTGGCATCGACTGGGGCTTCGGCGAGCTACTCGCGTTCGGTTCGCTGCTCATGGAGGGCAAGACCGTGCGTATGGCCGGCCAGGACAGCCGTCGCGGAACCTTCGTTCAGCGTCACGCTGTGTTCCATGACCGTGAGAACGGTCAGGAGTGGATGCCGCTTCGCAACCTCGCAAACGAGCAGGGCAAGTTCTACATCTACGACTCGCTACTGAGCGAGTACGCAGCGATGGGCTTCGAGTACGGTTACGCCGTCGAGAACAAGGATGCCCTCGTTCTGTGGGAGGCCCAGTTCGGCGACTTCGCCAACGGCGCTCAAAGCATCATCGACGAATACATTTCGTCGGCAGAGCAAAAGTGGGGCCAATACTCAGGCGTCGTTTTGCTGTTGCCTCACGGTTACGAAGGTCAGGGTCCTGACCACTCGTCGGCTCGCATCGAGCGCTACTTGCAGCTCTGTGCGCAGAACAACATGACCGTTGCACAGCCTTCGACACCGGCATCACACTTCCACCTATTGCGTCGTCAGGCTTACTCGAACCCGAAGCGCCCACTGGTGATCTTTGCTCCAAAGTCGATGCTTCGCCTTAAGGCTGCATCGTCGAGCGTCGAGGACTTCACCAACGGAACCTTCCGTCCGGTAATCGACGACGAGCAAGGTCTCGACAAGAACAACGTCAAGCGCGTTCTACTTTGCTCGGGCAAGGTCTATTGGGATCTTCTCGCCGAGGCACAGAAGCGCGGCGATGGACAGACTGCGATCATCCGTGTTGAGCAGCTCTACCCAACTCCTGTCGACGAGATTAAGCAGGCATACGCGCAGTACGCGAATGCCGAATTGGTCTGGGTGCAAGACGAGCCAGCTAACCAGGGGCCATGGACCTACATCGGTCTATTCCTACCTCGTTACATGAACGGGCAAGTTGCCAAGTTGGTTTCGCGTCCGGCTTCGGCTTCGCCAGCGACCGGTTCATCGAAGACTCACGCTGCCGAACAGGCCGATCTGATTCAGCGAGCCTTCGAGGCTTAACCCTTGGCCGAGCCGCGCAAAGACATTCGAATCGTCATCCTTGGCGATTCGCTTGTCGGCGCCTCGGGAGACGAGCGCGGTATGGGCTGGGTTGGTCGAGTCACCTCAAAGACCCCTGCCAATCATCCGCGCGTCGACATCTTCGCGCTGCCTGCACCGAGTGAGACCACGTCGATGCTCGCCGAGCGTTGGGTTCAAGAAGTGCAGCGTCGCTTCTCGAACGAGACCGACAATCGCTTGGTGATTGCGCTTCCAAACACCGACCCCGCCGCAGGCATTTCAACCTCACGCTCGCGTCTGAACATTGCGACCATCGTCGATGAGGCAACCAAGGCCGGCATCTCGTGTTTCTTAGTCGGCCCTTGGCCGAGCCATAACCCCCAGCTCAACCCAGAGATCGAGAACCTAGTTGCCGGCTTTGAAGATGTGGCAAACCGTCGCGGCATTTACTTTGTCGATTGCTATCGCCCGCTGGTCGAGCATCCTGGATTTATCGAAGAGTTAGCAAACTCTGAAACTTCTCGCCCAGGTCAGACCGGTCACGGTCTCGTGGCGTGGTTGGTGCTCAACCGCGGTTGGTACCAGTGGCTCGGGCTCGAAGCTCCCGAATAGAACTAGTGAGCTTCGCCGGCCTGAATTTGGCGAATGCGCTCCTTGATGCCAGCCAGAAGATCCTCTGGCGCAACGACCTGGCAAAGCTCTTCGACCTTGCGATTGATCGCGTCTTCTAGACCGTACTCAGCATCGCAACTGTCGCAGTTGGCAATGTGCTCGGTGATGTATGAGAGGTCGGCGGCACTGAGTTCGTTCGATAGGTATTCGTGAACGTGCTGCTTAATTTCTTGACAGGTCATCTCACTCATCGTCGCCACCCTTTGCACTGAAGCTGTAACCTTCTTCGCGCGCGTAACTGAGCAGCGCTTCGCGCAAACGCGCCTTTGCTCGGTGCAGACTGCTCATTACGGTTCCTTCCTTTATACCCATCACTTCGGC
>JBDKLV010000032.1:0-29670 GCA_039795455.1 Actinomycetota bacterium
CGCTCGCCGTAGTTGACTCCACCGTGCCAGATGATTTGCAGATCACCGCACGCACTCAGGGTGGAATCATCATGGGATTGCAGCACAAGAGCAAGCCGATTTATGGAGTGCAGTTTCACCCTGAGAGCGTGCTCACCGAAGGTGGTTACCAAATGCTTGGCAACTGGTTGGAGAGTATTGGGCTTGCTGGCGCAGCGGAGCGCGCAAAGTCACTCAGTCCCATCGTTGCTTTCTAAATATCGCTACTGCTCTTAGTTGTTGCAGGCAACGTACAACGTGATCGCACTCTTCTGAGCAACTGCACCTGCAGGAATCGACTGATCCAAAACCACAGTGCCAAGAGTTCCGCTACAAGTGGTCTTGCTCTGAATCGATACCGATAACGCAACATCAGGTGCGGTTAGCTGCTGTCGTGCATCTGCAATCGATAGGTTGCGCACATCAGGAACCATAACCATTCCGTTTGAGATGATCAGGTTCACCACTGTGAGCGGTGCAAGCTGTGAGTTGGCAACCGGGTCAGACGAAATTACCTGACCCTTAGGGTAGGTTGCCGAGTTGCTCTGAGTGATTGTGCCAAGAGTCAGCTTGGCGTTGGTCAATGCGGTAGTCGCACCCTGTTCGGTCATGCCGAGCAAGTTCGGAACCATAATCAACTGAGCGCCCGAAGATAGCCAAACGGTGATGCTGGTGTTGGCCGGCACCTTGGTGCCAGCGGCTGGGTCGGTGCGAATTACGCTGTCGGCAGGCACAGTGTCGCTCTGCTCGAACTGTTTGATGACCAAAAGGTGTTGGCCCTGCAGCATGGCGCTCGCATCGGCGAAGGTCTTGCCGGTCACATCGGCCACGGCAATGCCGCCTTGTCCCGGAGTGATGTTGATGCCGATGTTGCCCAGGCTAAGCACCCAGATCAGAAGGCCAACCACGATTACAGCGGCCCCAGAGCCAAAGCCCCAGATTAGGCCCGCGCGAGGCTTGCCAACCTTGCCAATGGCGCTGGTCTCAGTCTCTTCGTAGCGCGCGTCGACGCCAAGCTTGGCGAACGGGTCGGTCGAGGTGAAGTCATCTTCGACCGGCTGAATCGCCTCTGGAACAACGGTGGTCTGGCCGCTGTCGGCATTCTTTTCAACCGGATGCGCCTGCATCACGGTCGTCGCGGCAGTCTCAGGCTTTGACAGCAACTGCTCGAAGAAATCGTCGGTGGCGTCTTGGTCGGTTAGCTGTTCGAGTTTGTCGGGCTCGTCGCTTGCGTTGGCGAGGTCTGCAAGCGGCGCAGGAGCCGGTGCTGCCAAGTGCATTGGTGAACCGTTCGCTGCTGCGATTAGGTGGTCACGAAAATCTTCGGCACTTTGAAAACGGTCGTCGCGACTCTTTGCGAGTGCGTGAATTACAACCTGATCCATTTCAGGACTGATGTACTCATTGAATTTTGAAGGTGAGACAACCGGTTCGCTCACGTGTTGGTACGCAACCGAAACTGCGGTGTCACCCTTGAACGGTGGTCGACCTGCAAGCATTTCGTAAAGCAATACGCCCGTCGAGTAGAGGTCGGTACGTGCGTCGACAGTTTCACCCTTGGCCTGCTCTGGCGAAAAGTACTGTGCGGTACCCATGATGCCAACGGTGTTGACCTGAGTTGCAGTGTTGTCGGAAATGGCTCGGGCAATTCCGAAGTCCATAACCTTCACCTGATCGGTGTCGGTGATCATGATGTTTGCCGACTTAATGTCGCGGTGAATCACTCCGGCCTTGTGTGAAAATTCGAGCGCGGTCAAAATGCCGGTCGTGTAGCTGACGCACTCTTGAATCGACAAACGGCGTTCGTGCAAAATGTCGCGAAGCAGTTTGCCCTTCACATATTCCATGATGATGAATGGGTGTTTGACGTCGTTACCCATTGCATCCTTGGTGATGTCCTCACCAGCGTCGTAAACGCGAACAATGGTTGGGTGCGCCATGCGAGCCGAAGCTTGTGCCTCGTAGAGAAAACGAGCCTCGAAAGTTGGGTCAGCGGCTAGGTCTGCCTTCATCAATTTGATTGCGACGGTTCGACCCAGGCGGGTGTCTTTGCCCTCGTAAACATCGGCCATTCCACCGCGCCCGATAAGGCTTCCGAGCTCGTAGCGGCCCGCGATGATGCGTTCAGTCATGTTTCTCCAGGGTGTTCTTGTTCAGTCTAGTTAAGGGGTTGGCGACGGACTTGGGCTCAACTGGTCGCTCGGCACAAAGTACAGCAAACGCACAGTTGTACCGACATCCATTGATCCGAGTGGGCTCGCATCGTAAACGGTGTTGGCTTTCGGGTCATTCGGGTCGACGACTTCGCCAGGCACTAGCTCGACGTGAAGGCCGATTGCTTCGAGCTTGTCCGATGCAACCTGAGCATCTTGTCCGGCAACATCGGTGAGCAAAACGATTACTTTGCCGCCGGTTGCGGTCGGGCTCGGACGGCTCGAAGTTGCGCTTGGCGAGTAAGGCGTAAAACTTTGGTTCGGGTTGTGCCCCGAAATTGCAGGGATGACCATGGCGGCAACGATGGCAAGCCCGGCGACTGCGACCAGGCCAATGACAGCGACCCAAGGCCAGACCAGTTGCTTCTTTTCGGCAGGCAGTTTGATGGCCGGAATCTTGGCGGTGGTGTCTGCAACGGTCGGCGAGGTGATCAACTTGGTAGCGGCAATGTGACGCGGTGCGTAGCTCATCAGCGACTCTGCACGCATCGCCAGCTGCAGTGCGTCGGCGGGGCGCTGGT
Organism: Actinomycetota bacterium; assembly: GCA_039795455.1. Taxonomy (GTDB): domain Bacteria; phylum Actinomycetota; class Actinomycetes; order Actinomycetales; family Microbacteriaceae; genus Rhodoluna. The sequence continues at coordinate 2,753 of JBDKLV010000032.1, forward strand.
TTGGCTTTTTGGCGAGACACTGCATGATCAGGTTCTGCACTCGCTGGTCGATGTTGCTTGGCAGCGGTGGCGGTGTCTCGTTGATTTGAGCCATGGCAATGGCCATTTGTGACTCACCAGTGAATGGGCGCTTGCCTGCCAGAGCTTCGTAGGCCACGACACCGAGTGCGTAGATATCGGTAGCAGCGGTCGGTACCTTGCCGGTTGCCTGCTCGGGTGCCAGGTACTGCACTGTGCCCATGACCTGACCAGTTGCGGTCAACGACACCTGATCGGCGACGCGGGCGATACCAAAGTCGGTGATCTTGACCGAGCCATCGGGGGTGATCAGTAGGTTGCCCGGCTTAATGTCGCGGTGCACGAGCCCCTCGAGGTGGGCTGCATACAGGGCACGGGCGGTCTGGGCCACTATGTCCATGACCTTGTCAGTGCCCAGGCTGCCGTTGCGCTCGAGAATCTTGGCGAGCGAGTCGCCCGGCACAAGCTCCATGACCAGATAGGCGCTGCCGACATCTTCGCCGTAGTCAAAGACGTTGGCTATGCCATCGTGGTTGATCATGGCCGCGTGGCGGGCTTCGGTGCGAAAGCGTTCGACAAAGCTAGGGTCGCTCAGGTATTCAGACTTGAGAATCTTGATTGCCACGTCGCGCAGGATCACGCGATCGTGAGCCTGCCAAACCTCACCCATGCCACCAATCGCAATGCGCGACACCAATTCGTAACGGTTGCCGTAAACCTGACCTATCTCTGGCTTCATTTACCCAACACCGCCTCCATGACTTTGCGCGCGACCGGAGCCGCCAATGAGTTACCTCGACCGCCCTGTCCCATGCCCCCACCGTTCTCAATCACAACTGCAATCGCAACCTTCGGATTATTCGCTGGTGCGAAACCGGTGAACCAAAGTGTGTAAGGCTCGCCCTTTCCGTTTTGCGCGGTACCGGTTTTGCCGGCAACTTCGACTCCAGAAATTTGTCCGTTCGATGAAACACCGTGTGCCACCGCGTTGATCATCATTTGCTTCAACCAGGTTGCAGTCTGCGATGAAATTGGCGATGCGTATTGCTCTGGCTGCGGAGCCCACAAAGATGCCAGGTTGGCGGATTGAACATTCTGAATCAGAGTCGGCTTCATCTCGCTTCCGCCGTTTGCAACCGCGGCAGAAATCATCGCAATCTGCAATGGCGTGACTCGGTCGTCGAATTGGCCGAATGAAGATAGTGCGGTTTGCGCGTCATCCATGTTGCTTGGGTAAGTGCTCGGAGTAGAGCGCAACGGAATGTCGATTGATTTTGAAAAGCCGTATTTTTCGGCTTGTGCGCGAATTGCATCTTGTCCGAGCTGAACACCGAGTTGCGCAAACGGAATGTTGCACGACAGCATCAGTGCGGTTGCAATACTGACGGTCGCCTTGCCTCCGCACCTGCCTTCACCCGAGTTGGTGATCCAGGTGTTGGTGCCTGGCAGCTGAAAGCGCGGTGGGTTTGGCAGCGTCGAGTCGGGCGTGTACTTGCCGCTCTCGAATGCCGCCGAGGCAACCACAATCTTGAACACCGAACCAGGTGCGTAAAGGGTTCCGGTGATTGCTTTGTTTACCAGCGGGGCATTGCGGTCGGCTAGCAGCTTGGCGTAGGCCGCGCCAGAGCCGACACCGTCGTGGGTGGCCAGCGCATTTGCGTCGTAGCCAGGCTTAGAAACCATCGCAAGGATGTGCCCGGTGCTCGGTTCAATAGCCACGACGGCACCTTGCAAATTGCCCAGTGCATCCCATGCGGTCTTCTGAATCTTCGGGTCGATGGTTAGTTCGATCGATGCTCCGGTCAGTGGATTACCACTCAGCAGCGCATTGACCTGCTCGAAGAACTGCGATGAGCTCTTGCCGGTGAGGTACTGGTTCATCGAAGATTCGAGGCCGGTTGCTCCTTGAAAGAACGAAAAGAATCCGGTGATTGATGAGTACATCGGCGAGAGGTACTTGCGCATGTAGTGGTAGTTGTCATCAGAGCGAACGCTCTCGGCAATTGGGTTGCCGTCGACAAGAATCGCACCGCGTCGCGTCTTGTACGAGTCATAAACCGCACGCACGTTACGCGGATCGCTGGTGAGCGAATCGGCGGTGAGAACCTGGATTGTTGAAGCCGAAACAAAGAGTGCAAGGAACATGGCGATGATTACATAAACAACTCGACGAAGCTCGCGATTCATTAGTCGTTCACCACGCTTTCGCGTGCGGTGTCAGAAATTCGCAACAGTAGTCCGACGATTATCCAGTTTGCGAGTAGCGATGAACCACCAGCGGCCAAGAATGGGGTGGTCAAGCCGGTCAGTGGTACAACGCGAGTCACGCCGCCGATAACGATGAAGGTCTGGAGTGCAATTACAAAACTCAATCCGATTGCGAGAAGCTTGCTGAAATCGTCGGTGTGGGCGAATGCAATTCGAACACCGCGAGTGATGATCAAGATGTAGATCATCAAAACGGCGAACAAGCCGACCAAGCCGATTTCTTCACCGAGCGCGGCAATAATGAAGTCGCTCTCTGCCAGTGGCACGAGCTGCGGAACGCCGCCGCCGAGGCCAGCACCCAAGACGTTGCCGTGTGACAGGCCAAAGATTCCCTGAACCAACTGATACGAGCCACCAATTGCGTCGTAGTGAGCCGAGTCGAACGGGTTGAGCCAGGCATCGACTCGACCGCTCACGTAGCTCATCAGGCGGGCGGCAACCAGTGCGCTCGAGACAAACAAGCCGAGGCCGACCACCACGTAAATGGCTCGGCCAGTGGCCACGTAGATCATGACCAGGAACAGGCCAAAGTAAAGCAACGATGTACCCAGGTCGCGCTCGCCAACCAGAACCAACAGGCTTAGTGCCCAGATGGCCAGAATTGGGCCCAACTCGCGGCCTCTAGGCAGCTGAACCCCCAAGAAGCGGCGGCCGACGACGGCCAGCGAGTCGCGGCGGGTTACCAAATAACCGGCGAAGAAGACGGTCAGGGCAATCTTGGCCAACTCACCTGGCTGAAAGGTCAGCGAACCAATGCCAATCCAGAGGTGGGCGCCGTTGATGGTCTTGCCGAGCAGCGGCAGCATCGGGCTGATTAGCAGCAGCAAACCGATGGCCATAGATATGTATACGTAGCGGCGCAAAAACAGGTGGCTAGGTACGAACAGGATGACCGCCGCAGCAGCAGCCATAGCCACGCAGGTCCAGATCACCTGTTTGACGGCAAACAGGTCGGTAGCCCCATTTGCCAATTTGGCCAGGTCGAGGCGGTAGATCTCGGCTAATCCAAGGCCATTGAGCAGTACCACGGCAGGCAACATCAGGCCGTCGGCCTCACTGGCGCGCATCCTGAGCACTAGGTGAATTGCTAGAGCGCCAATGGTTAGCGGCAGCCAGTAGAGCAAAATGTCGAAAGTCAGAATTTCGATGGTCGACAGTTGAATCTGGGCGAGTTCGAACGCATTGATGCCGAATGCAAAGGCCAATAGCGCAATCTCAATGTTTCGGTTGCGTGGAACAACTCGGCTCAGTCGCCGAATATCGATGGCGAGGGTGTTGGTACTCAATTGCCCACCTCGACAAGTAGCTGCAGCTTCGCCTCGATGTCTTTCAGTGATTCACCACTGATCGATTGCAATACCAAATCTTGTTGGTAGGTAGTCAGGTCGGCCATCTTGATCGCTGTGCGCTCATAGATGTGACTGAAGTGCAACGGCCCGAACGATTCGCGAATGCCCTGGTAAATGACAACATCTCCGCTGTCTTGCGAAATGTAATAGCGAGTTTGCGTGTAGTTGTACGCCCCGGTTAGCAGTGTTACGCCTAGGGCAATCAAAAGTACAAAAAGCAAAGCGCCACGAATACGACGCCAACGAACCTTCGCGCGAGTTTCGTTCATGATGCGCTCTAGCAGTTCTTCGGTTTCGACAGCGAACTCTGCATCGGCTGGCTGCGGAACCAAAATGTCTCGGATGATTCTTGGGTTGAGCAAACGAACCAGACGCGATCCGCGCTTTGAAGTGATTACAACTTCGTTCTCGGCAGAGCCAACAAATCGCGGAGTAACTTCGTTAGTTGCTAGTTCGTCAACCACATCTAGTACAACGACGGTCACATTGTCAGGCGCTCCATGTTCGAGCGCTTCGTAAATTAGCAGCTCCGCAGCTTCTTCTACGTCCACTGTTTTATTCGCAAGGATGTTCGCAATGATGTCTGCCGGCACAACACCGCACAACCCATCGCTGCAAATCATCCATCGATCGCCAACCTGGGCGTTGAAAATCTCGGTGTCAATCTCTGGCTTAATTTCGACGTCGCCGAGCACGCGCATCAAAACGTTTCTGCGTGGGTGCGTGAGCGCTTCTTCTTCGGTGATACGGCCGGTGTCGATCAATCGTTGAACGAAGGTGTGGTCTTTAGAAATTTGCTTGAGACCGTTTTTGTTCGATAGGTATACGCGCGAGTCGCCAATGTGGGCCATGCTGATCTGCTCACCAGTAACCATTAGCCCCGAGAATGTGGTTCCCATGCCGGCTAGTTCGGTGTGGTCGATAACAGTGGCAGCCAGCTTTTGGTTTGCAGCTAGTAGGCCTTCGACCATTGCCGCTTCGGCTTGGTCTGCCCCTTCAAATGGCCTATCTAGGCCCGCTATCGACTGCGCGACGATGGCCGATGCCACGTCGCCACCCGCGTGACCACCCATGCCGTCGGCAACAAAGTAAAGCTGGTAGCCCGAGTATCCCGAATCCTGGTTCGACTTGCGGATGCGCCCAATGTTCGACGCAGCGAAACTCTTGATCGAGATCGCCATAGGTTAGGCCCGCAGTTCGAAGGTGGTCTTGCCGATGCGAATTGGAGTGTCGAGGTTCACCACGACAGGGGTGCCGACTCGATTCGAATCGATAAAGGTTCCGTTGGTCGAGTTCAGGTCTTGCAACATCCAGTCGTTGTTAATCAAAACCAATTTTGCGTGATGCGTTGAGGTGTACTCATCGTTGATTACCAAGTCGCTGTTCTCAGCGCGACCGATCGAAATCTCGCGACGATCAAGATTGATTGACACACCCTTGCGCTCTCCTGCGGTAATGACAAGTTTGGTTGCGAGCGTGCCAGCTGCGCGTGCGGTTGGCAAGGTAATTGGCGCTGCAGGAGCACTCGGCAATACCGGAGAAGAAACCGTCTGTGGCGCATTCGCGCGAGCTACTCGCGAAACTACTTTTTGTCCGAATAGGTCTGCGCGAATTACCGAGATGATGCTGAAGACGAAAATCCAAAGAACTACAAGAAATGCAATTCGAACAATGTAGAGCGCGAGATCACTCATTGGTGACCTTCACGGCTTGAATGCGAAATACAAACTCGGTGCGGCCGGCAGAAACGACGTCGTCGTTTTTGAGCGGGCTCTCGGTCATCGAGATTCCGTTGACTTTAGTGCCGTTGGTTGAACCGAGATCGCGTACGCCAGCCTTGTTGCCATCCCAGAGCAGCTCAAAGTGCTTGCGGCTCAGACCCTGGTCGTCGACTGCAATGTCGGCCGAGGCGTCGCGACCAACAGTGGTGCGGCCACGAGCCAAACTGACCTGTCGGCCAGCAAATTCAACGATTGGCTGCCAATTGACCGCAATCTCATGGGTGGTTGAAGCCACCTCAACCTGGCCCAGGCCCAAGCTGCCGTCTTGAATTAGCTTGATGTCGAGGGCGGCACCGAACTGAAACCCCTGCTTGCGGGCGTGCCCGGCGGTTAGGTTGGTCAGTTCGTTGATCAGGCTGGCGCCAAGCGCCTGCATGCGACCAAAGTCGTCGCCAGATAGGCGGACTGTGTAGGTATTTGGGGCCAAAATGCGGTCGCGGCTGACAATGCTGGCCTTGGCATCCATCTCTGATCGAATCGCGGCGGCAATTTCGATTGGCTGAATCTCACTCTTGAAGGTCTTGCTAAACGCACCGGTCACGATGCGTTCGAGCCCCTTCTCAAACTTTTCTAGAAAGCCCACGCTCACCTCGATTTCTCACCAAGTTTATCTTTGACCCCTATAAATAGGCGGTGCGCGTTGGTAATCTCGTCGAGTTAGTTCTTTGCGCAAGTGGCGAAATGGCAGACGCGCTGGCTTCAGGTGTCAGTGCCTTCACGGGCGTGCGGGTTCAAGTCCCGCCTTGCGCACTCTCAAATGCACGGATGCTCGCGCCTTCGGTTTCCCGAACCTCCAAGTTCGCTGGCAGCATCCTTGAAAAACCCTGTTTTCAGGCTTCATTTCAGGTTCAGTCCATAGTTTGACCTTGTCCCTGGATGAAAGGAACGCACATGGACAAGAAAGCAGTTAGCAAGATCGCGGCAGCAGGCGCAGGTCTTATCGCAGTAGCAGGTATCGCAATCGCCTCGCCTTCGTTGGCAGCAGGCACTTCAAGCTCGGGTACTTCGAGCACTCCATCTTCGACTTCGGCCCCAAGCTTCGGCATGGGTGGCGACCACGACGGTGACGGCCCTCGCGGCGGTCACGGCAAGGGTATGGGCATGGGACAGGGCTGGGGCGCGAACTACACCGCTCAGACCGTAACCGTGAACGTGCCTAACGACGGCAAGAGCTACCTATTGGTAGTAACCGAGGCCGCCCCTACCGCACCGGCTGGCTCGACCACCGGTTCGACCGGTTCGACCACCACACCAACCCCTAAGGCTCACAGCGAGGCCATCGCCCTAACCGGCACCGGTTCGCAGACCGTAACCTTGCCGCCAATGCACACCGGCAAGTTCACCCTGAAGCTGGTAGCCGTTTCTGGCTCATCGGTCTCGGGTGAGATCGGTACCGACGGCAAGTTGGTCGCACCTATCACCGTTGGCTAATTAGCCAAGAAAACGCTTGTTTTCATCTCTCCTTCAGTTGAGCAAAACCCCCTCGGTTCTCCGAGGGGGTTTTGTGCTGAAGCGGAAAGTTAGCCAACCAAGTTCTTGGTGCGACCACGCGTGTGCGAGTCATTGCACGAAAGTGTCTCTGGCTTCTTTGCGCACTCGTCGCAAACCAGAATCAAATCTTTGCAACCAGGGTTGGCGCAGTTCTTGAAGCTGTTGGTCGCAGCACCGCACGCCTCGCACTCGCCGATGACCTTGGTTTCATCGCTGAAGTCCATCACCATGCGGTTGTCGAACACGTAGAGCGAACCTTCCCAAAGTCCCTTGTCCTTGAACTGCTCGCCGTAGCGAACGATGCCGCCCTGAATTTGATAAACCTCTTTGAAACCTCGATTGATCATTACTGCAGAGAGAATCTCGCAGCGAATGCCACCGGTGCAGTAAGAAACGATTGGCTTGTCTTTGAGGTGGTCGTACTTGCCACTCTCTAGCTCGGCGACAAAGTCGTGAGTGGTGTCGACATCGGGAACAATCGCATTCTTGAATTTGCCGATCTTCGCCTCGAAAGCATTGCGACCGTCGAAAAAGACAACTTCGTCGCCGCGTTCCTCGACCAACTTGTTAACCTCGGCAGGCTTCAGGTGCTTGCCTCCGTTGGTAACGCCCGTCTTATCGACCTTGACCTCATCCGGGGTCATGAAGGCAACAAGCTCCTTGCGGTTCTTCACGCTTAGGCGAGGAAACTCATCGCCCTTGCCGTCAGACCACTTGAAGTCGATCTTGCCGAAGCCAGGAAACTCCTTGGTGGCGCGCACGTACTTCTTTAGGTCAGACATGTTGCCACCCAGAGTGCCGTTGATGCCATGCGGCGAGACAAGGATGCGCCCCTTTAGATTCAGCGACTCACAGAGAGTCTTCTGCCAAAGCTTGAGGGCGATAGGGTCTGCGACCGGCGCGAAGCCGTAATAAAGAATGACTTTTTGGAGTTCCACAGAAAAAAGTTTAGCCTTGGCACATGACTATCAAGCCAGGCCTAGACCTCAGCAACTTCGACCACAGTGTTCGCCCACAGGATGACCTCTTCCGTCACACCAACGGAGGCTGGCTTCGCGATGTGGCAATTCCTGAAGACCAGGCAACCTACGGCTCGTTCATGATCTTGCGTGACCTGAGTGAAGAGCGAGTTCGCGAAATTCTCGAGGATGCAGCAGCGAACCCAAAGCCTGGTGTCAGCCAAAAGATCGGTGACATGTATGGCTCTTTCCTCGACGAGGCGCAGGTCAATGCACTCGGAAGCGAACCGATTCAGGCAGACCTGAAGCGCATCGCAAATATCTCTTCGCTTAGTGAACTCACCAAGTTGATTGGTGAACTTGAGAACCAGGGCATCAGTTCGCTTTTTGGAATGTATGTGAACAACGATCCAGGCAACCCAGATCGTTACCTCGTAAACATCTACCAGGGTGGCCTCGGTCTTCCAGATGAGTCGTACTACCGCGAAGAGAAGTACGCAGAGTTTCGCGAGGCTTACGTTCCATTCATCGCAAAGATGTTGCAGCTCGCCGGTTGGAGCGAGGCTGACGCAATAGAAGGCGCAAAGAAGATTTACGCGTTCGAAGATGAGTTGGCAACCAAGCACTGGAACGTTGTCGATTCACGAGATGCAGAAAAGACCTACAACCTAAAGACCTTCGCAGAGCTCGAAGCACTCAGCGGATCGTTCAGCTGGTCGCAGTGGATGGCTGGCGCAGGTCTTGAGCCGCGCATCCTTGCTGAAAGCGTCGTGATGATGCCTTCGTTCTTGCAGGGCCTCGACTCGGTCTACAACGAAGGCAATCTCGAGACCATCAAGTTGTGGTTGGCCTTCAACGTGATCAACCAGATGGCTCCGTACCTGAGCGAAGAATTCGTGAACACTCGTTTCGAGTTCTACGGCAAGAAGCTAACCGGCCAGCCACAGATGCGCGCTCGCTGGAAGCGTGCAGTGCAGGCCGTCGAGGGTTCGCTCGGCGAGGCTGTTGGTGAAATCTACGTTGCAAAGCACTTTCCGCCTGCTGCCAAGGCCCGCATGGATGAGTTGGTAGCCAATCTCATCGACGCATACCGAGACAGCATTTTGGCCCTCGACTGGATGGGCGAGGAGACCAAGCGCAAGGCTCTGGTCAAGCTCGACAAATTCACCCCGAAGATCGGCTACCCGGTCAAGTGGCGCGATTACTCGGCCCTCGAGATTGACCGAGACGACCTGGTTGGCAACATTCGCCGCGTCGCTGCCTTCGTAGCGGCCAAGGAGATCGGCAAGATTGGCTCGCCAATCGACCGCGACGAGTGGTTCATGACCCCGCAGACCGTGAACGCCTACTACAACCCGGGCTTCAACGAGATCGTGTTCCCGGCCTCGATTCTGCAGCCACCGTTCTTTAGCCTCGACACCGATGACGCCCTCAACTACGGCGCGATCGGAGCCGTAATCGGCCACGAAATCGGCCACGGCTTCGACGACCAGGGCTCAAAGTACGACGGCGACGGAGCGCTCGTTTCTTGGTGGACCGAAGATGACCGCAAGGCATTCGAAGAACGCGCTGCCGGACTTATCGATCAGTACAACCAATTGACCCCTAAGGGTTTGAGCGAAGAGCACAAGGTCAACGGCGAACTAACCATCGGCGAGAACATCGGTGACTTGGGCGGCATCACGATTGCGTACAAGGCCTACAAGAAGACGTTGAATGGCATCGAACCTGAGCTAATTGATGGCTTCACCGGCGACCAGCGCTTCTTCCTTGCGTTCGCGCAATGGTTGCGTGCCAAGAGTCGTGATGAATTGGCTATTCAGCGATTGGCCACTGACCCTCACTCGCCACCAGAGTTTCGAGTGAACGCAATTGTTCGCAACTTCACTCCTTATTACGAAGCATTCGGTGTCACCGAGAACGATGCAGCTTGGTTGCCAGACGACCAGCGCGTCACCATTTGGTAATCGCTCGAGCGAATTACAAAAGTTAGGAATCGTTTTGAATCTTTGGTTTCGTCTGCTCTGGCAGTTGCTTTCATGGCGGTCAAAGCCAAAGGTAAAGATCAACGATGTCGGTGTGCGCACATTTCGTGTTTGGCCAAGTGACCTCGACATCTTTGCGCATATGAACAACGGCGTCTTCGTGCAACTGCTCGACCTTGGTCGCTACGACTTGTCGCTTCGCTCGCACGCGTGGCAAGACTGGAAGAAGGCCGGTTGGTATCCGGTCGTTGTTGCCGAGAACATCACGTTCAGAAAATCTTTGATGCCGTGGATGTTATTTCAACTCGAAACCAAACTCATCGGTTGGGACACCGAGGCGTTCTACTTTGAGCAGCGCTTTGTTTCGAAGGGCCAGATTTACGCAAAGGCGATTGTGCGCATCCGTTTCTTGAAGCGCAAGGGCGGTTCGGTAAAGACCGCTGAGGTGCTCGCTTACCGCCCATGGCCAGGACCAGAGCCGAAGCTGCCTAAGTGGGTTGACGATTGGGCCAAGGCCTCGCTGCTTCCTCGTTTGCACGAAGACGCCACCTCTGTCTGGCAGTAACTACCTGGCAATCAGGGCTTGAAAGCCCGGTGTTGCAGCAATCTGACCGTCAGCCAGAATGCCAAGCGCCTCAACGTTCTCGAGCTCATCGATTCGTTTGAATGCGTTCAATCCTTCGGCGAATGCAGCGGTCGCCCAAACGTCTGCTTCGACGATGTTGCTGGCAATCACAGTGATCTGAGTTAGCACCGTTGCAGGGTCTTGATCTGGATTCTTCGGATTCCAAATGTGTGAACCACGTTCTACCGAACCGCTTGTTGCCACTCCGCAAAATCCAGTGCCACTTAGGTCGACCACAACCAGTGCACCAGATTCTTCTGAGGCAACTGAGACCGGTTTGGTGATTCCGACTTTCCAGAGTTCTGCATCGTTGTTGCTCGCAGAAATTTGCACATCTCCACCGGCGTTCAACGTAAAGTCCGTGAGCCCGGCCTCGGTCAAGATGTCGCACGCGCGAAGTGCCGCCCACGACTTCACCAACCCGCTCGGGTCAAAGGTGTGTTGTGGTGTGAACGCACTGAACCAACCGTCGGTGAGTTTCTCGTATCGCTCACACTCATCCCACATTTCTGAAACCACCGATGGCAACTTCGCGACCGATGTTTTACCTGCAGCAAGTTGGCTAAGTGGCGACTCTGGTTTGTAGAGCGAAAAGATTCGATCTGCTTCGTGCAGTTCTAGGCACGCGGCAGCGATTGCAGCATTTAGTTCGGTGGTGTCGAGCGCAGTTGAACCTTGAAACCGAAAACCGGTTCCCATGGCGAGTTCAATGTGCTCGAAGTTGGTCACGACTAGAGCTTTGAGATTGCGCTGCTTAGTGCTTGCTTGAAGGCGTCGGTGGTGAAGGTGGCGCCGCTCAGGTTCGAGAACGAAGTTCCGTTAGCCGAGATGGCGTCGTTCACCAGGTAACTAAACGCCTGCTCGCGACCAGCGGTTGCTCCGGCCTGAACCAAATCGATTGCGGTGATCTTGCCGTTCGACTGGGTGACCTTTAGCTGCACGGTTCCATAGCGGTAGTTGACGGCATCCGAGGTGGCACTGCCATTGGTACTCGCGCTGCTCTTCGACGAGCTGCTCGAAGAACTCGAAGTCGTGCCGGTTGCAGCCGCCGCTAGGTTGCTGGTTGGGGTGCCGGCATGGGTTGCAATGTTGATGGCCGCGATGGCGCTGAGGCCCAGTAGGGCAGCGCCTGAGATTAGGCCGCGGCTGCGCTTGCTGGCTACCGCTTTGACGTTGAGGCTAGAACTTAGCAAGGGCTGACTCCAATGATCTCTTGAATGCGTTGGTGGTGTAGGTGGCGCCGCTCAGGTTTGAGAAGCTGCTTCCGTTGGCCTGAATTGCGTACTGAACGAGGTATGGGAACGCTGCTGCGCGACCGTGGGTTGCGTTTGCCTGCAGCATGGTGACATCGGTGATCTTGCCGTTCGACATGGTCACCTGAACCTGCACGGTACCAAAACCAGATTCGACAGTGTCGCCCTGCTTGGTGCCGCTCTTGCCACTCGAAGAACTCGAGTTCGACGAACCGCTGCTAGAGCTCGAAGCGCTTGCGCTCGGTGCTGGTGCAGACGAACTTGATGAAGAACTGCCCGAGTTAGCCGACGAGCTCGAACCCGAGTTCGAGTTGTTGCTCGACGAGCCCGAGCCAGTCGAGGTTGAAGCAGATGCAGATGCTGCAGGTGAACTGCTCGCAGTCGAACCGGTGTTGGTGCTCTCGCTTCCAGCAGATCCGGTTGCGGTGGTTCCAGTAGTTGGAGCACCGAACGACGCAGAGTTAGTTGCAGCTGCCGACTGACCTACGTACCACGAGACGCCGAGCACGCCGAGCGACAGAATGCTTACTGCTGACTTTGTTGACTTTCTCACCAGGCGAACTCCTCTGCGTGAATCAAACGCTCTTCGGTCTTTAGCTCGCGCAAAGTCTTTACGACTGCGTGAGTCCAAGGAGTTGGACCACAGATGTACACATCGCTGTTTGCAATGTCAGGAGCCATCTGTGCCAAACGTTCTGCGTCCTGGCGACCGAACTGATCGACGTTCATCCATGAGGTTCCGACTCCGCGCTTGCCATCTAGAACGAACAGGCGCATGCCACGACGTCGAGCAACCTCGCGAACCTCTTCGAGCAGCGATGCGTCTGCCTGGTCACGCAAACGGTAGACGATGGTCACGTCGCCTGGGCGGGCAGCCATCGACTCGGCAAGTGCGCGAACCGGCGGAATACCAATACCGGCGGCCATCAACACGACCTTCTCCTTGGTGCGACGCTCTTCGGTGAACACGCCGTATGGACCCTCGAGCACGACGCGGGTGCCTGGCTTCAGGTTCTGCATCATGGCCGTGTCGTCACCGCGGTTACCAATGGTGAAGCGCACAAAGCTGTCGTTAGGTGCTGCCGAAATTGAGAATGGGTGTGGGCGCCACCACTGCGTCGCGGTCATGATGCGCAGCATGTAGAACTGGCCGGCCTCGCCGCCGAGTGATGCAACGTTGCGACCGGTTAGGTAAAGCGAAACGGTGTCGCTCGATTCGCGAGTTACTGCGGCAACACGCAGTGATGCACGCATCGAACGAACAATCGGAAGCAAGACGCGGTACCAAACCACGTTCACCAAAACGAACAAGTACAACGTGATCCAGTAGACCTGCGCAACTGGCTTGCCGGCAATGTCGCTACCGGTTGAAAACTGGTGAGGAATAGCTGCTAATACCGAACCGTATGCAAGCAAGTGCACGAGGTACCAAGCTTCGTAGGTGATTGCCTTGCGAGCAAAGTTCAACGAGGTAACAACGACGAGAACCATCAAGATAAACGCAAAAGTTGCGAGAAGCAAATCTTGAATGGTGAGGAGCGAGAAGAATTCGTCGATGACATTCTTGCCATCGGTGATTGAGTACTGCACCACCGACGAGATGAAGTGTGCAATCACCAAGTAAAGAATTGGCTTGCCGAGTTTTTTGTGAGCAACAGTTGCTTTGTCTTGGCCGTAGTAGTGGTCAATCCAAGGAAGACGCGCGATAAGCAAAATGTCAATCAGCAGCAAATCGGTCGCGACCAAAGCGGTCAAACGGTCGATGGCGCTAAGGATGGTTTGAACCGACGAAAGGTTCTGTGCTCCACCGTCGAGAAAGAAAACTGCAACCACAGCGATGACGCTGGCGAAGGCAACGGTTTCGATAACGTCTTGCCCAAACTTGAGGCGGTTGAACTTGCGCAAACCCAGACGAACGCTCGTCTTCGGCTTGACCAAGATCAATGGTCGCTGGTTGGTGGTTTGTTCCATGGCTAAAGTCTGTTGAGCATCCTTGGGAGAAGGCTGGGAGCAAGGTGTACATGTTCTGCACGCGACTCGGGGCTAGGGTTGAGCCATGACAGCGTTGCCACTAGTTCGAAACTTCACGGATGCCCAAGGCGTCGAGATCACCTTCTATGAGTGGCCTGTAGCCAACCCAAAGGCCGCAATCCAGCTGGTACATGGGCTTGGCGAGCACGCCAGGCGCTATGACCATGTGGCCGCGGCCCTAAATCGTGCGGGCTACTCGGTCTATGCCGACGATCACCGCGGCCATGGCCTCACCGGCCTGGGCATGATCGAGGCAGATCTGACCAAGCGCCTCGGCCCTCTTGGCCCTGGCGGCATGAAGGCAACTATCAACGATGTTCACCAGCTCAGCGAACTGATTCTCGAAGAGAACCCAGATCTGCCTTTGGTGCTTTTCGGGCACTCGCTCGGCTCGATGATCGGCCAGCGCATCCTGAACCAGCACTGCGGCGACTATGCCGCCGCCATTCTGAGCGGCTCAACCCTGCTCATACCCGGAATTTTGCCTGCCGATGGCTTCAATAAGCGCTGGGCGAAGGCCCCGGACGCAACCGGCATGGAGTGGTTGTCATCTGACGAATACATTGGTCGCGCATTCATCGAAGACCCACTGTGTTTTCCTGAGCCGGCTGCGAAGGCTTTCGGTTTAGTCAATGCGGCAGGAATTCTCGGTGTGCCAAACAAGTCGATTGACTCTGAGTTTCCGATTTTGTTGTTTGCCGGTAGCGAAGACCCGATTGGTGGCGAGAAGGGCAACAAGAAACTTCTCGACGCTTTCCGTCGCGTTGGTGTGAACGATGTGACACTCGTGATTTATGAAGGCATGCGTCACGAGACGCTAAATGAGATTGGCAAGGATGGAGTCATCGACGATGTCGTCGAATGGCTCGATGCAACTTTTAGGCTTGCTTAGGCTTCCACTGACAGGCGGCAATTGCATCCTCGATTGGATTCAATAGCAAGTCCTGAGTCTCAGGGTGCTTCTCCATGTACTTGACTACATAGCTGCAAACCGGAACAACCTTCTCGGTGCGGTTGGCACGCACGTCGTCGAGGGTTGCACGCATCAAAATCGCGGCAAGGTTCTTGCCCTGCTGAGCCGGGTCAACCTCGGTATGCACAAAGTGAATCTCGCCAGGTCGAACGCTGTAGTCGGCGTGACCGACCTTCTCACCATCGAGCCAAATTTCGTAGCGATGTGACTCGGCGTTGTGAATGACTTCAGTGTTCATACTGTTAATCTCTTTCTGTGCCAGCCAATGCCAACAAGGTTTACTTCGGGGACAACCTGAAGCACCTTCACTCTATTCCCGACGGTTCGGCACAGCTGATTTACATTGATCCGCCCTTCAACACCGGCCGCCGCCAGGAGCGCGGAACCTCAACTACCAAGCGGGTAGAGGGCTCTGGCCGGGTTGGCTTCAAGGGCATGAACTACGAAATCATTCGCGAGACAGTGCTTAGCTACGACGATGAGTTTGCCGATTACTGGAGTTTTCTCGAGCCTCGCTTAGAGCAGGCCTGGCGGATTCTGCATTCAACTGGAACGCTCTATCTGCACCTCGACTATCGCGAAGCGCACTATGCCAAGGTTTTGCTCGACGCGCTTTTTGGTCGCGAAAGTTTTCTGAACGAGATCATTTGGGCGTACGACTACGGCGGCAAAGCGAAGAATCGTTGGCCATCGAAGCACGACACCATCCTTGTTTATGTCAAGAACGCGAACGACTACTTCTTTAGCAACGCCGATGTCGATCGCGAGCCGTACATGGCACCGGGGCTCGTCACTCCCGAGAAAGTTGCTGCCGGCAAACTACCCACGGATGTCTGGTGGCACACAATCGTGTCACCGACCGGAAAAGAGAAGACCGGGTATCCGACGCAAAAGCCTGAGGGAATTTTGCGACGCATCATTCAGGCTTCTTCGCGCGAAGGTGACACAGTGCTCGATTTCTTTGCCGGTTCAGGAACCACTGGGGCCGTCGCTGCCAAACTTGGTCGGCATTTCGTTTTGATCGATCAGAACCCTGAGTCGATTGCGGTTATTACCGAACGCATGGCCAAAGAGAACGTTTCGTTCGAGCTGGTCGACTAGCGCTTTCGCGATTTAGTTTTTAGGTTTGCCGGCAGAGGTTAGCGTGACGACAGCGAACACGAAGATGATCATCAGCGACGCTGCCGCCATTGCCATCGAGTAATTCTGTTCGCCGGGCCGCGAAATCAGTCTGAACAAAACCACTGGCAGTGTGGCCTGCTTGCCATAGCTGAGCAATGCCGCCGAGCCGAATTCGCCGATTGAGACCAGGAGTGCCAGAGCGACGGCATTCTTGAACGCGATGGCAATCAGCGGAAGCTCAATCATTCGCCAGATCTGCCAGCCCGAGGCACCCGCCGTCGCGGCAGACTCGGCTAGTTCTCTCGGCAGGCCATCGAGTGCGGCACTCAGGCCTCGAACCACGAGCGGGGTGGCCAGTACGGATTGAACCAACGGCACGACCATCCATGATGAGCGCAGTGGCAGGGGCTCGCCGCCGAAGGCGACCAGATAGCCAAAGCCAAGCATGACGCTCGACACCCCCAGCGGTAGCACGAACCAGAGCCTCAAGCCCGGGCGGCGAGTAGAGAGCTTGGCAACCAAGGTACCGACGACTAGAGCCAGCGATGCCGCAATTAGTGAGTTGCGCAACGAATTGGCCAGTGCCTGCCAGACGGTGATATCGAGCAGCCCGCGAGCTCCGAGTGAGTTCAGCCAATCGAAGGCCTGCGCGTTTAGCCCACGGGCGAGAACCTGACCAATCGGCAAGGCGAAGGCCACCGCGATGAAACCCCAAACCGCGAACACCGAAAACCGCGAGGCAAGAGGCGCGGCACTCAGAGACAAGTCTTCGACAGCAACATCGCCTCGACGTGAGAGCAAAAACACCACCACCGTGATTACCGTTTGCACGAGAGCTAACACGCTCGCGGTTGGCAAATCGAGGTGAGCCGTAAGCGAGTAATAGGTAAGAGTTTCAATCGACTGAATTTGACCGCCGCCGAACGAAAGCACAATGGCAAAACTGGTGGCGCAATACAAGAACACCAGGCTTGCAGACGAGAGAATTGCCGAGCGCAAGACGGGTACGTGAATCGAACGAATTAGTCGCCAACCATTTGCGCCATCGAGTCGTGCGGCATCGTCGAGATTGCGATCGAGCGATTGCCAACTGCTACCAACACCGCGAACGATAACCGCAAGATTGAGAAACAGGTTGGCCGCGAGAATCGCCATCCAGGTTGGTAGTACTCGCAGCGGTTGCAGAGCGATTACAACCACGATGGTTGGCGTTACAAATGGCACGAGCATCAAGTTGCGTAAAAACGCAGAACCAAAAAAGCGGCGGCGATAAAGCAAATAACTCAGTGGCAGGCCAATCGCAAGCGCTAGCGCGACAGAAACCACCGCCTGCCAAAGCGTGAACCAGATCGCCGCAACCGCAATCGGAGTGCCGAGCACGCCAAGAAATTCGCCAGAGAAACCGAGCAGCAGAATCGACCCAAGCGGAAAGTAAAACAACAACCCGATGAAACCAGCGGGTATCAACCACCCACCAAGTAGCGCCGAAACACGACGCAATTTGGCTAACCGAAGATCGAGGTCCATGCCTTCAGCCAGGTGGCTCGATTGGCGTTGACATCTAGGTCTTTGCCGATCGGCTGGTCGGCGGCTGGTGCGAACTGAGCCCAGCTGTCAGGCAACGAAACGGTCTTGCTGACCGGATACATGTACATAGAGCCAGGGATGCTCGCCTGGAACTTGTCGCTCAACAGGAATTCGATGAACTTCTTGGCTCCACCAAGGTTCTTGGTTCCGGTCAGTACCCCCGCGTATTCGGTCTGTCGGTAGCAGCCACCGAGAATTGCCGCGGTCTGGCTTTCGCCGTTGTCGCGCACTTCGTCGGCAGGAGATGACGAGTACGAGAGAACGATCGGGTAGTTGCCTTTGCCCGACGATCCAGAGAAGTCGGTGTAATAGGCGTCTTCCCAGCCGGCGTCGATTTTCACATCGTTGTTCTTGAGTGCGCGCCAGTAGGTTTGCCATCCTGCATCGCCGTACTGCGCAACGCTCGCCGCTAAGAAACCAAGCCCGGTCGAAGATGTGTTTGGGTTCTCGACGACAGTTAGCCCTTGGTAGTCACTCTTGATCAAATCGTCGAGCGAGGTCGGAGCCGCCAGCTCGTGAGATGCAAACCAGGTCTTGTCGTAGTTGAGACAGACATCGCCGTAGTCGATAGCACTCAAGTCACCGGCAATCACATTGTTCGAAGTTGCCACCGAAGCAAAGGTGTTGTCGATGCCGTAAACCAGATCGCCAATTGGCTGATCCTTGGTTAGCACCAACTTGTTGGTCATCGCTCCGGCGTCGCCTGCCTTAACCAGAGTGACTTCGATGCCGGTCTGTTTCGTGAATTCTGCAAGTTGCGCATCGGTAATCACCACGCTGTCGTGAACCACTACGGTCAGTTGCGATGCGAGTGAACTCGAAGACGAACATCCGGTGAGTGAAATTGCAGTCAATGTGACTGCGGCGAAAAGTGAAGCGATTCGAATTGAAACTTTTGGAATAGAAAGCATCATGTTGTCCTTCCTGCGCTGGCATTACCCAAATCAGGTTCGACGGTCGAAGACTTACAGTCTTCCTCTCAGATCGGTGGCACCGAACTCCCGTGTGGTTAAAGGATAAAACGAAACCCCGCCATTGCTGACGGGGTTTCGAATTAGCTTGAGGCTAGTGACCGGCTGCGGCTGCAGCGGCGTCCTGGCTAGCCGAAGTGTTGCGAAGTGCAGGCGCCTTGATAAAGAACGAAAGCACGAACGCAACGGCAACGACGAGAGTCGCCCAGAAGAACACTGTTACCGCCGAGTCGGCGAAACCGACTAGGAACGGACGAGCCAAGCGTGGGTCTAGGTGAGACAAGAACGACGAGTCGGTCTTGATCTGGTCGCCGAGCGAGCTGTGCGCTGGGTCTTGCATTGCCTTCAAGACGATCTGGTTGTTCGGGTCAGCGAGCACCTTCGGGTCTTGAACCGCAGCCTTCACGCCAGCGATAACGCTCGAGTCTTTGAAAGCGTTCTTGATGTTGTCACCAAGCGAGTTGAACAGAATCGAGATGAATACTGCAACACCCAGGGTTCCACCCATCTGTCTAAAGAAGGTTGCCGACGAAGTCGCGACACCAACCTCTGAAGCTGGAACGGTCTGCTGCGAGACCAAGGTAAGGGTCTGCATGAGCTGACCAAGACCGAAGCCGATGAGCAGCATGCCGATTGCCACCTGCCAGTAGGCGAGGTCTGCGGTGTAGCCGTTCATGTAGACGTAGCCGAGCAGCAAGAAGCCGGTACCGGTGGTCAAGAAGATTCGGTACTTGCCGGTCTTGCGGGTTACCTGACCAGAGATCACGGTCGCGGTCATCATTCCGAACACCATTGGCAACATTGCGAAGCCCGACTGGGTAGGAGTGAAACCGTTCACGATCTGCATGATCAACGGCAGGGTCATCATTCCACCGAACATTCCGACACCGATGATTACACCGAGGATGGTTGACATCGAGAAACCGAATGACTTGAACAACGAAAGCGGAAGCAGCGCCTCTTCTTTCGCCGCGCGCTCAGCCATGATGAAGGCGACGATGCCAACTATGCCAATTGCGTACATGGTGATCGACTCGGCCGAACCCCAACCCCAACTCTGACCGTTTTCGGCCACGATGAGCAGCGGAACAACTGCCATAACGATGGTGATTGCGCCCCACCAGTCGATGCGGTGTGGCTTTGGTACGTGTGGAACGTGCAAGAACTTGTAAACCATGTACAAAGCAACTGCACCGATTGGAAGGTTGATCAAGAAGACCCAGCGCCATCCGTTGAGCCAAAGAATCTCTGGTGCGCTCGCGAACAAGCCACCGACCACTGGGCCAAGAACCGAAGACGAACCGAATACTGCCAAGAACATGCCTTGGTAGCGGGCACGCTCACGCGGTGGAACGATGTCGGCAAGCACGGTGATTGCTAGCGAGAACAAACCACCGGCACCGATACCCTGCACTGCGCGGAATGCGGCGAGCTGCCACATGTCTGCCGCAAAGCCCGAAAGGGCTGAACCGAGCAAGAAGATCGAGATGGCAATCATGAACAAGCGACGACGACCGAAGATGTCGCCGAGCTTGCCATAAATAGGTGTCGCCACGGTCGAGGTGATCAGGTACATGGTGGTAACCCAGGCCTGAAGCTCAAGCCCCTTTAGGTCGTCAGCGATAGTACGCATTGCCGAACCTACAACGCTCTGGTCAAGTGCCGATAGGAACATGCCAGACATGAGTCCGACCAGTACCAGCAAGATTTCGCGGTGAGTCATTTCACCCGAGTGTGCCGCGGTGTTGACCGCTGCAGACTTCTTTTCACGCGCCACGAAGGGCCTCTTTTCTGAATTGCTTATTTGCCTTGATTTAGGCTTGAGCCGTGTTCCAGCCTAAACGCCAGAGACTCGTCAGTTGGGTAAAGCCCAACAGGCGCGGATTTATTCCGTTCGGGCTCGCGGGCCTTTTATTACTTGGATGTTTGGCCCCGGGTAACTCGTCGGCCTGGGCTGCCAGCGCAACGCCGACGCCCGCACCTTCTATAAGTGCATCCGTGACGGTTGCGCCGACGCCGACGGTTACACCTACGCCAACCCCGACCGCGCAGTCGATCGACCGAGCCGATTCGCTCTGGGTCGTGGTCAACAAAACTCGCCCGTTGAATCCGATCAAATACAAGCCGGTGCTCGACCAGTGGCTGAACCTGGCCAAGCCGGCAGCCACCGGCTATCGCAAACTCAAGTCGGCCATGACCGCGGCTGGAGTCGGCACGCTTTGCCTAAACAGCGGGTATCGCAGCTACGCGACTCAGACCTCGACGTACAACACCGATGTCGCTCGCTACGGAAAGAAGATCGCAGAGAACTTGGCTGCGCATCCTGGCTATAGCGAACACCAAACCGGATTGGCTGCAGACGTTTCTACGACGCAGCTTGGTTGCCGCATTAACAACTTTGGATCTTCGAAGGCAGCGGCGTGGATCGCTGCGAATGCTTACAGCTACGGATTCATCGTGCGCTACCCAAGCGGGCAGACCGCATACACCGGTTATCAGTACGAACCTTGGCACTTGCGTTTTGTCGGTGTCGAAGTTGCAACGGCGATGCACAACGCGAACATCGTGGTGCTCGAAAAGTACTTCGGTTTGCCTGCAGCGCCGGGCTACTTAAATTAGTTGCGCCTAAGTTTGCGAAACGAATTTAACTCAGCGACTTATCAACGAGTTCTTTCGCCGCAACCTGAACCTCGCGCAAGTGTTCGACACCCTTGAACGATTCGCCATAAATCTTGTAGACGTTTTCGGTTCCCGAAGGTCGGGCTGCAAACCATGCCGATTCGGTGACAACCTTTAAGCCCCCGAGACCCGCACCGTTTCCTGGTGCGTGAGTGAGAATCTGTTTGATCGGTTCGCCAGCAAGTTCGCTCGCGGTAACAGCTTCTGCAGATAGTTTCGAGAGCTTCGACTTTTGTTCGAGGGTCGCAGGCGCATCGATACGTTCGTATGCCGGTGCACCGTACTTGTGCGTCAAGATTTCGTAGTGCTGGCTCGGAGTCTTTCCGGTGACGGCAGCGATCTCGCTGGCTAGCAAACCAAGGATGAGGCCATCCTTGTCTGTCGACCAGGCCTTGCCGTTTAGGCGCAAGAACGAAGCGCCCGCTGACTCTTCGCCACCGAAGCCAACCGAGCCATCGATGAGCCCAGGCACGAACCACTTGAAACCTACCGGAACCTCAATCAGGCGGCGGCCGAGGGCTGCAACCACGTGGTCGACCATCGACGACGACACCATGGTCTTACCCACTGCGGTATCCGGTTTCCAGCCGTGGCGGTTGCGGTACAGGTAGTCGATGCTGACAGCCAAGAAGTGGTTCGGGTTCATCAGGCCGTGGTCGCGAGTGACGATGCCGTGTCGGTCTGCGTCTGCGTCGTTACCCGTCGAGATGGTGAAGCGCTCACGATCGGCAATAAGTGAAGCCATCGCAAAAGGCGATGAGCAGTCCATGCGAATCTTTTCGTCCCAGTCGAGAGTCATGAAGCCAAACTGAAAGTCGACGTTTGGGTTCAGCACAGTGAGGTTCAAGTTGTAACGCGCACCGATCTCTCCCCAGTAGTCAACCGAGGCACCACCCATCGGATCCGCTCCGATGGTTACGTCGCTGCCGGCAATCGCATCCATGTTGAGAACTTGGTCGAGTTGCGAAATGTAGTTCTCACGAAAATCGAAAAGTTGTGGCGCCGACTTTGCGCGCTTCACTTCGCGCATGCCGCCGAGAATTATTTCGTTCGCGCGAGCGGCGACCCAGTTAGTCGCGTCGGTGTCGGCCGGCCCTCCGTGTGGCGGGTTGTATTTGAAACCACCATCGGTCGGAGGGTTGTGCGAAGGAGTGATCACAAGTCCGTCGGCGAGCTGCGAACTACCTTCGGGCATGCCGTTGTTGTGGTTGATGATCGCAACTGAAACGGCAGGTGTCGGGGTGTAGCCATCGAGAGTGTCGACCAGAGCAACGACATCGTTGCCGGCGAGAACTTCGAGAGCAGTTTCTTGCGCGGGGCCACTCAACGCGTGAGTGTCTTTGCCGACATAAATCGGGCCGTGAATGTTTTCGCGACGACGGTATTCAACAATCGCTTGCGTGATCGCGGCAATGTGGTCTTCGTTGAACGAACCATTCGTCGAGGTGCCGCGGTGGCCGCTGGTGCCAAAGGCAACCTTCTGCTCAACGATGCTCACATCGGGCTTGATCGAGTAGTAGGCGTCGATCAACTTGCTGATGTCGATTAGGTCTGATGCTTGAGCCTTTTGCCCGGCGCGCTCTGTCATGAACCAATTTTGACCATTACCCTTTATGCATGGCAAAGAAATCAGGTAACGGTTCGGTCAAGCGCGTTTATGCATACTTGGGCCCGGTCGGCACGTTTACCGAGCTTGCTTTGGCGCAGGTTCCAGAGGCTAAGGGGCAGACCCATCGCCCGGTTTCGAACGTTCAAGAGGCCATCGACCTGGTACTTGCCAAGAAGGCCTACCGAGCCATGGTTCCGGTCGAAAACTCGATCGAAGGCGGCGTCTCGGCCACTCTCGATGCGCTGGCTGCGACCGAGAACATCCGTATTTATGGCGAGTATTTGGTGCCAATCTCGTTCAATTTGGTTGCCGCCAAGGGTGTATCAATCAAGGATGTACACACCGTAGCCACCCATCCGGTCGCCTATGCCCAGACCCGAAAGTGGTTGGCCGCGAACCTTCCGAAGCACAAGTACCTGCCGGCCACCTCGACCGCAGCAGCGGCTGCCGACCTGTTGAATACGACTCACGCTGAGGCGGCTGTGGCGGCGTCGACCATTACCGATCACTACGACCTAAAGGTTCTGGCCAAGAACATCGGCGACAACAAGCACGCACAGACGCGCTTTATTCAGATTGGATTGGCTGGCGACATTCCTGAGCGCACTGGTCGCGACAAGACTTCGGTGATTGTCGAGTTGCCTACCGACCGCCCCGGTGCACTACTTGAAATGCTCGAGCAATTCGCAGCTCGCGGCGTGAACCTTTCACGCATCGAGTCGCGACCAATCGGTGACCGTCTCGGTCGCTACCGTTTCAACATCGATGCACAGGGTCACTTGCACGACGAAGCAGTTGCAGAAGCGCTCAAGGGCTTGCACCGCTTTAGCCCTCGTGTAATTTTCTTGGGTTCGTACTCGCGTGCCGACAACGAAAAGTCTGAGCACAACGGAAACAATTCGAACACTGAGTTTGCTGCTGCCAACACCTGGATGACAAAACTCAAGCGCGGCAAATAATCAGCTGCGAATAAGTACCGCGCGCGGTTTCGATTCGAACTCAACTTCTGAAATGAATCCGATGGCATCGCCATCGAGTTGAAGTTCAACCGTTTCGTCAGGCTGCACGCGAATCTTTTTACCGGTCATGTTCTCCAGCGTCTTTACATCGGCAGTCGCATCGAGCAACTTGCGACCAACGCGCGAAATGCGCACCACGTTATTGCCAATCGTCACGCGTGACCAAAAGTCGATCCACTGCCAGACGTGATACGGGCCAATTGCTGCAACGTCGAGATTGCCGTCATCAAGCGAGGCATCGGGCATCATCGAAAGGCGACCCGGCAGCCAACCGACGTTGCCGACTAGCAGTGTGAGCACTCGTACGCGGCGCTCTTCACGAGAATCTACGTTGACGCTCATGCGGTGGTACTTGAGCGGAATCGCCTTGAACCCACTCTCAACATAGGCAATCCAGCCGAGGCGGCGCTTGCGTGCTGGGTCGGTGTTCAGCATGATCTTGGCGTCGAGCCCGAGGCCGGCCATCACTGCATAAAGTTTCTCTTCGCGCATCCCGTCGCGGTGAATGATGCGCGCAATACCCATATCAATCGGATGCGCGATGCCGAGGATCGCGCGTCGAACCTGTGTCGCGAGTGAACTCAACTCGACGCCGAGGTTTCGCGCCAAGACGTTTCCGGTGCCAGCAGGAACCACACCAACCGAAACATCGGCACCAGATCGAGCAACGGCTTCGAGTACTGAGCGCACTGTGCCATCGCCGCCGACGACAACAAGGTGCGTTGCTTTTTTCGCGATGGCTTCGTGCGCTTGCGCTGCACCGGTCTCGTTCGCATCTGTCGCTAGCCAAAGTGTCGACTTGAAATCGGTCTTCGCCGTGACTGCGTCGACCGACTTGCGAAGTTTGTCTAGCGAAATACGGCCTGGGTAGTAGATCACCGCAACGCGATTACTTTTGATTTTGACCCCTGAGCTAAGACTTAAAGTTTGGTTCAACACCAGTCTTACCTAAGAATTAGTGTGTGTTCAATAAAGCAGTGCGACTAACCGGGGAGTTGTTTATCCTTGCGGGCATTGTCATTGGGCTTTGGTTGATTTACGAAAACTACGGCACGAACCTGCAGGCGGCCACGGCCACCGCGAACACCACGGCCCAGCTCGAAAAAGAGTGGACTACTCAGCACAACCTCAACGTGCAGATCAACCAGCCTTTCGCTCTGGTTTACATTCCTCGGCTCGGCCATTCAGCCTGGGGGCTGCCGCTGCTCGAAGGCACAGGTCAGGCCAATCTGGCCAAGGGCCTCGGTCACTACACCGACTCTCAGCTGCCGGGTCAGGCGGGCAACTTCGCCATTGCGGGCCACCGAGTTACCCACGGGCAGCCGTTTTACGACTTTCCAAAGCTGCAGTCTGGCGACTTGGTCTACGTCAAGACCGGCGAGGCCATTTACGAGTACAAGCTGTTCGCCACCAAGTTCGTGAAACCGAGCGATTACTACGTTGTCAGCAGGGCACCTCGGGTGGCGCTGCCCACGGATGCTCGGGGCTTCAACCTTTTGACCCTGACCACCTGCGACCCGGCCTGGAACTCCTACCGCCGCTGGATCTGGTGGGGCTACCTGACTGCCATCCACTCGCTGGCAGATGACCCGACAGTGGGGGTAACCCCATGATTTG
The DNA here is from genome assembly GCA_039795455.1 of Actinomycetota bacterium. Taxonomy (GTDB): domain Bacteria; phylum Actinomycetota; class Actinomycetes; order Actinomycetales; family Microbacteriaceae; genus Rhodoluna. The sequence goes on from JBDKLV010000032.1 coordinate 28,090, forward strand.
GAATTGGTTGATCGGTCAGTTGCGTCGAGTGCCAAATCGGACACCTTTATTAGAGAGCGTTTGGTCGTTCATCCTTGCTGTCTTGGTTTGCGCGCTCGCGGTGGCCGCAATGTTTGGCCTCGTCTTCCCGTTCATCGATTCTTTGCTTGCGCCGCAGCCGTCGCTGTAGACGGCGGGATTTACACTTGAGGAGTTCCATTTCTTCTCAGGGGTTACTTTGAATATCGCAAAACGCATTCTTAATTCTTTTGTCGCAGTCGCGCTGATTGCCGGCGGTCTCGTCGGCGTGCAGTCGGCAGACGCCTCGGCCGTTTGTACTAGCCCGGCCGGCGCAGCTGCGACCTCACTAATACTTTGTAGCGATAACGGAACCTTCACTGCTCGTGCACCGCTTTCTGACACCGGTGTGCTGAGCCAGACCATCGTGATGAACATTGACCCAACCAAGATGTCGCTAAGTTCGGCAAGCCAGATTGTTGCACCTGCTGGTTGGACTATTTACTACTACAACGGATCGACCTGGAGCTCTACCACCCCTAGCTCTCCATCGACCTGGGCTGCCGTCACCAAGGTGAAGGCTGTCGGAAACCTAAACTCACAAGGAACTTCGAACGGTCAGCAGATTGCAACTGCCGAAGCAACCGCAGTTGCTCCACCAAGCGGTGCCTTTGCTGCATCGGGTGCCGGCGATGGTTGGTCAGTCTTCTTTGACAACAACAACCACGTTTTCAACATCTATCACCACTCAGGCCCAGCGGCCGTTGACTGTCACACCCGTACCGGTACAACCTGTAGCGGATCTTGGCCATTTAGCATCAGCCCTTTCCCAACCAAGATGCGTTCTGAGGGTTACGTTGACAACATCAACCACCACCTATGGCAGGCCACTAACAGTGGGACTCAGTCTGGTTTCCTCTGCATCAACATCACCAACATCGCATCGCCAGCATTCTGTAACGGCACCGCTGCTGCATCTTTCGTTCCAGTCGGAACTACCGGTGCTGGTGACTACACCGCTACTGAAGCATTCGCGCAAAGCGGTACTCGCTTGTTCACCTGGGAGACCGCAACCGGCAAGGTGCTCTGTCTCGACACCGCTCTAAACGGTGGCCTCGGCGGCGCCTGCCCGAGCCAGCCTCTAGTTACCTCGGGCGTCACATCGGCTAACGTCGGTGGCTCGACCCTCTACAACTACAACGGAAAGATTTATGCATCGACCGGTACCAAGGCGATTTGTTTTGATGCCTTGACCTTTGCAGGCTGCGCCGGTTACCCGATCACTTTGCCTTCAACCGCGTACACCGAGTACGTACTTCCTGACACAAGTGGCAACCCATCGAAGATGTGTTACGTCGACCTAGCAACCAACCCTTGCTACAGCTTTGCTGGCGTGACTTCGACTCGACCAGCGTCATTGGTAATTCAAGAAGGCCCTGGTAACGCCGGTGCTTACACCATTGCATCGAAGAACCCAGAGACTCAGGGCACTCGCATCTACTGGACCGGTGCTTGGGCATCGACTGTTTTCTGTTGGGATGCAGCACTCGCTTCTGGCGCCGGTGCCGCTTGTACCAACTGGCC
>JBDKLV010000033.1:0-10393 GCA_039795455.1 Actinomycetota bacterium
TTTCCTTACATCTCTGGTCTTTCGCTAAACCTCGCGGTCGTTCTCAAAAACGTCGAGAACGACACCGAACACTTTGCGCGTGTGAAGGTTCCGCCACTGCTGCCACGTTTTGTGCGCATCCCTGGTAACCAGACTTTGCACGATTCGCGCTACGTTGCACTCGAAGACATCATTGGCGAATTCCTGGGTCAGCTATTTCCGGGAATGCAGGTTTTGCAACATCACTTGTTCCGCGTTACTCGTAACGAAGACCTCGAGGTCGACGAAGACGAAGGCGAGAACCTTCTTGTCGCGCTCGAAAAAGAATTGCTACGTCGTCGCTTTGGCCCACCGGTTCGCCTCGAAGTAGCCGACGACATTAACCCGCAGGTGCTCGATTTGCTCATGCGTGAACTCGACATCACCGACGAAGATGTCTACCACTTGCCAAAGCCGCTCGACCTGACCGGCCTATTCGGGCTTGCTGGCATTCAGCGACCAGAACTTCGTTACCCGCCACACCCACGTGTGACGAGCCGCTACCTGGTCAGCCACGACGACGAACCGATCGACATTTTCGGCGCGATTCGTCAGCGCGAAATTCTGCTGCACCACCCATACGAGTCGTTCACTACATCGGTGGTTTCGTTCTTGCAGCAAGCCGCCGCCGACCCACACGTTCTGGCCATCAAGCAAACCCTGTACCGCACCTCGGGTGACAGCCCGATCGTCGACGCCCTGATTCAGGCCGCCGAGGCTGGCAAGCAGGTTCTGGCCCTGGTCGAGATCAAGGCTCGTTTCGACGAGCAGGCCAATATTTCATGGGCCCGCAAGCTCGAGGCCGCCGGCGTACACGTGGTTTACGGCATCGTTGGGCTCAAGACTCACTGCAAGCTCGCGCTGGTCATTCGCCAGGAGGGCGGCCAGCTGCGCCGCTACTGCCACATCGGTACGGGTAACTACAACCCAAAGACCGCTCGTTTCTACGAAGACTTTGGTCTGCTCACTTCACGCGAATCGGTCGGCGAAGACCTGACCAAGCTGTTCAACCGACTCTCTGGCTTTGCGCCTGACTCGTCATTCAAGTCGCTTTTGGTTTCGCCAAACGGTGTTCGCGATGGACTCATCGAACACATCGACCGCGAGATTGCTTTCAAGCGCGAGGGCAAGGATGCGCGCATCCGTGTCAAGGTAAACGCGATGGTCGACGAGCTGATCATCGATGCTCTTTACCGAGCCGCGCAGGCCGGCGTCGAAGTTGAGATTTTGGTTCGCGGTATGTGTTCGCTAAAGCCTGGAGTTCCTGGGCTTAGCGAAACAGTGAAGGTTCGTTCGGTGCTCGGTCGCTATCTTGAGCACTCACGTGCATTCACTTTCTTGGGTGGCGGCGATCCTGCGGTTTACATTGGCAGTGCCGACATGATGCATCGCAACCTCGACCGACGAGTCGAGGCGCTGGTGCGCTTGGTTCAGCCAGATCAAATTCAAGAAGTCAATTCGCTGTTCGATCTTGCGATGAGCGACTCGGCGGCATCGTGGCACCTTGACTCGAACGGTGAGTGGCACCGTCACCAATACGCACAAGACGGCACTCGCCTAGTCGATGTTCAAGACCAGCTGATGCGCGACATTCACGCGAAGAGACGCTAACCCAAGTGAGCGTTGTTGCAGCTGGCGCAATTTTGTGGCGCCTTGAGAAAAACCAATTGAAGGTCGCGCTAATTCACCGCGCTCGCTACGACGACTGGTCATGGCCAAAAGGCAAGCTCGACAAAGGTGAAACTGTGGCCGAGGCAGCCGTGCGCGAGCTGCGCGAAGAAACCGGGTTGAAGGTTTCGCTCGGCGTTCACCTTGCAGAGGTGCACTATCCGCTGCCGAACGGCGAAGACAAAGAGGTTCACTACTGGGCTGCCCAAGTGACCGACAAGGCGCTGGCAGCCAGTAAATTCAAGCCTTCCGAAGAGGTTGCCAAGGTGGAGTGGCGTACCGTAGCCCAGGCCCGCAAGCTGCTCAGCTACGAATTCGATCACCTGCCACTCAACCAACTGGTTGCCCTACACGACGAGAACCTGCTCAAAACCAAGCCGGTCATCGTGCTTCGTCACGCCAAGGCTATGCCGCGTGCCGAGTGGAAGGGTGGCCGCACCGTAGATGACGGTCGACGCCCGCTGCACGAGTTTGGCAAGAAGCAGGCCGTCGCTTTGATCAAACCGCTCGCTGCTTTTGGGCCGAAACTTGTCGTCACCTCGCCATGGAAGCGCTGCCTCGATACGGTCAAACCTTTCGCAATCAAGCGCAAACTCAAAATTGTCGAACGTCACCAGTTGAGCGAACTCGGCAACGCCACTCGCCCAAGCCGCACTTTTGCTGTGATTGAAGATGTCATGCTCGATGGCAAGTCGGTAGTCGTGTGCTCACACCGTCCATCGCTGCCGACCATTTTGAAAACGATTGCGGCGTTTGCACCGCTAGGCCTGCGTTCGCAAATCAATTCAGCGACGACACTTCGCCCGGGTCAGTTCTTGGTGGTCCATGTGAATCGCGAAGGCAAGAAGCCACGTGTAGTCGCGACCGAATTGCACGAATCGATTTTGGTGGCAGATTGAAAAACAACACTCGCTTTGCCCCGCTAGCACTTCTCATGGTCGCCGCATTTTGGGGTGGCGCTTTTGTAATCATGAAACCTGCCGTCGACCAGCAGCCGATCTACGACTTCTTGGCCAGCCGTTTCACTCTCGCAACTCTCGTGATGATTGCTGCGCGACCAAAGGTAGTGCTCGCCTTCAAGCCGGGCCTGCTTCGCTACGGCGTTCCACTGGGTTTGCTATTGGGTGGCGGCTACATCACGCAGACCATCGCGCTTCAGATGACCACGGCCGCAATCACCGGCTTCTTGACTGGCCTCTACGTCGTACTCACTCCGCTGATCGCCTGGCTGGTGCTTAAGAACAAACTCAGCAAGACCGTGGGTTGGGGCGTTGGCCTTGCCACCGTTGGTCTCGGGCTCATTTCGATCAACGGCCTGAGCATCGAGGCTGGCCAGGTTTGGGGCATTGTCTGCGCTGTGTTATTCGCAGCTCACATCGTAGGCCTTGGCGCCTGGAGCCCTGGGCGTGACGTTTATGCCTTGACCGTGATTCAGCTTGGCACCATGGCGGTACTGACTTGGGCCGGGGCACTCACCGACGGCTACCAGCCGCCGCCAACCCCAGATGTTTGGATTGCCGTCGTGTTTACGGCGGTACTCGCAACGGCACTTGCCTTCTTCATTCAGACCTGGGCGCAATCGCAGATCGAGGCATCGCGCGTCGCAATCATTCTGACCAGCGAAATCGTGTTTGCCGCACTCATCGCAGTTTTGGTCGGCCAAGAGACCTTGTCTCTTAAGACGATCATTGGCGGCGCACTCATGGTAGCGGCGATGCTGATCGTCGAATGGCCTGGCCGCAAGAACGACAAGACCGACGCGCTGCTCGCTCAACCTAGAATCGAATAATGCGCCACCCTATTCGGCACGCGATTGTTCACAACCTCGATGAACGCAAGGCTGACCAGAACAGCGATGCACAGCCCATCATTTTGCTACTGCACGGCTATGGTGCTAACGAAAAAGACTTAATCGACATTGTTCCTTTTCTAAAGCTCACACATGCGTGGGTTTCACTTCGCGGCGGGCTGGCCACCCAACACGGTGGTTTCGCGTGGTTTCCTCTTGCTGCTCCAGGCATTCCGAACGTTGACGACGTCGTAGATGCAACCGAAGACATTTGGCATTGGATCGATGAGAACCTTTCAGCCGATTCGCCGCTAATTGTGATTGGCTTCTCGCAAGGCGGACTGATGGCATCACAACTACTACGCACTCGACCATCGCGAATTCTCGACACCGTGATTCTCTCTGGCTTTGTGCTTCAGGGCTCACAGCCAGCCGATGCCGAATTGATGCAATCTAAGCCGCGCGTGTTCTACGCTCGCGGACTACAAGACGGAGTGATATCTCCGGTTGCTGTAGAGCGCACCTATGACTGGTTGCGCCACCATTCACGCGCATCCGTGCCAACCTATGACGGGCTAGGTCACTCAATCGACAATCGCGTACTGCGAGACGTGGAAGCACACCTGTCGGCTCGATAAACTAGAGCAGTTGCGCCTATTGGGAGCAACGGTTGGGCCTCTAGCTCAGTTGGTTAGAGCAACGGACTTTTAATCCGTGGGTCGAGGGTTCGATCCCCTCGGGGCCTACAAAAGAAAAACCTCACCTTTGCGGGTGAGGTTTTTGCCTTAAGCCTTGGGATTAGTTGGTGCCTAGCAGGTCGATTACGAAGACCAGGGTGCGGCCCGAGAGGTGGTGGCCCGCGCCAGCCTCACCGTAGGCAAGGGCCGGTGGGCAAATGAGGGTGCGGCGACCGCCAACCTTCATGCCCGGAATGCCATCCTGCCAGCCCTTGATCAGGCGGTTCAACGGAAACTCGATTGACTGCCCGCGACCCCACGAAGAGTCGAACTCCTCGCCAGTTTCATAGTCGACACCTAGGTAGTGAACGTTCACAACTGCGCCGGCCTTAGCCTCTACGCCGTCGCCGATGACGTCATCCTTGATGGTTAGCACGCTTGGTGCTGGTTCGAGCATTGGTTCAATTTCTGGGCGTGAAAGATTTGTCATGAGTCAAGACTAACCGAGCGCTTACGCTGCCAAAAGTAAATTGCCAGAACAACAACCGTGACCTGCAGCGCTTGGCTGGTCGTGACAACGCGCTCCCAAAAACCGATGTTTGTAGCATTCGGGTCAGACCAAACCACCAAAAAGGTGATGGCGATGATCGCTTGATAGACGGTTTGCGCGATCGCTGCCGTTGGTCGAATGATGGCTGGGGCATCCTTGCGAAAACGCATCGCAGCCAACACCCAACCAGCCGAAAGCACAAACGAGGTGATCGCGAATAGCAGGTGCATTGCCGAGTGGCCGACGAGCGGAGTTGGAAAAATCGTCAGCCCATAGGTGCAAAGACCCGAGATAAAGAGTGCAATTCGACCAGGCAGCGCGAGGGTTCTGGCAAAGATCGCGCCAAGAATCGTGAGGGTGCCGCCCAGCATGAAGAAGCTCGACTGCAACAGGTGCGTTGGGGCATCGAGCGAGGCCAGCTCGCTGATGGTCTGGCGAATCGGGTCGTATCCGGGCGTTAGCAGGCCAGAAATCAGCCAGCCAAGAACCGACTGGATTGGGCCGATGATTGCCGCAACTACAGCTATTTTGCTAACTGGTTTCATTGGCTCTGCGCTACTGGCCAACCTGGTTGACGGTAAGAATCAACGACGGGATGGCTGGAATTGTCACTCCATTCACAGTGCGCTCGCCCGTAGCAAGGATGTCCTGAGTAATGTCAGGCGACATCCACATGATCTCGTAGTAGTCGCCAGCGGTCACGTTCACGAAGAAGTTCCAGGCAGCGACGAAGCGCTTGGTGGTACCGAGCTGAAACTGAGTGTCAGTTACAGGCACACGATTGCCCTTGTAAGACAACCAGATGTCGACAGGGTCACTACCGCCGGTCGACTTTTCCATCTGGGCTGAGAACTGAATGTTGTAAATGCCAGGGTGATCGAATGTGATCTTGGTGCCATCGACAATTCGTACGCCGTTAGAGAACACGCCGTTGACGCCGTTCGTCGACTGGTTGTAGCGCATGGCATGTGCGACGTTTGCAACCGGGTTCGACTGGGTCGCATCGTCGAAGAACGCACCGTAGTAGCTAGTTACTGCTCCGGGCGTTGCGGTCACGATTGTGCAGACGCCCGGGTCACCCTTGAGCGATGCCAGAAAGTCTGCTTCGGTTGCGCCAGTGTGGCCATTGGCAACCCAAACTTCATATGCACTCAATCCGTTTGCGCCGGTTTGGCCTGTCTGTCCAGTTTGACCCTGCGAGCCAGTCGCGCCGGTTTGACCGGTCTGGCCAGTTTGACCATTAGCGCCGGTTGCGCCAGTCGCGCCAATTAGCGAATCGAGGAACTGCTTCTCTGATCCCGTGTTTCCTTGCAGCAGCCAGAGCTCATAGGCGCTCAAACCTTTGACGCCGTCTTGACCAACAAGCGAAGCCAAAAAGTCGCTCTTGGTGCCCTTGTGGCCTGCATCGAGCCAAAGCTGATAGGCACTCTTGCCGGTAGCGCCGGTCAGACCGGATTTGCCATCGTCACCAACTAGTGAGTCGAGAAAGGCCTGCTCGTCGCCCTCGTTGCCGAGTGCCGTCCAGAGACCATAGGCAGACATGCCTTCGAGGCCAGTGGCCGCGGCTGCACTATTTTGACCATTCGAGCACGTCGTTGCCTTGGTGTTCAGGCTGTACGTGCCCGTACCTAGTGCCAACAAGGCCAGTACAGCAGCCCCAATCGCAATGAGTCTTGTGTGGTTTGCCTTGGCGTCTTGCGACGAAGCGTCTTGAGACATCTGTTCCCCTTACCCCGATATCGTTGTCTGTGTCCAACCTACTCTCACGAAGCCGAGCAAAGTGCGCCCTTTACGTTTTGATATTCAGGCTCTTCGTGCACTCGCAGTCACCCTGGTCGTGGTCTTTCACTTTTGGCCTCAGGTGCTTGGCGGTGGCTTCGTCGGAGTTGACGTATTTTTTGTAATTTCGGGATTCTTGATCACCGGCCACCTTCTTCGCGACGTAGCCGCAGACAGGTTTTCGATAACCGAATTCTGGGCAAGGCGCATCCGTCGCCTAATTCCGGCGTCGTTTTTAGTGCTGGCGGTAACGGCACTGGTGGTCTGGATTTATGCAGGCAGCGCCGACCAGTCGAACTGGTTTGGTGACATTGTCGCAGCCACGGGCTACTTCGAAAATTGGTCTCTAGCGTTTTCATCGGTCGACTATTTGGCACTCGGAGCTGCTCCTTCACCGGTGCAACATTTTTGGTCGCTGTCTGCCGAGGAGCAGTTCTACTTTTTGTGGCCGCTGCTGATTGCAGTCGGTGTGATTTTGGCCAGAGTGCTTCGCAAAGGTTCGCGTGCCGTTTTGCTGATTTGTTTGCTGGCGTTGACTACTTTCTCTTTTGCCTATTCGATTTACTTCACTCACCACGATGCCGCGATGTCGTACTTTGTGACTCCAACTCGCGTTTGGGAATTCGGAGTTGGCGCGGTGGTCGCATTCTTGCCCGTGGGAAAGCTGAGTTCAAGAATGCGTGACTGGCTTTTTGTAATCGCGTTTGTGGCGATTCTGACTTCGGCTTTAGTGATCAAACCGACCGATGCATTTCCGGGGGCACTAGCCGCCTGGCCGGTGTTAGCAACAGCGGCTGCCATTTGGTCGGCGCCTGGTGAGTCACTCTTGACGCGCATCCTTGGGTTCAAGCCGGTTCAGTTTCTGGGTGACATTTCGTATTCGGTTTACCTTTGGCACTGGCCGATTCTGATTCTGACTCCTTTGGCATTTGCCACCGCACCGAACCCGTGGATGCTCAGCCTCGAGCTAATCGCCACTGTGCTGCTGGCCTGGGTGACCAGAAAGTTTGTTGAGCTGCCAATGATTGCCGCAGGTGCCAAGCCGGGCGGCAGGGCTAGCAGGCCGTGGTTGACCTTCGTGGCGATGGGGGCTGCCGCCTCAATGCTGATTGGGGTTGGCGCTGCTGGCGCGAGCGCCGCCAACGCCCGTGTGGCTGCGGGTATTGAGTTGGCCGACAAGATCGGGCTCGAACTGCCCGACTGTGTCGGCGCTAAGGCCAGGCAGGCCGACGGCACGCAGTGCAGTAACCCGGCCTACAAGGGACTCGTGGTGCCATCACTCGATTTGGCCAGCCAAGATTCGATCGCTAAGGCCTACCCGCAGTGCCCTGGCGGCAACCGCGATTCGAGCGCGGTACGCATCTGCAAGGTCGGCGATCGCAACTCGACAATTCGCATCGCACTTGTGGGTGACTCTCACGCGAATCAATTCACCGGAGTCTTCGACGCCATTGGCAAAGAGCAGCACTGGTCGGTCGACGTGATTGCCAAGGGTGGCTGCCCGTTGAGTTACGCAACGCGAGTGCAAGATGCGATTCTCACGAAGGCGTGTGCCGCCTGGGTTACCAAAGTTGTCGACTACCTTGGCACGAATCGATACGCCGCAATCGTCACCTCGATGAAAAGCGGTGTTGAGTGGGTGAAGGCCACCGGCTCAAACGTCTCTCCGGTTTCAGGCGTCGAAAAAATGCTCACAACGTTGGCGCAAAACCAGACTCAGGTCTTGTACCTAAAAGACAATCCGCACCCGTTGGCAAACATTCTCGACTGCCTACGATTTTCGAAGGGGCACGAAAACGCATCGTGCTCGGTCGGCCGCGCAACCGGACTCAAGTATGAGCCGGCACTCGAGGCAATCGCAAAACTCAACAGTTCGAACATCCGTGAGATCAATCTCGACGATGTCTACTGCGCGCCGACCGCATGCGAACCAATCATCGGCAACGTGATCGTCTACCGCGACGACAATCACCTGACCAATATTTTCGCCAACACGCTTCGCCCGTTACTCACCGCGGAGCTGGTCAAGGTACTCGCACCACAGGGCTAGGCTCTAGGTAGAGGTACCGAAATGCGCAAAATCACCGAAGCACAACTAGCAACAATCCTTGGCAGTCTGCCAACCAAAAACCCGAGAGTCGTAGCGTCTGGCAACTTCGCCGCGCCAAAGACCCTGCTTCGAGTGCTCGACGAGAACGTCGCCGAATTCAAGCTGTTCATGCTCAACGCCCACCCTGGCATTCCAGACCGCGACGGCGTGACCTTCGAATCGCCGTTCGTCGGCCCAGGGATGCGCGGCTCGAAGCGCCTCGACTACATTCCGTCTCGCCTGAGCCTGGTTCCGGTCTTGTTCCGCGACCACTACGTGCCAGACGTAGTCTTGCTCAACACCTCGGCCCAGCGCCACGACACCGTTAGCCTCGGCACCGAGGTCAACATCTTGCCGGCTGCCATAGAGGCTGTTCGCGAGCGCGGCGGTCTCGTGATTGCGCAGGCCAACGACAAAATGCCGTACACCTATGGCGACGCCCAGCTCTACGAGCACGAGATCGACTACTTAGTCGAGGTGAGTGAACCGCTGGCCGAGAAGCCTGAGGTCAAGTTCACTGCCGAGACTCAGAACATCGGTGAGCGCATCGGCAGCATGATTCACGATGGCTCTACCCTGCAGCTCGGCATCGGCGCCATTCCAGACTCGGTGCTGGCCACCTTGGTGAACCGAAAAGGCATGCGCATTTGGACCGAAATGTTCTCAGACGGAGTGCTGGCGATGCACCGCGCCGGTGCACTCGACCCAGAACTGCCAATCACCGCATCGTTCATCTTTGGGTCGCAGGAGCTCTACGACTGGCTCGACCTGAACCGCCAGGTTCGCATGTTCAGAACCGAAAAGACAAATGACCCTGGCCAAATTGCCAAGCAGGCACGAATGACCTCGATCAACTCGGCGCTACAGATTGACCTGTACGACCAGGCCAACGCATCGAACGTGCGCGGCCAGATCTACTCGGGCTTCGGCGGCTCGACCGACTTTATTGTCGGTGCGCTGCACGCCCGTGGCGGAGCATCGTTCATGGCGTTGCAGTCTTGGCACCCGAAGGCAAACGTGAGCACCATCGTGCCTCGCCTGACCGAGAACGTCACCAGCTTTCAGCACAGTCACGTGGTTACCGAAAACGGTGTCGCCGATTGCTTCGGCCACTCGCAGGCAGACCAAGCACGCAACCTGATCTCGCAGGCCGCGCATCCGAGCGTTCGTGATGAACTCACCGAAGCGGCTCACAATTTCGGACTGTTCTAGTTAAAGCAAAACTCCCCGCCAAGCGACGGGGAGTTTTTGTTTGAAGCTTTACTTCGGTGGGTTGTACATGACCTCGAACATCATGACTACAGCCCAGACCACAGCAACTGCCGACAGTGCAAAGAGCGCATAAGCAAGGATGCGGTTGACCAACTCGCGGTCAGCTGCAGACTTGTTGCCCTTGATTGCCTTCGCGGCCAAGTGCTGAGCATTGGTGAGCAGACGCACACCAAACGAGTAAGCGATAACAACGAGAGCGCTGAAGCCGATGGCAGCCAGTGCTACGGTCTCGAACTTTGACCAATCAATATTGAAATTCATTTACTTCTTTCCCTTCGACTTTGGAGCCGACTTCTTGGCACTCTTCTTGTTCGCCTTCTTGGCTGCCTTTGCTGCCTCTTCGGCAGCCTTGCGAACCTGACGAGGCGAGGCAACGGTCTTAGCCGCACCTTCTACCTCGCTGCGAACATTGTGAGCACCGACGCGGTTACGGCGTGAGAGCTGGAAGATGGCGATCGAAACGGCGGCCATCAAGACGCCGTCAAGAATCACGCCAAAGGTGCCCAGGTGAGTTAGGTAAGCCGAGAGCGCACCAACCAAACCAGCAGCTG
>JBDKLV010000034.1:0-12122 GCA_039795455.1 Actinomycetota bacterium
CAGCAAGCTTCACCTACGACCGCGACAGCGTTCTCGTAGTTCCGACCTACGGGTCGGGCGAGGAAAAGACCACCGTTCCTAAACAGGTGATCAAATTCCTAAACAACCCGGATAACCGGAAACACATCAAAGGTGTTGTTGCAACGGGCAACACCAACTTCGGCAGTTCATACGGATTAGCCGGAGACATCGTGTCTCAGAAACTCGGTGTGCCTCTCATCCAGCGCATCGAAATTATGGGCACTCCCGAAGACATAACGCAGTTAAAAGAGAGGCTGAACCAGCTGTGGGAACTCAGGTAGAAGTACTAGACGAAAACGGTGTAGCAACCGGCACAACCGCGATTGAAAGCGCACTCAGCTATCACGAGCTGAACGCGATGATCAATCTCTGGGATGAGAACGGCAAGATGCAGCTTGATAAAGACAAGCTCGCAGCTCGCAAGTACTTCTTGGATCACGTCAACCAGAACACCGTGTTCTTCCACAGCCTGCAGGAGCGCCTCGACTACCTAGTCGAGAACGAGTACTACGAGAAGAGCGTTCTCGACAAGTACCGCTTCGAGTTCATCGAGCAGCTTGAGAAGCTCGCCTACTCGAAGAAGTTCCGCTTCGAAGCTTTCATGGGTGCCTACAAGTTCTACACCGGCTACGCACTAAAGACCTTCGATGGCACTCGCTACCTGGAGCGCTTCGAAGACCGCGTGGTCATGGTTGCTCTCGCGCTAGCCGAGGGCAACGAGCAGATCGCAACCAGCCTCGTTGAAGAAATCATTTCGGGTCGCTTTCAGCCAGCTACCCCAACCTTCCTAAACTGCGGCAAGAAGCAGCGCGGCGAATTCGTCTCGTGCTTCCTACTTCGTATCGAAGACAACATGGAGTCGATCTCGCGCGGCATCAACTCGGCACTTCAGCTGTCGAAGCGTGGCGGCGGCGTGGCACTTAGCCTGTCGAACATCCGTGAATATGGCGCACCGATCAAGAAGATCGAGGGCCAGAGCTCGGGCATCATCCCTGTAATGAAGCTGCTCGAAGACTCGTTCTCGTACGCAAACCAGCTCGGCGCGCGTCAGGGTGCCGGTGCCGTTTACCTGAATGCACACCACCCAGACATCATGCGATTCCTCGACACCAAGCGTGAGAACGCCGACGAGAAGATTCGTATCAAGACCCTGTCGATCGGTGTGGTCATTCCAGACATCACCATGCACTTGGCTAAGGCCGGCGAAGACATGTACCTGTTCTCGCCATACGACGTCGAGAAGGTCTACGGAATTCCGTTCGGCGACATCTCGGTTACCGAGAAGTACCAGGAGATGGTCGACGACCCACGCATCCGCAAGCAGAAGATCAAGGCTCGTACCTTGTTCGAGCGCATCGCTGAGCTGCAGTTCGAGTCAGGCTATCCGTACATCATGTACGAAGACACCGTGAACAACGCAAACCCAGTTCAGGGTCGCATCAACATGTCAAACCTCTGCTCTGAGATTCTTCAGGTCAACACTCCAACCACCTACAACGAAGACTTGAGCTACAACGAAATCGGTAAAGACATTTCGTGCAACCTTGGTTCGCTCAACATCGCGATGGTCATGGATGGCCCAGACTTCGGTCAGACCATCGAGACCTCGATTCGTGCGCTGACCGCTGTTTCAGACCAGTCAGACATTCAGTCGGTTCGTTCGATCTCTGACGGAAACCACAAGTCGCACGCGATTGGTCTTGGCCAGATGAACCTTCACGGTTACCTCGCACGCGAGAAGATGCACTACGGTTCGCCAGAGGCACTCGACTTCACCAACATGTACTTCTACACCGTCGTGTACCACGCGATTAAGGCGTCGAACAAGTTGGCAATCGAGCGCAACTCGAAGTTCCACAACTTCGAGAACTCGAAGTATGCGTCGGGTGAGTTCTTCGACAAGTACACCGACCAGGCTTGGGTTCCTGAAACCTCAAAGGTCAAGGAGCTTTTCGCAGGTTCGAACATCGCGATTCCTACCCAGGATGACTGGCGCGAGCTAAAGGCCTCGGTCATGAAGCACGGTATCTACAACCAGAACCTTCAGGCCGTTCCTCCTACCGGTTCGATCTCGTACATCAACAACTCGACCTCGTCGATTCACCCAATCGCATCGCGCATTGAGATTCGTAAAGAGGGCAAGCTAGGCCGCGTTTACTACCCAGCCCCATTCCTTTCGGAAGAGACCTGGGAGTACTACGACGACGCCTACGAGGTTGGCCCAGAGAAGATCATCGACACCTACGCCGTTGCTACCCAGCACGTCGACCAGGGCCTATCGCTGACCTTGTTCTTCAAAGACACCGACACCACACGCGATGTCAACCGCGCCCAGATTTACGCATGGCGCAAGGGCATCAAGACCATTTACTACATCCGTATTCGCCAGCAGGCGCTGACCGGCACCGAGGTCGACTCGTGCGTCAGCTGCATGCTCTAAGCGCGTACATCCGAGTTAGAAAGTAAGCATCATGGCTACCAAGCTGATTTCTCGCCCAATCAACTGGAACAAGATCGAAGACCCAGTTGATCTAGATGTTTGGAACCGTCTGACCCAGAACTTCTGGCTGCCTGAGAAGGTTCCTCTATCGAACGACATTCAGTCGTGGGAGACCCTTCGCGAGCACGAGCGCAAGCTCACCATGCACGTGTTCACCGGTCTGACCATGCTTGACACCATTCAGGGCACTGTTGGTGCGGTTTCGCTGATTCCAGATGCCCGCACTCAGCACGAAGAAGCCGTGATGACCAACATCGCGTTCATGGAGTCGGTCCACGCAAAGAGTTACTCGAGCGTTTTCTCGACCCTGTGCTTGACCGCCGACATCGATGAGGCGTTCCGCTGGAGCGAAGACAACCCGAACCTGCAGAAGAAGGCCGAGATCATCCTTGGTTACTACCACGGTGACGACCCGCTAAAGCGCAAGGTTGCTTCGACCCTGCTCGAGAGCTTCTTGTTCTACTCGGGCTTCTACCTGCCGATGTACTGGTCATCGCGCGCGAAGCTCACAAACACTGCCGACCTTATTCGTCTGATTATTCGCGACGAAGCCATTCACGGTTACTACATCGGTTACAAGTTCCAGCAGGCCTACAACGAGCAGCCTGCGGCTGTACAGGATGAACTGAAGCAGTACACCTACGACCTGCTACTCGAGCTGTACGAAAACGAGATCAAGTACACCGCTGATCTTTACGACGAAATCGGTTTGACCGCAGACGTCAAGAAGTTCTTGCACTACAACGCGAACAAGGCGTTGATGAACCTTGGTTTCGACCCGCTGTTCCCGAAGGACGAGTGCGATGTGAACCCTGCGATCTTGGCTGCACTCTCGCCAAACGCAGACGAGAACCACGACTTCTTCTCGGGCTCAGGCTCGTCGTATGTGATCGGCAAGCACGAGTCGACCACCGACGACGACTGGGACTTCTAAAGCCAAAGTCATGAAGGCACCGAAGGGCGTTGCCCTACTCGGTCCGGCCATAGTCGCTGCGGTCGCTTACCTCGATCCGGGGAACGTGGCCACGAACCTCAGTGCTGGCGCGGGATTCGGCTACCTACTCACCTGGGTAATCGTGCTCGCCAACCTGATGGCCTGGCTGGTTCAGTACCTGTCGGCCAAGCTCGGCCTGGTCACCGGCTCTACCCTGCCTGAGCTTCTTGGCGCACGGATGCGCACCGGTCGCGGTCGATTCGCGTTCTGGTTGCAGGCTCAGGTAGTTGCAATCGCAACCGACGTCGCGGAGGTAATCGGCGGTGCACTCGCACTCAACTTGTTGTTCAACTTGCCAGTGCTTACCGGTGGAGTAATAACCGGTGTCATTTCGACCTTCTTGCTGTCGCTTCGCTCTCGCGGATTGCTTCGCGCCTTCGAGTTTGTGATTCTCGCTCTGGTCTTGATCACCGGTGTCGGATTCGTCGCTGCGCTTTTCGTGGCACCGCCAGCGGTTTCTGGAATCGCGTCTGGTTTGATTCCAGGGTTTGCCGACTCGACATCGGTGTTGCTTGCGGTTGGCATTTTCGGTGCGACCATCATGCCGCACGCAATCTATGCACACTCTGCCCTCAGTCGCGATCGCTTCGCTGCAATCATGCACACCACCAACCTTCGCGTGCTACTTCGTGCCACCAAGTGGGACGTGACGATTGCGATGGCTCTTGCCGGGCTAGTAAATCTTGCAATTTTGTTTGTCGGGGCGAGTGCGCTTTCGGGTGTGACGATCAGCAATTCGATCAGTGGCGCATACATTGCGCTGCACGCGTCGCTTGGCACAACTGTTGCGGTGCTGTTCGCTTTCGGATTGCTCGCATCGGGTCTTGCCTCGAGCGCGGTAGGTACTTTTGCAGGTGGCGTAATCACCCAGGGTTTCTTGAAACGCGAGTGGAACCCGTTGGTGCTTCGCGTGGTGACATTGCTTCCGGCCTTGGTTGTGATTGCCGTGGCAAGCGACCCGACCCAGGCTCTGGTCTATAGCCAGGTGCTGCTCAGCTTCGGCCTGCCATTCGCGGTCTTTCCGTTGGTTCGCCTCACCTCGGATGCACGCCTGATGGGTGAACACGTAAACGGCCGGCTTACCCGCTTTTTGGGTTACTCCGTTGCCATCCTCGTTACGACCTTGAACCTAGCTCTGCTATGGCTGACGTTCGCCAGCTAAAGCGCGCGTAGCTCGCCCATTGGTTGCCCACCACCGAGTGAGGGCACCGCGAGCGCTGAGTGCAGTTCGCGATAGTGCGAATCGCCAAGCAACCCGTTTTCGTGCAGCATTTTGATTGCGAGTAACGGGGCCGCACGCAGGTTGCCATCGGCAATCTTGATTGCTAGGCCGTGTCCGGTTCGAGCACCGACCACGAATACACCTTCGGCACCGTTTTTGGCGACGAAACCAGCGTCTAGCAAAATCGCGTCTGGCACGCCGTGATTCGAAATCACCCATCCGTTCGAAGTGAGCGCATCGACGAGTTCGGTTTCGGTAGCGCTGAGCTTTCCGATTGCTCGCGCGATTCCTTCGACGGTCATGGCGTGAAGTGGTGCGCCACATCCGTCGACTGTCGAGTGCAGAATCTTTTCACCGGCGAATTCCTCGAGAACCTCGATCACCAGTTTCTGCAACGGATGCTCGACGCTCAGGTAATCGTCGGTCGACCAGCCACTCGCCACCGACGCCGACAAAAAGCCAGAGTGCTTGCCCGAGCAGTTGAACTTGATGCCCTCTGGGCACTGCAGATTAGATTCGTCGAGGCCCGCTTGGCTAAGGATCGAGCGCACGATGTCGATGTGAGCCGATGTGCCCCGGTGGCTTGCCGAGGTAATAGCAAGCTCGGCACCGGTCAGGCTCAGCCCCGCCCGACGCATGGCTACGGTCTGCAAAGGCTTGATAGCCGAGCGTGGGTATATCAGGCGTTTGCCATTACCTCGGTGATCAATCACATGCCCTTCGGGATCGGTCAGAATCGCTATTCCGCGGTGTCTCGATTCGACCAAGCCACCGCGAGTAACCTCGGCTACCTCGACGAAATCGCCGGGTTTAGCGGCCATGGCTGCAACGGTGTCTGATAGCTGGGTCATAAATACAACCTAAGCGCTGGGCTGGGTTTAGCCCGTCAAACAGGCGATAATTGTTAGCACCCGAACAATCCAAGGATGGAAATGGCGCTTTCAGAGTCAGCACTACTCGAATCGGTTCCGAACGGCCTGTTTATTGGCGGCCAATGGGTTGAGGGTTCGGCAAGCAATCAGATCGACGTTGAAGACCCTGCCACCGGCAAGGTACTCAAGACCATCGCAAACGCCACCGCAGAGGATGCACTGCGTGCATTGACCGCAGCGAGCGACGCTCAGGAGAGCTGGGCAAAGACCGCACCGCGCGAGCGCGCAGAGATTCTTCGTCGCACCTTCGAATTGGTTCGCGAACGCTCTGAGGAATTCGCCACTTTGATTTCGCTAGAGATGGGTAAGCCAATCGCCGAGGCTCGCGGCGAGGTCACCTACGGCAACGAGTTTTTGCGCTGGTTCAGCGAAGAGGCATCTCGCATTTCGGGTCGCTTCGGCTCGAACCCTGAGGGTACCGGCAACATGCTGGTCACCATGCGTCCGGTTGGTCCGGCTTTCGCGATCACTCCGTGGAACTTTCCTTTGGCGATGGCAACTCGCAAGATTGGTCCTGCGATTGCAGCAGGTTGCACCATGGTGGTCAAGCCTGCAGAGCTAACTCCGCTCACAACTTTGCTATTGGCAAAGACCATGCAAGAAGCCGGTCTACCTGACGGCGTGCTCAACATTTTTACTACCAACACTTCGGCTGCAACATCCGGGCCGGTTATCGCAGACTCGCGTCTTCGCAAAATCACTTTCACCGGATCGACCCCGGTCGGAGTGAAGCTACTCGAGCAGGCAGCGCAAAATGTTTTGCGCACCTCGATGGAACTCGGTGGTAACGCGCCGTTCCTAGTCTTCGAAGATGCCGACATCGATGCGGCTGTCGTTGGCGCCATGCAGGCGAAGATGCGCAACATTGGTCAGGCCTGCACCGCGGCAAACCGCTTCATCGTGCACGAGGCCGTCGCCGATGAATTCGCCAGCAAGTTCGCCGAGAAGATGAGCGCACTCAAGCTCGGTCGCGGTGTCGAGGCTGACACCACCTGCGGCCCGGTCATCAACGAGAAGGCTCGCACCAACATCAAGCGCTTGGTCGACTCGGCCACTTCGCAGGGCGCGAACATCATTGCCGGTGGCGACTCGATCGGCAGCGAAGGCTACTTCTTCGAGCCGACCGTGATTGACCACGTCAAGCCTGGCTCGGCAATTCTGAGCGAAGAGATCTTTGGCCCGGTCGCGCCAATCGTGCGCTTCAAGACCGAGGATGAGGCCATCCGCCTCGCCAACGACACCGAGTACGGCCTGGTTTCATACGCATTTACCGAAGACCTAAAGCGCGGAATGCGCCTGGTCGAGCGCCTAGAGAGCGGCATGAGCGGCATCAACACCGGTTTGGTTTCGAACGCTGCCGCGCCATTCGGTGGAGTGAAGCAGTCGGGTCTTGGCCGCGAGGGTGGAGCCGAAGGAATCAACGAGTACCTAGAGACTCGTTACGTGCTTATCCCAAGAACTTAATGTTTTGGGCGCTCCCCGCCACTCATCATTGCCATGCCGATAGCAAGTTGCGCGCGGTGAATGCGAGTTACCAACTCGCCCTGTCGAATTCCTAGTTCTTGCGAAACATCGCTGAACGTGCGCTTCTCGTAAAGAATTCCCATGGCAGCCTCGCGCACACCATCGGGCAAAGTTTCGATTGCCTTCTTAAGCGCGGCTGCATCAAGCTTTGACAGGTCTGGAACCTCGTCGTCAAAGTTCACATCGAGATCAAAAAACGAAGCCATGGGCAGTCCTTCTATTCAAAAACTTTACGATAACTCTGTACTACCGAGCGCAATCCGATTCCGGCAACGCCGACCATCTTCTCGCCGCGGTAGTAACCAAAAACGCAATCGCCGCTGATTTCACCTTCGATGAGTTTCACCTCGGTGGCTAGGGCTAACATGCCAAATGCAAGGATGTGCATGTCGAACTGATCTGACCAGAACGACGGAATCGGACGGAAGGTTTCTGGGGCTTCTCCCGCACCAAACTTTGCGGCAATTGATTGACCGACGAACTTGGCGCACTCGGTCGGGATGTTCCAGTGTTCGACTCGACGTGCGATGTCGTCGAAGATCGGGTTAGGAAAGCGGGCGACGTCGCCGATGGCCCAGACGTTGTCGTAAGGCTCGCCATCTTCTCGCACGGCGTTCAGCTTGTGGTTGGTCAGAACGCCATCGCTCAGGTCGAGGTCGTTGCCTTCGAGCCACTCGACGTTGGCGTGCGAACCGACAGCTTCGATGTAGACATCGCAGGCAAGCGTGGTGCCATCGTCGAGCACGACGCCGGTCACGGCCTCATCGCCCAACAGGTCTACTACTCGCTGACCCAGCTTGAACTTGGTGCCCATGGCCTCGTGTCGACGCATGACCTCGGCGGCCAGCTCTTCGCCCAGCGGGCGCTTAATCGGCAGGTGGCCAGGGCCGACGATGGTGACCTCGGCTCCGAGCTTGATGGCCGTGGCACCGGTTTCGCATCCGATGAAACCGGCTCCGAGAATAACCACCTTGGCGCCTGGCTTGATTGCCGCCCGAAGTGCCATCGCGTCGTCGAGCGAGCGAATCACGTGACGACCTTGCGCAGGCATGTTTGGGTAGTCGAGACGCTTGGGGCGCAAACCGGTCGCGATGATCAAGTGCTCGTACGAAATCTTTTCGCCCGAGGCAGTCTCTACGGTTTGTGAATCGAAGTCAGCCGCAATAACTTTGGTGCCGAGCATCCATGTGACATCTGCCGTGGCAGGTCGCATCGGGAACGCAACCGCCTCGAGACTGACATCGGCGGCGAGCACCTCTTTTGACAGTGGTGGTCGGTTGTATGGCGGGTGTACTTCTTCGCCGATTGCGGTGATTGGCCCGGTGTAGCCAAAGCGACGCAGCGACTCTGCCGCGCGCAGGCCGCCCATCGAGGCGCCAACGATTACAACCGACATGGATGTTCGACTAGAAGTTCGAGTTTCGAATTACTCGACGATGAAGATCGCTTGCATTGGGCAGATGTCAATCGCTGCCTCAACGTTTGCGCGCTCTGAGTCATCGGCCGTTGCGGTGTACTCGAGCTTGTCGTCTTCGTTCAGCTTGAAGACGTTTGGCGCTTCGAAAACACATTGACCGTAGTGCTGGCACTTGGTCATGTCGACGTCAATCTTGATTGTCATTACTTCTCCTCAACGGTTGATGGATAAAGGTCTTTTGAAGGGGTGCGAATTCCGCGGAACTCCCAGTCGCCGCCAAGTGCGGTCGAGACCACTTCTTCGCTCGAGGTTGGCTGCGCGCCAACGTCTGTTCGAATTGGGGTTGGGCCTTCGACGATGTGGTTGGTCAGGCGCCCAAGGCCCTCGACCTCAACCTCGACAACGTCGCCCGGCTCTACAGGCCGCGAGAATGCTGGGGTTCCTGAGAACAGCATGTCGCCAGGCACGAGCGTGATGGTGCGCGCAATGTCGGCAACCAGGTAGTGCATGTCCCACTCCATGTTGTCGGTGTTGTCTTCTTGCTTGACCTCGCCGTTCACATAGGTGCG
This sequence comes from Actinomycetota bacterium, assembly GCA_039795455.1. Taxonomy (GTDB): domain Bacteria; phylum Actinomycetota; class Actinomycetes; order Actinomycetales; family Microbacteriaceae; genus Rhodoluna. Next base: position 9,180 of record JBDKLV010000034.1, read on the forward strand.
AATCATCTTGTTCCTGAAATCCCAATCGGTGACTAGACCAGGGCCAACAGGTGCCAGGGTGTCGCTGCCCTTAACGCGCAACATCGAACCTGCATCGGTGTCTCTAAAGTCGTGCAGACCGTAGTCGTTACCTACCGTGTAACCGGCGATGTACTCGCCCGCTTCTGCAGGAGAAATGTTGCGACAGGTCTTGCCAATCACAATCACAATTTCGCCTTCGTAGTTGAGCCACTTGCAACCAGCAGGGCGAACGATTGCACCATTGTGCGAGTTCAGCGCGGTGATCGGCTTGTGAAAGTAGGTTGGAGCAGCTGGCAACTTGGTCATGAACTCTTTGGTTCGCGAGTCATAGTTCAAGTGCACGGCGATGATCTTGGTCGGCTCCGATGGTGGCAGGTGCTGTGCATCCTCGATGGCAACCTTGCGACCATCTGGAGCAGCTAGCCAGTCACCCTGGCGTTCGACCTGAACGGCAAAACCGTCAAGCAATATTCGGCGAAACTCAGTCACGAGACAGCACCACGTCTTTCGGGTTAGGGAATCCGGCTTCAGGCTTCTCGAACCAAACGTGCACCTGGCCGGTACCGATCGAGTTCTCGTACTCGCTGTAGAGCGTGCCCTTCGCGGTCAACGCCTCTTCACCGAGCGCACCGGCCATTGCGAGGTAGTGGAAGAAGCCAGCCTCTGGCTTGTACTTCTTGAAGTTGTCGAAGTCATCAAGGATGGCCTTGTGATCGCCAGCCTTCATCCATTCGAGCACCTGCATGTCGTACTCGTAGGCCTCTTTGCTGTAGATGTGCTTCGGGTCGCTTGCCTCGTGTTTGCGCAGGTCGCGCAGCTTGTGGAAGGTGTGCGACAGCGCGCCCGATGCGACCAGCACGACCTTGCGGTCACTGGCCTTGATGGCCTCGCCTAGGGCTCGACCGGCGCGAATGAAGTCTTCTGGTGTTGCGGTCTGGCAGACCGACATCGAAATCCAGCGCTTCTCATCCATGCCGCGACCCAGGTAGTGCCAAAGGTTCACGGTCGCGTAGAAGATTGGCAACTGAGGGTCGGCAATCGGAGTGATCCAGGTGCCGTTCTTCTCGTCGAACTTCGCGGTCAGGTTGGCAAGCTCTGGGTCACCCTTGATTGCGTAAGGAATCTGAGTCATTCCACGCGGTAACTCTTCTGAGGTGAACAGGCCTGCGCGCTCTGCAGCCGAAGTGATCACGAACTCAACGGTAGTTGCCCAGTGCGAGTCGAGAACCACGACTGTGTCGTAATCCAGAGTCTCGAAAACTTCTTTGCGAAGCTGCTTGAGACCCGGCACCAACGAAATTTCTTGACCGTTGTTCAGATCTTTGCGAACTGCCTCGGGCAACATGATTGTCGGTACGTGCGCAAGAAGTGCTGCACCTACTACTTCACCCATTTGTTATTCCTTCCATCCGTTTGGAGAAACGACTGTGTTTTTGACATCGGCGTAAAAGTCGAACGACCAGGTTCCACCGTCGCGACCGATGCCCGACTTTTTCGAACCACCGAATGGTGCGCGCAAATCGCGAACGAAGAAGCAGTTCACCCAGATGGTGCCAGCGACCAACTTGTCGGTGATTTTCTTGGCGTGCTCTTTGTGACCAGAGACAACAACTGCGGCCAGACCAAACTCGGTGCCGTTCGCCATTTCTAGAGCTTGTTCATCCGTGCTGAATGTCTGCATGCAGAGCACAGGTCCAAAGATTTCGGCGCTAACGATTTCGCTGCCCGGGGTCGGGTTCTTGACCAAGGTCGGCTGAAAGTACAGTCCGCCGAGGTCGCTGTTTGGCTCGCCACCGAAGACTATGTTCTGGCCCTCGGCCTTGGCTCGGTCGACGAAACCCTTGACTCGGTCGAAGTGCTTCTGGTGAATCTGCGGGCCGATCTGGGTCGCCTCATCGCGCGGATCGCCCTGAACAATGGCCTGGGCCTTGGCCTTGAAGCGCTCCGCGAAGGCGTCGGCAATCGACTCGTGTACCAGAATTCGGGTTCCCGAAAGGCAGACCTGACCGGCGTTGTCGTACTGCTCGGCAGCCAACTCGGCGGCCAAATCGAGGTCGGCATCTTCGAGCACGATCAGCGGCGACTTGCCACCGAGCTCGAAGCTGACCGGAGTCAAGTTGTCGGCAGCAGCGTGCGCAATGATCTTTGCGGTTGGTACCGAACCGGTGAACGAAATTCTTGAAACATCAGGATGCGCGGTGAGCGGTGCTCCCGCTTCAGCACCGTAACCGAACACAACGTTGAATACTCCGTCAGGAATTCCTGCTTGCTTGGTGAGGTCGGCGAAGAACGATGCAGACATCGGTGTCCACTCCGCTGGCTTAAGCACAACGGTGTCACCGGCCGCGAGCGCGGGACCAATCTTCCAGGTCGCGAGCATAAGTGGTGCGTTCCACGGAGTAATTAGCGCTGCAACACCTGATGGATCCCACGAAACGTTGTTGGTGTGACCGCGAGTCTCGAATGGTTCGTGGTGTAGTTCGTTGATTGCCCAGTCGGCAAAGAAGCGAATGTTCATCGCAGCACGCGGCATTACTCCGCGACGGTGCGAACGCAGTAACGAACCGTTGTCGAGAGTTTCGATCTGTGACAGCTGCTCGACGTTTTCTTCCATGAGCTTGGCAAGGTTCTCGAGAAGTTCGCCACGCTTGCGCGCACCCATGCCTGACCACTCAGGAAAAGCCTTGCGCGCGGCAGCAACAGAAAGATCCACTTCGCGCTGACCGCCGCGGGCGAATTCGCCGAGAAAGCGACCGTCGATTGGTGAGGTGTTGGTGAACGTCTCGGCAGATTCGATGCGTTGGCCACCGATGTAGTGCCGGGTGTCGATGTGTACGCCGGCTACCTCAATAGAAGTCATTGCGACTGGCTCCTTTGTCAGACGTCCATATTCATTTGGATGCTAATGATTCACAATAGGGC
>JBDKLV010000035.1:0-95763 GCA_039795455.1 Actinomycetota bacterium
TCATAAGCCCATCCGTGTTCGTTGAACTTCGGGGGCGAGGCAAAGGCCTTCGATTGCCGCGCGGGCGAGCCCAGCAACGACAACCACGGATGCTCACGCCAAAGCGCGAACAACCGCTGCACCTTCTACCATCCGGACTTTAACCGTCGGCTCTGGAATTTCACCAAATCAACCGCCGCTCCAGGGCTCCGGCAAGCCGGGTGGCCTTCTGGCGCGTCGGGTCGCGGGCTTTAACCGCCGGTTCAGATTTTCACTGACCCCGAAGTGCACTTCTAACCCTATTAGTAAGCGGGGTCGGGGTCTATAAATTCCCCAGTTGTTGCCAGGGTTAGCGGGCGATAGCGCCGGTGGGGGTGTGCAGTGGCGGTGGGCGGGGTGCAGGGGGCGGGGTGTGCAGTGGCGGCGGTCAGGGTGCAGGGGGGGGTAGTTTGCAAATTCTGAATTTTCAGAATTTCGATACAACATTCCCCGCTGGGTCAGCGGCTGGGTTAGCGGCTGGGTAAGTGCCTGTGTCTAGCGAGCGAGGGTAAAGCCCACGCGGTCGTAAACCTTGGCCAGGGTGTCTTCGGCTTCGGCGTTAGCTCGGGCCGCGCCTTCGGCCAGAAGGGCATCGAGCTGCGCGGTGTCGGCCAAAAGCTCCTCGGCACGCGAGCGGATCGGCTCAATCACGGCAACCGCAGCATCGGCCAGGTCGCCCTTTAGTGCGCCGTAACCGCCGCCGGCGTATTGGCCAACCAGGTCGTCGATCGAGCGGCCGGTCAGCGCACTGAAAATGCCAAGTAGGTTGGCCACTCCAGGCTTTGCCTCGCGATCGAAACGAACCTCACCATCGGTGTCTGTAACCGCCGACTTGAATTTCTTCACGATGGTGGTGTTGTCATCCATGATGTTGACCAGACCCTTAGGGTCGCCCGACTTTGACATCTTTGCGGTTGGGTTCTGCAGGTCGAAAATCTTGGCGTTCTCTTTTTGAATTGCGGCTTCGGGAACGATGAAGGTCTCACCAAAACGCGAATTGAACCGGATGGCCAAATCGCGAGTGAGCTCAATGTGCTGGCGCTGGTCTTCGCCGACCGGAACCACCTTTGGCTGGTAAAGCAAAATGTCTGCGGCCTGCAAAATCGGATAGGTGTAGAGACCAACCGATGCTGAGTCGACACCGTTCTTTTGGGTCTTGTCTTTGAACTGGGTCATGCGACCGGCTTCGCCCATTCCGGTGATGCACTGAAGTACCCAGGCCAACTGCGCGTGAGCGGGAACGTGCGATTGCACGAAAAGAGCCGACTTGTCGGTGTCGATGCCGGCTGCAATGTACTGCGCTGCGGTGCGGCGGGTGTTGGCGCGAAGTTCGGCTGGGTCTTGCGGAACGGTGATCGCGTGTAGGTCGACGATGCAGTAGAACGCGTTGTAGCTGTCTTGCATTGCAGCCCAGTTGACCAATGCGCCCAGGTAGTTGCCGAGGTGTAGCGAGCCTGCCGAAGGCTGCATTCCGCTTAGAAGATTGGGCTTGGTCATGCCCTCAAGTCTAATTAGTCGATGTCGCGACGCAGCGTGGTGAACATCGATGCAGCAGCGAAGACAACACCGTAGGCGAGCAACAGGCCAGCAGCCGGAAGCGGGTCTAGGTAGTCAGAGGTGTTGATGCTGATCGGGCTGTTCGAAGTGCCTATCTTGATGTGTAAATCCATCATCGAGGTTATTAGCCCGGTCGGCAGGTACTTGCCGACATCGGTGAATAGCACCGCGAGTAGTCGGTCGACCAAGAACAGCCAAAGCATGGCTGTGGTAACTGCCGCGTTCTGATTGCGAATCAAGGTGCCGATACCGACACCGATGACTGCAAGTACTGCACCAATCAAGACCGACGATGCCGGGTAATCAACCCAGATATATGAATCTGGCTGGGTCGTGACATTGTAGGCACCGAGGGCAATCGCGCCGCTGAGCATGCCAACCATGGTGGCAATTAGGTTCATGACGGCACCGGCAATCACTGCGACAATCAGCTTGGCGGCGAGGGCTCGGCTGCGTTTCGGTGTCGCCAAGAAGGTGGCAATAGCAGTGTGGTGCTGAAACTCGCTCGACATGATGTAGACACCGACGATGACTACGAACATGTAGCCACCGAGCGCCTTGGCGTAAACCGAGTCGACGGCCTGCGCTGTGGTCAGTGCCATGTTGAGACCGGTGGGCAATTTAGTTAACGCATAAGGCGTGAATGCAGTCGCTAAAACGCTGATCGCAATCGATGCCAACAGGAGCCCATAGGTCCGTCGCTGGTAAACCAGCTTCAAGAATTCAGATTTCAACAGTTTCATGCTGCACCTACTAGCGCTAAAAATGCTTCTTCGAGAGACTTGCCGCCGGTGACTTCGGCGATTGAACCCTTGGTCACCAACTTGCCGTGGTTGATGATGATTACATCGTCAACCGTGTGCTGCATTTCGGCTAACTGGTGCGATGAAACAAGGATGGTCTTGCCGGAGTCTGCCAGCGAACGCAAGAATTTGCGCAGCCAAGCAATTCCGACAGGGTCTAGCCCGTTTGCTGGTTCGTCGAGAACCAAGACCTGAGGATCGCCAAGCAGCGCGACGGCCAGCGAGAGTCGCTGGCGCATGCCAAGTGAGAAACCCTTGGTGCGTTTGTTCATAACCGGATCGAGTTCTACCAAGGTCATGACTTGCTCGATGCGCGCGTAGTCGATGCCGCTGGCCGCACAGATGATGCGCAGATTTTGCTTTGCTGTTAGCGCCCCATTGAAGCCAGAAGAATCGAGTACGGCCCCAACTTCATGCAGGGGCGAAGTTAGATCGGAGTAGCGCTTGCCGCCGATAAGAGCCTGACCTGAAGTTTGGGTAGCTAACCCGAGTAGGCAGCGCAGTGCAGTCGACTTTCCGGCGCCGTTAGGCCCCAGAAAACCAGTGATTCTGCCCGGGAGTGCCTTGGCCGAGAGGTCGTTCACGGCCGTCACATCTTTGTACTGTTTTACGAGGTTTTGAAACTCAATGGTGCTCACATCGTGAGCCTACGCCTAAATCGTGTAGTCGACGACGACGGGAGCGTGATCGCTCCAACGTGCGTCGTAACTGGCCGCGCGGTGAACTTTGTAGTCGCCGGCGAGCTTGGCCAGGGCGGGGGTTGCCAGTTGGTAGTCGATGCGCCAACCGGTGTCGGTGTCGAAGGCCTGGCCGCGGTTCGACCACCACGTGTAAGGGCCTGCAACCTCGGGGTGGGCGGCTCGACCGAGGTCGACCCAGCCCTGTTCGCTCATGAACACGTCGAAGAACGCACGCTCTTCTGGCAAGAACCCGGCGTTCTTCAGGTTGCCTTTCCAGTTCTTAATGTCGAGCTCGGTGTGTCCGACGTTTAGGTCGCCAAGCACGACTACCTTCTCGCCAGATGCGATCAGCTGCTTCATGCGATCGCGCATGGCGTTTAGAAACTTGAACTTCTCGTCTTGCTTTGGGGTGCCAACTTCACCGGCGTGAACGTACGTCGAGATCACGCGCAGAGACTTTTTGCCACCTAGGGCAAACTCTGCCTCGAGCCAGCGACCAGCGCTGTCGAAATTCTTTGGGCCAAAGTCGACCGAATGTGAAACTGCCGGGGTCTTGCTCAAGACTGCTACTCCAGCTCGACCTTTGGCGGTGGCATTGTCGTGCAAAATGTGCCACTGACTCTCGCCGCGGGCATCGGTGTATTCGTTGAATAGGCGAACCAGGTCTGCAGTTTCTGCGCGCACTTCTTGAAGTGCAAGAATGTCTGGCTTAGCCTCGTCGAGCCACGCACTCATTCCATTGCGAAATGCTGCGCGTACTCCGTTTACGTTTACCGTTGCGACTCTCAATGCCATGCATCGAGTCTAGGCAAACTACATCTTGACTGAGACTTGGGTTCCCGAAACCGAAGCGGTGAGTTTGATCAAGCCGGTGCGAGCTGGGCCGCCGGTTGCGGCTCCCGTAGTGGTGTTAAACGCCGAGCCGTGCTGCCAGCAATACATGTTGGTGCCTTGGGTTGCTACCGGGCCGACGCTAGCCGCTAGCGGAACCATTTGGTGGGTGCAGTAACCGTTGAATGCCTTGAACACTCCTGCCTTTGGCTGAGTGATGACGACGGCCATTCCGTTAACTGCGAAGATCTTTGCCGAACCGACCTTGATGTCGGTGGTCTTGCAGACCTTGTAGGTCTTGGTTGCTGCCTGTGCAGCGGTTGCGATTGAGGTAGCACCGATGGCGCCGAACAGAGCGGCGATGCCCTTGAGTGCGGTGCGACGGCTGTGGCCAAGCGGGGTGTCGGTTACTTCGACAACTGGGTTTGGAGTGCGGTCACAGAGGTCTGCGCAGGCGGCGTCGCGATTCATTTCGTTCATAGTGAATAACTTAAACGAGACTCAGCAGCGAGCCCCGAACATCCGTGTGATTCGGGCATAACTTTCAGGCTTTACGGCCTGTTAGCGAAAGACTAGGCCTTACCGCGCAAAATGGCTTGCTTGACCTCTGCGATTGCCTTCGTAACCTGAATGCCACGAGGGCAGGCCTCGGTGCAGTTGAAGGTAGTGCGGCAGCGCCAGACGCCTTCTTTATCGTTCAAGATGTCGATGCGAACTTCGGCGGCCTCGTCGCGTGAGTCAAAGATGAAGCGGTGCGCGTTCACGATTGCAGCTGGGCCAAAGTACTGACCGTCGGTCCAGAACACAGGGCACGAAGTGGTGCAAGCGGCACAAAGGATGCACTTGGTGGTGTCATCGAAACGCTCGCGGTCCTCGGCGCTCTGTAGACGCTCCTTTTCAGGCTTGTCCGATGCGATCAAGAACGGCTTGATGTCGCGGTAGGCCTGGTAGAACGGGTTCATGTCGACGACGAGGTCTTTCTCAACCTCGAGGCCCTTGATTGGCTCGACATAAATAGGTGCAGACATGTCGAGGTCTTTGATTAGGGTCTTGCAGGCGAGACGGTTGCGACCGTTGATGCGCATTGCATCTGAGCCACAAACACCGTGTGCGCAAGAACGACGGAAGGTCAGCGAACCATCCATGTCCCACTTGATCTTGTGCAGTGCATCGAGAACGCGATCGGTCGCGTGCACGGTGACATCGAAGTCTTGCCAGTACGGCTCGCGGCCGTCTTCTGGGTTGTAGCGACGCACGAACAAGGTGACGGTGTAACTAGGTACCTCATCGACTGCGTTTGCCGAGGTTGCGAGTGTCGTTGACATTTAGTACTTACGCTCCATTGGCTTGTAGTTGGTAACGGTGACTGGCTTCCAGTCGAGCTTGATGTTGTCGCCCGGCTTTTTAGCCTTCTTGTCGGTCAGGTATGCCATCGAGTGAACCATGAACTTCTTGTCGTCACGAGTTTCGTAGTCTTCTCGGAAGTGACCACCACGGCTCTCGCGACGCTCGCGAGCGGTGAAGGCGAGAACCTCGGCAAGGTCGAGCAAGAAGCCAAGCTCGATTGCCTCGAGCAGGTCGGTGTTGAAGCGCTGACCCTTGTCTTGAATCGAGATGTTCGCGTAGCGCTTGCGCAGTTCGGCGATCTTGTCGAGCGCTTCATTCAGAGAGTCTTCGGTGCGGTACACCTGGGCGTTTAGGTCCATGGTGTCCTGAAGTTCTTTGCGCAGGGTCGCGACCTTCTCGGTGCCCTTCGACTTGCGAGCAGCATCGAGCAGCGCGATTACGCCGTCGGCAGCATCGGCTGGCATGTCGACAAAGTCGGCATCCTTGGCGTAAGCGACCGCGTTGATACCCGCGCGCTTACCGAACACATTGATGTCGAGCAGCGAGTTGGTGCCGAGTCTGTTGGCACCGTGCACCGAAACGCAGGCACACTCGCCGGCCGCGTAGAGGCCAGGAACAACGGTCTTGTTGTCGCTAAGCACCTCGGCGTCGACGTTGGTTGGAATGCCACCCATTGCGTAGTGAGCGGTTGGGAACACCGGCACTGGCTCGGTGTAGGGCTCGACACCAAGGTAGGTGCGAGCGAACTCGGTGATGTCAGGAAGCTTCGCGTCGATCACCTCGGGTGGAAGGTGAGTCAGGTCGAGCAGAACGTAATCCTTGTTCGGGCCAGCGCCGCGACCTTCGCGAACCTCGTTCGCCATCGCACGAGCAACCATGTCGCGCGGTGCCAAGTCTTTGATGGTCGGTGCGTAACGCTCCATGAAGCGTTCGCCCGATGCGTTACGAAGGATTCCACCTTCACCGCGGGCGGCCTCTGAAAGCAGAATGCCAAGACCGGCCAGACCGGTCGGGTGGAACTGGTAGAACTCCATGTCTTCGAGCGGAAGACCCTTGCGGTAAACGATGCCAACACCGTCACCTGTAAGAGTGTGTGCGTTTGAAGTGGTCTTGAAGATCTTTCCGAATCCACCGGTTGCAAAGATGATGCTCTTGCCCTGGAAAACGTGAATCTCGCCGGTAGCAAGCTCGTACGCAACTACACCCGCTGGGCGCTGCTTCTTTCCTTCGCCAGTCATGACTAGGTCGAGCACGTAGAACTCGTTGTAGAACTCAATGCCGAGCTTTACGCAGTTTTGGTACAGGGTCTGCAAGATCATGTGACCGGTGCGGTCTGCTGCGTAACAGCTGCGACGAACCGGAGCCTTACCGTGGTCGCGAGTGTGACCACCGAAACGACGCTGGTCGATCTTGCCGTCTGGGGTTCGGTTGAACGGTAGACCCATGTTCTCTAGGTCGATAACCGCCTGCACCGACTCCTTGGCAAGAATCTCTGCGGCATCCTGGTCGACCAAGTAGTCGCCACCTTTGACGGTGTCGAAGGTGTGCCATTCCCAGCTGTCTTCTTCAACGTTGGCAAGGGCAGCAGCCATGCCGCCCTGAGCCGCACCGGTGTGCGAACGGGTAGGGAACAGTTTCGAGATGACCGCGGTCTTGGCGTGCGGGCCGGCCTCGATGGCAGCGCGCATACCGGCACCACCGGCACCGACGATCACTACGTCGTACTGGTGGTGGTGAATCTTTGGAGTAGCCAATTGAATTCTCGGTTTCTTAGTTACTGGTCTTGATTACTTGCAAACGCCAGGCAGGTAGTTCACTGCCGCAGGGTCGATACATGGATCGAAGGTGGTGATCACCAAAGTGCCGAGCAGAATCAACGCTGCACATACTGCCCAGAGGGTGATGATGAGTGCCTTGCGAAGTGCTTTGCGCTCGACGTAGTCGTTGATGATCGTGCGCATGCCGTTGGTGCCGTGGATGAGCGCGAGCCAAAGCATCAGACCATCCCAGACGCGCCAGAACGGAGTCGCGTACTTGCCAGCTACGAAAGCAAAGTTGATCGCCTTGATTCCTTCGCCAGCCCAGAGGTTGATAAATAGGTGACCGAAGATGAGGATCACAAGAATTGCGCCAGACAAGCGCATGTACATCCAGCCGTATTTTTCCCAGTTGGCCGCCTTGCGGCTGCGCGGGCTCTTTGGTTGTTCGATAACTACAGACATCATTACTCGCTAAATACGTGCATTAGGTGACGAGGGGCGAAACCGGCGAAGAGCACCAACGCGATTGCGATGACGATCCAGAACATGACGTTCTGCAACTTCGCACCCTTGGGCCAGAAGTCGATCAGAATCACACGGATGCCGTTGAGCGCGTGGAACAGAATCGCAGCCACAAGTCCAAGCTCACCGAGACCGATGATTGGCGTCTTGTAGGTGCCGATTACCGAGTTGTAGGCCTGCGGACTGACGAGGATTAGTGCCCCGTCGAGTACGTGAACCAAGAGGAAGAAGAAGATTGCGACGCCGGTGATGCGGTGGAGTACCCACGACCACATTCCGACCTTGCCGCGGTACAGGGTGCCGGCAGGCTTTTGAGGCACTTAAGCCCTCCTTGAGTGATTTCTTCAGCATTGAAGCCGTTCGCTGACAAGTCTAAACCCGTAAAAATAGCCGCCCTGTTTGTTTGGCCGCCTTTCGATTAGGTTTTTACTCGTGACCGCACCAATCGAACGCTTTTACAGCATCATCCCTGCCGGGGGTATCGGCAGCCGCCTCTGGCCGCTGTCTCGTGCGGCTCAACCTAAGTTTTTGCACGACCTGACCGGTTCTGGCCAGACCCTGCTTCAAGACACCTGGGACCGCCTTGCCCCGCTGACCGGGCGAGAGCGCATCATGGTTGTCACCGGCAAGGTCCACGAGGATGCCGTCATTCAGCAGCTCGAGTTTCTCGACAAGGCCAACCTGGTGCTCGAGCGCTCACCAAAAGACTCGACGGCTGCCATCGCGCTCGCGGCTGCCATTCTTGAAAAGCGTCAGCCGGGTGTAATCGTCGGCTCGTTCGCAGCCGACCACGTGATCAATGACACCGACGAATTCTTGACTGCCGTTCGCGAAGCGGTCGACGTTGCTGCCACCGGCAAGATCGTCACCATCGGCATCGAACCGACCGAACCTTCTGTCGGCTTCGGTTACATTAAGATGGGTGAGCGCATCGATTCGTCGCCAACCGCAAAGTCGGTACTCAAGTTTGTCGAAAAGCCAAAGATCGAAAAGGCCAAGCAGTACGTTGCCTCTGGTAACTACCTCTGGAACGCCGGCATGTTTATTGCTCCTGCAGCACTGCTACTTGAGCAACTCGCTAAGAGTGAGCCTGCACTGCACAAATCGATTCTTGAAATTGCCGATGCGTGGGATACCCCGAATCGCGCGAGCATTGTCGAAAAAGTGTGGCCGACTCTAAAGAAGGTAGCCATCGACTACTCGGTTGCCGAGCCTGCGGCCGCTGCCGGTTTGGTTGCTTGTGTGCCTGCAACTTTCTCGTGGCACGACGTCGGTGATTTTGCCGCAATCGCAGAATTGCAGTCGCAGGGTCGCAGCGGCAACCTCGCTGTTCTCGGCGATGCAAAAGTTTTGGCGGATCGTTCGAGCGGAATTTTGGTTTCGGAGAGCGATCGTTTGGTTGCTCTGATTGGTCTTGAAGACATCATTGTGGTCGACACCCCAGATGCACTTCTGGTCACCACTAAGGAGCACGCGCAGCGAGTCAAGTCGCTTGTCGATGCACTCAAGGCGACCGGCCACAGCGAACTTTTGTAATCGATACGGGTAATTAGGCAATGAAAATGCAGCGCAGCAATGGCGGGTCTCGCGGCCTTATTGCTAGCGCCATGGCCCTGACTGCCGCTTTATTACTGGGCGGATGCTCGCAGCCGGTGTCTGTGCCAGAGGCCACGCCGGTTGCCGGCAAGCTCTGCGCCGTCTCTGACTCGGCCGGTTTCGACGACCAGGGTCTCAATCGCGAGCTCTACATTGCATTGCAGAAGGCCAAAGTTTCTTGGGGTGTGCCGCTCGCGCTTTACAGCCTGAAGCCTGGAGCCAGCCACCACTCTGCGCAGTTGCAACTGACTCAGTTGGTTCAAGCCAAGTGCACGTTGATCTTGGCAAGCGGTGACTTTTTGTCTGACGATGTTTACCAAGTTGCTCTGGCAAATCAAGATCAGCAATTCGTAATAATCGATCACCACTTTGAGCGCACCAGCGGTGGAATTGGATCGCACACCATGATGCCTTCAAACCTGCACTACGTTGCTAACGAAATCGCCGAACCAGCGTTCTTGGCCGGCTACCTAACCGCTATGAGTTCGCAGACCAACTTTGTTGCAGTGCTGCCTGCGATTGGTTCGGCAAGCACTTCGCTTCAAGCAAAACTCGACAAGGCATTTCGTGCCGGTGTGGCCTACTACTCGTCACACGGCGGCAAGTTGGTTCAAATTCAATCTGTCGACGCAATTCCGGCGATCGCACCCGCCAGCGCAGCAATCAAGTTGGTGCTGCAGGGTCTAGTCGACTCAGGCGTCGATCGCGTATTCGTTTTGTCGGCGAAAGATTTCGAAACCGTTGCCGCGCAGAGCGAAGAGTTCAAAGATTTGCAACTGGTCGGAGTCGAGCGCGATTGGGCGCTGGTCAAGTCGACCAAGAAGTATGCGTCGCGCATCCTTGCTTCGGTGGTTCGTGCCAAGAACATCGATGCAATCACGCAGTACCTAGACATTTTTGTCGGCACGCCTGCCACCACTGCCGGTGGGTCGCTGGCGATTCCGGCGCTACTGGTTAACGACTTGAACAACGAGGGTGCGGTTGTCACCGAGGCCCACGACATTGCTTACCCAGCCGGTTACCAATCGGCCATTGAACCACTCAAAGCGCTGCTGACCAGCGATCAAGGAATGACCAAATGACCAGCCTGAAGGCCCTGCCAAAAATCTCGCTACACGACCACCTCGATGGCGGCCTGCGCCCACAGACCATTGTCGACCTAGCCGGCGAGATCAAGGGTCTCGAGCTGCCGACCCGCGATGCCAAGGCGCTTGGCCGCTGGTTCGTTGACAGCGCCAATTCGGGCAACCTGGTCGACTATCTAAAGACCTTCGACGTGACCTGTGCGGTCATGCAGACCAAGAAGAATCTGGCCCGCGTGGCCCACGAGTTCGTGGTCGACCTAGCCACCGATGGTGTGATCTACGGCGAGATTCGCTGGGCGCCGGAGCAGCACCTGCGCGATGGCCTGACCCTCGACGAGGCAGTCGAAGCTGTGCAGGATGGCCTCGAGTCGGGTGCGGCGGCAGTCGCCAAGGCCGGCGGTTCGATTCGCACCGGACAGATTCTCGACGCCATGCGTCACACCAACCGCTCGCTCGAAATTGCCGAGCTCGCGGTGCGCCACCGCCACAACGGCGTCGTTGGCTTTGACATTGCCGGCCCTGAACTTGGTTTTCCTCCGGTGAACCACAAGCTTGCTTTCGACTACCTGGCCGCTGAACTAATGCCGGTCACTGTGCACGCCGGCGAGGCCGACGGCATCGAGTCGATTCGCGATGCCGTGGTTTCTGGTCGCGCTCTGCGCATCGGTCACGGTGCTCGCTTGATCGAAGACATCATGTCTTCGCGCGAACCACAGGGCGACACTTATTTTGTTGAGTTTGGTCCGGTTGCCGAATGGATTCACGACCGCGGTATCGCGCTAGAACTTTGTGTTTCGTCGAACATGCAAACCGGTGTGCTCGAAGACTTAGGTCTAGAGAACGAAGTGATTGAGCATCCGTTCGCCGCTCTCTATGACCTTGGTTTCAACGTCACGGTATCGCCTGACAACCGACTCATGTCGAACACTTCGATCACCAAAGAGCTAGAGCTTCTTGTCGATGAATTCGATTACGACCTGAGCGACCTGCAGCAATTTCAGATCAACGCTGCAGAGGCGACCTTTCAGGCTGCCGATGATCGCGAAGAACTAGTCGAGCAAATCTTGAACGGCTTCGCGCAGTTCAAGAAGTAATTCGTCGGCCGCGGCCGCACTCGAGGCGTTGGCCTGCAGGTAGCACTTGAGTTTTGGCTCGGTGCCGCTGGCACGAATAATCACTCGTCGGCCATCGGCCAAATCGAAGCGCAGCCCATCGGTCGGTGGCAGCGCTCCGCCAAGGGCTAGGTCGGTAAAGGTCGCACCCTGACCCGCCAAGGATGCCGGTGGTTGCTTGCGAATCGCATCAATCAACGGGGTGACCAGCTCGATGCTGGCGTAGCGCTTTGAAATCTGACCGGTAGCAAAGTGTCCGTATTGGTCGCCAAGTTCGGCCAATCGCTTCTCAATGTTGCTGCCCTCGCCGGCTAGTCGATTGGCCAGTCCGGCCATGACCAGGGCAGCCGAGATGCCATCTTTATCGGCAACGTGCTGCGGGTCGACGCAGTAACCAAGCGCCTCTTCGAAACCAAACAGCAGGTTCGGCACCTTCGAAATCCACTTGAAGCCGGTCAGGGTTTCGACAAAGTCGAGCCCGTTTTGCGCGGCAATTGGCGCCAAGCCACTGCACGAAACGATCGAGCAGGCGAGTGCTCCAGTTTCGCCATTGCGCGCCGCACGCTGAGCAATCTCGTCAGCCAGTAGCAAACCGATTTGGTCACCGGTCAGCCTACGGAAGCCCGCAGCATCGCTCGCGTCTGGAATCGCAACAGCGAGTCGATCGGCATCTGGGTCGTTCACCAAAATCAAATCGGCGTCGACCGAGCGTGCGGTGGCGAAACTCAAATCCATTGCGCCAGGTTCTTCTGGGTTCGGAAACGCGACGGTCGGAAAATCGCCATCCGGTTCAATCTGTTCGGCAACCACAATCGCTTCGTTGATTCCGGCTGAGGCAAACAGCTGACTCGCGGTTTTGTAACCGACTCCATGCATTGCCGAGTAAACGATGCGAATCTGTGCGCCGAGCGGTTGGTCGACTAGGCGGCGAGTAACACTTACGTATTCGTCGATCAGGTCGTCGCCAATCATTGCGTAATTGTTCGACTTTGCAATCTGGTTAAAGTTTTTGGTCGCCGCAACCTTTTCGATTTCGCGTGACATGTCTTTGTCGACGGGGCTAACAATCTGACCGCCGCCGTTGTAGTCGCCAAGGTAAACCTTGTAGCCGTTGTCGCGCGGCGGGTTGTGCGATGCGGTGACCATCACCCCGGCGGTGAAATCGCGCTGCTTGACGGCGAAGGCGAGCACCGGAGTAGGCACGCGCTGGTCGAACAGCTGAGTGCGCACGCCGACCGCAGCGAAAATCTCGGCGCTGTCTTTGGCGAAAACATCGCTGTTGTGTCGACCGTCAAAGCCGATAACCACTGATGGATGCTCGAAGTGCTCGATCAGGTAGGCAGCGATGCCAGCGGCAGCCTGGGCCACCAGCACGCGGTTCATGCGGTTCGAACCGGCACCCAGTTCGCCGCGAAGGCCAGCGGTGCCAAAGCCAAGACGCTTACCCATGCGGTCTCGAAGTGCGGATTCATCGCGCGCGGCAATCAGGGCGACTAGTTCGGCGTGGGTCACGTCATCTGGGTCTTGGTCGGCCCAAGCCTGCGCTGTTGCTAGTAGTTCATCGAGGTTCATCGTTGCGTGCATCCGCGTTGGGGTTAGTACTTGGCCACAATCTCGGCAAGCAGTTTGCCGATGCGACCTTCGGCATCGCGACCGGCCTGAAGAACTTCTTCGTGTGAAAGCGGAGTCTTTTGAATTCCGGCGGCGTGGTTGGTCATTAGCGAAATGCCAACGACTTCCATGCCGGCCTCGCGTGCGGCGATGGCATCGAGCGCGGTTGACATGCCGACGAGTCCGGCACCCATGATGCCTGCCATGCGAACTTCGGCGGGAGTCTCGTAGTGTGGCCCGCGGAACTGCGCGTAGACCGCTTCGGTCAAAGTCGGGTCGACGGTCTTGGCGATTGCACGAAGGCGCGACGAGTAGAGGTCGGTCAGGTCGACAAACTTGGCGCCCTCGATAGGTGAGAGCGTGGTCAGGTTGATGTGGTCGCTGATCAGAATTGGAGTGCCTGGCTCAAGCGAAGTGTCGAGGCCACCGCAACCGTTGGTGAGCACCATGATCTTGGCGCCGGTAGCCGCTGCGGTTCGAGCCGCGTGAGCCACCGCGCGAACTCCCTTGCCCTCGTAAAGGTGTGTGCGCGAGCCGAGCACGAGTGCGTGCTTTCCGCTCGGCAGCTTGATTGAGCGAATCTTGGCCGAGTGGCCGACAACGTGAGGCTTGGTAAAGCCAGGCACCTCGGCGGCGTCGATGCTGGCGACCTCTTCGCCCATTAGGTCGGCTGCTTTCGCCCAACCAGAGCCGAGCACCAAAGCGATGTCGTGACTGGCGACGCCGGTCAGTTCGGCAATCTTGGCGGCTGCATCCTTGGCGAATGCGAATGGGTCAAGGGTTTCATCGTTGAAAACGTTGGTGCTCATTTGCCTAGCCTAACCCCGCTCGGCAGGCGGTTGACTGGCTGGCAGAATGGCAGGGTGAGCGAAACCCCAACTGCAACCCCACACCACATCGTCATCATTGGTGGCGGCCCCGGCGGCTATGAGGCGGCACTCGCCGGCACTCAGCTAGGTGCCCAGGTCACCCTGATCGAGCGCGAGGGCATTGGCGGTAACGCTGTTCTCACCGATGTGGTTCCGTCTAAGACCCTCATCGCAACTGCAGATGCAGCCCAGGCGGTCAAGCACGCAACTGAACTTGGCATTTCATTCTCGGCCGAGGGGCAAGCGGTAAAGCCAAAGATCGAAATCGATTTGGCCGCGGTTAACAAGCGCCTTCGTGACATTGCCGATGCGCAGTCGGGCGACATGCTCGAAAACCTCAAGGATGCGGGTGTTCGAGTCATTCACGGCTCGGGTCGTCTCGACACAAACCACTTTGTGATCGCGACTCACGCCGATGGCAAAGAAGAGCGTCTAGACGCAAAGACCATCATCGTTGCAACCGGTGCGACTCCGCGCGAACTTGCCAGCGCAAAACCAGATGGCAAGCGCATTCTCACCTGGAAGCAGCTTTACAACTTGACCGAATTGCCAGAGCACATGATCGTGGTCGGTTCGGGTGTGACCGGTGCCGAGTTTGCATCGGCGTTCAACGGGCTCGGTTGCGAGGTCTCGCTTATTTCTTCGCGCGACATGGTTCTGCCTGGTGAAGACCAAGACGCCGCGCGTCTCATCGAAGATGTCTTCAAGCGTCGCGGCATGCACCTTTACGAAAAGTCGCGTGCCGAATCTGCGGTCAACAAGGGCGATCACGTCGAGGTGACTCTGGCCGATGGTCGAGTCATCACCGGTTCGCACGTCTTGATGGCGGTCGGTGGCATTCCGAACACCGCCGGGCTTGGGCTTGAGGAGGCCAACATTCAGTTGACCGAGAGTGGGCACATCCAGGTAAATAAGGTCGCTCGAACCACTCGCGCCAACGTCTACGCCGTGGGTGACTGCTCGACCGCGCTGCCGCTTGCCTCGGTTTCGGCAATGCAGGGCCGCACCGCTGTGTTCCACAGCCTGGGCGACATTGCCGCCCCGACCCACCCGCGCAACGTAGCCTCGAACGTTTTCACCTCGCCAGAGATTGCCTCGGTTGGCTGGTCTGAGCAGGCCATCAAGGATGGCAAGACCAACGGGTTCGTACACAAAATCGACCTGAACGAAAACCCTCGCGCAAAGATGCAGGGCATCGAAGACGGTTTCATCAAGTTGGTTTGCTCAACCGGCGGAACCGTGGTCGGCGGAGTCGTGGTTGGTCCTAAAGCATCAGAGCTGATTTACCCAATCGCGATAGCGATCGAAAATCGTTTGACCGTCGACGAAGTTGCAAAAACCTACACGGTTTATCCATCGTTGACTGGTTCGATTACCGATGCGGCGCGTGCGCTGCATCTTCCACAAAACTAGAGAGCCGCAGAACTCTTTCGCGCAAATTGCGCGTTAAGTTCGTTATTCGATTTCGATGAGTACGGTGCCGGCACCAACAGTGGTGCCAACTTCTGCGCCGATTGACTTAACCGTTCCGCTCTTGTGAGCGTTCATCGGCTGTTCCATCTTCATCGCTTCGAGCACAACAACTAGATCGCCCTCGTTCACGGTGTCGCCAACCGCAACTGCAATCTTTACTACGGTCGACTGCATCGGTGCCTTCACCGCGTTACCGCTGTTGCCACCACCGGATGCACTACCCGAACTCTTGCGCTTCGGTGCGTGACCCGCGGTTGCAGTAGCGCCACCTGCCGAGAGCAAACGCTTCGGCAGCGAAACCTCGATGCGCTTGCCGTCGACCTCGACCACAACGTTGTTGCGTTCATCCGTGCCGGATTGTGAACCGTCGTGAACGCCAGCCCATGGTTCGATGTCGTTGGTCCACTCGGTTTCGATCCAGCGAGTGTAGATGCCGAAGCGACCGACTTCGCCGCCGTCGTAACCACCAGGCTGAACACCGATGAATGCTGGGTCGTTGACAATCTTGCGGTGGAAAGGAAGAACCGTTGGCAGACCTTCGACCTGCATCTCGTCGAGCGCGCGACGGGCGCGGGCGAGTGCCTCGGTGCGGTTCGAGCCGGTGACAATCAGCTTGGCGACCATCGAGTCGAACGAGCCGCTAATCTCGTCGCCGCTCTCGACACCGGTGTCGACGCGCACACCAGGACCGCTTGGGGCCTTGAATAGCTTGACCGGGCCAGGTGCCGGCATAAAGTTACGGCCGGCATCCTCGCCGTTGATACGAAACTCGAAGCTGTGCCCAGTAACTACCGGGTCGGCGTAGTCGAGGCGGCCGCCTTCTGCCAGACGGAACTGCTCGCGCACAAGGTCGAGACCGGTGACCTCTTCTGAGACCGGGTGCTCAACCTGCAGGCGGGTGTTGACCTCGAGGAACGAGATGGTGCCGTCTTGAGCAACCAAGAACTCACAGGTACCTGCGCCCTGGTAGCCAACTTCTTTCAGGATGGCCTTCGATGCTTCGTAGAGACGCGCGGTTTGTGCATCCGTGAGGAATGGGGCAGGGGCCTCTTCAACCAACTTCTGGTGACGACGCTGCAGCGAGCAGTCACGGGTCGAAACGACAACGACGTTGCCGTAAGCATCGGCCAGACACTGAGTCTCGACATGGCGTGGCTTCTCGAGGTACTTCTCGACGAAACACTCACCGCGACCGAATGCAGCGATCGCCTCGCGAGTTGCGCTTTCGAAAAGTTCTGCAACTTCGTCTTCGCGGTAAGCGACCTTGATGCCTCGACCGCCGCCGCCGAAGGCAGCCTTGATCGCAACCGGAACACCGTGCTGACGAACGAAGTCGAGAACCTCGTCGGCGCCTGAAACTGGGTTTAGGGTTCCTGGGGCAAGCGGTGCGCCAACCTTCTCGGCAACGTGGCGTGCAGAAACCTTGTCGCCGAGTTGTTCAATCGCCTCAGGCGATGGGCCGATCCAAATCAGACCGGCGAAAATAACGGCGCGAGCAAAGTCTGCGTTCTCTGCCAAGAAGCCGTAGCCAGGGTGAACCGCGTTCGCACCCGAGCGCTTCGCAATGTCGATGATCTTGTCGATGACCAGGTAGGTCTCTGGTCCGGTGGTGCCGTGGAGCGCATAGGCCTCATCGGCGAGCTTGACGTGCATTGCGTCGCGGTCTTGGTCTGCGTAAACGGCAACCGATGCGATGCCGGCGTCGCGAGCCGCTCGAGCGATACGAACTGCGATCTCGCCACGGTTGGCGATAAGGACCTTGGTGATCTTGAGCGGCGTTGTCGTCATAACAACCAAGACTAATTGTTAAGCCCAGAGGCTCGTGTACTCGACGCCCAGCTGTTGGCAGGCCTCGCGCAAGGCCCCCAGACTCAGGCCAATCACCGTGTGGGTGTCGCCCTCAATTGCACGGATGAACGCCCCGCCGCGACCATCAATCGTGAAAGCGCCGGCCACCTTGAGTGGTTCTCCGGTTGCCACGTAGGCCTCTATTTCGGCATCGCTCAGGTCGGCAAAGTGCACCACGGTCGAGGTGACCTGGCCGGTGGCGGGCTGCAGGGCACCGTCGCCTGGCTCCCGGTTATCGATGATCCAGTGCCCGGTGTGCAGCACGCCGCTGCGTCCTCGCATGGACCTCCAGCGGTCGATCGCTACCTGAGGCTCGTGCGGCTTGCCCAACGAGACTCCGTCGAGTTCGAGCGACGAGTCGCAGGCGATGATCACTCGGCCCCGTGCATCCGGGTGCGCGGCCACTGCGTCGGCCTTCGCCTTGGCCAAAATGTGCACCAGGTCGGGCACAGAGCCAATCAAACCCATTGACTCAGCTCTCGCGGCGACCGCATCTTCGTCTACGCCCGGGGCGATGATTACCGGTTCGATGCCGGCGGCACGCAGCAAAGCGAGACGTGCTGGCGAGGTGCTAGCAAGAACCAATTGAGTCATTGCCTTACTCTGGCACACTTGACGGGTGAATAAAGAAAATTGGCTAGGCCGAGTAATAGACGTGACCATCGAAAAGGTGGCGCACGGCGGCATTTTTGTAGCCCGCCACGAAGGTCGCGTGGTTTTTGTTTCACACGTCTTGCCAGGTGAGCGCGCTCGCGTTCTGGTTTACGAAGACAAGGGCGGCTCATTCTGTCGAGCCGAACCCCAGGCCATCCTCGAGGCCTCGCCAGACCGCGTCGAGCACATTTGGGATCAAGCAGGTGTCGGCGGCGCAGGTGGTGCCGAGTTCGGTCACATCAAACTTTCGCGTCAGCGTGAACTCAAAGCAGAGGTAATCGAAGAGGCGCTGCAGCGCATGGCTGGAGTCGAACTTCGCCCAGTCGTCGAGGCAGCCCCCGGCGACGACGAGGCAAACGGCCTCGGCTACCGCACTCGCATTCAACTTCAGGTAAACGAACTTGGCGACGCCGGCCCGTACATGGAGCGCTCGCACGAAGTGGTCGTGGTTCGCGACCTGCCACTGGCAGTCGAAGATATTCGTGAGTTGGGCATCCATCACAAAAATTGGTCTTCAGTAAAGAAGATTGAGATTGCTGCATCGAGCACCGGTCAGTTGCAGTGGCGTATCGGTGACAAGCTCAAGGGCGACGAGCGAATGGTCGAACGCGCTGCAGGTCGTACGTTCAGAATCACCGGTGGAGGTTTCTGGCAGGTTCACCGCAAGTCTGCCGAGGTTCTCACGGGTGCAGTCATCGAGGCCGCCGAGGCTGCAGGTTTCAACAAGGATGCCGACAACCAAGATCTATACGGAGGCGTTGGTTTGTTCGCCGGCGCGCTCGCTGCGCACTTTGGTGCCGATTCGCGCATCACCACTGTCGAGCTCTCGAAGCGAGCCACCGAGGATGCCCAGCTCAACTTGGGCGATCTGCCAAAGGTTCGCGCAGTCTCTGCCTCGATTGAGCGCTACCTGTACGACCTGGTCAAGAAGAAGCAGACTTTGGCTGGCGCCACCGTTGTGGTCGACCCGCCTCGTGCCGGCGTCGGCGCGAAGGTGGTCGAGAGCCTGACCAACCTCAAGCCGGCTCACATTATTTATGTCGCTTGCGACCCGGTCTCGTTCGCCCGCGACCTAAAGGGCCTGCTTGTCGGTGGGTATCGCTTGGCTAACCTTCGTGCCTTTGACCTCTTTCCTCACACGCACCACGTCGAAACCGTGGCTAGTTTGGTCTATGTCGGCTAAGCCAGCACCCTTTGCCCGAGCGCGCATCGATTCGCTGCTCGGTCGAATGTTTGCCATCTGTGCGGTGTTGCTCAGTTTCGACCTGATTTCGAATGCGCTGATGCAATACAAGTTGCTCAATCCGGTGTGGTTCTGGCCAACCTTTGTGGCAGTCACTGCTGCGCAGCTCGGCACCGTCGTTGGAGCGTTCGTTTTCGATAACCCAGTGTTTTGGTATCGAGCGATGGTGTTCACCACTCTCTTCACATTGCTGACCTGGAATCTGCAGGCAAACAATGTCGCCGAACTTTCTGAAACTTATAAGCCTTGGGTCTGGTGGGCGATTGGCTTTTCTTCGCTGGCCACCGTTGGTGCGTTCAAGCGCACCTGGGTTTCACTGGTCTTTTTGTTTTTGATGCCACTGGTTTGGCTACTAATTCGCACTTCGCCTGCCGGTGGAGCGACCAGTTGGTCGAACGCACTGCAAGATTCCCTTTACTCATTTTTCTTCAGCACCTCGGTCGGGCTTTTGGTAATGGCGCTTCGACTCCAA
The DNA here is from genome assembly GCA_039795455.1 of Actinomycetota bacterium. Lineage (GTDB taxonomy): Bacteria > Actinomycetota > Actinomycetes > Actinomycetales > Microbacteriaceae > Rhodoluna. The sequence continues at coordinate 19,482 of JBDKLV010000035.1, forward strand.
GTCGATCGAGTAGACCAGGCCCACTCTGACAAGCTGCGCTCCGCTGCTCGCGCCGCGACCATCGACGCGATCGAACGTGAGCGAGTGCGAATCAATTCGATTGCGCACGACAAAGTTCTTTCGACCTTGGCCCTGGCCGTCTTGCCTGACGCGGAACTTCGCCGCGACGCTGCGGCCTCGGCGGCCCAAGACGCCATTGCTCGCCTGCAGCGCGAGCAAACCCGTGTTCCTGATGGTGAGGCGCCGGTTTCATCGACCGCCACAAGCGAGGCAATCGAGCAGCTGATTGCCAGCCAAACTCCGCAGTTCAAGGTCAAGACCAAGATTCACCAAGACGTGCTGATTGCCTTTGATCAGGCGGCTGCAATCGCCGAGGCCACAGTCCAGGCCGCGCTCAACTCGGTCGAACACGCACCGGCTGCTGAGCGCACCATCACCATTACCTCGACTATCAGCCGCTTCAAAGTGGTCGTCTTCGATGACGGCCCTGGCTTTCACATTTCAAACCTGCGCCGCGACAACCTTGGTGTGCGCCTGGCAATCCAGAAGCGATTAAAGGCCTTCGGCGTCGACGTCAAGCTCGACAGCACCGGGGGTACGACCTGGATATTCGAGGTGCGACACAATGCTTAGGTTCTCGCGCATTCTGCTCAGCGCCTTGAGTTTTTCGTTTGCACTTTTGTTGAGCATCTTTGGTTTTGTGCGTCTACAGCACTTCACAAATCCAACTCTCGTAGCTGTTGCAACTTGTGTTTACGTTGCGACTTTGGCAACCGCGCTAGCGGTTGGTTCTCGTTCGCGCATGCCGGGTTGGCTTGCGGTTTGGTCGATGGCAATCGCTATCTCGCTACCGCTAGTCATCCATGTTCACCACATCGGGCAGCTGATCGGAGACTACGACACCTGGTACATCACCGCCGTGGCAATTCTGCTTTCGGTTGTTGCGGTGCGCGGCTATCAACTGCTTGCAGCCCTAGGTGCTGTGAGTTTGGTAATTGTCGTGCTCTACTACGGCGGTCTCGCATTCCTACCGGTTTCGGGTATCACTGGCGCACTGCTGCTCATTGTCAGTTGCATCGCAATCGCGATCGGATTGCAACGAGCAACCAAAGACATCGAGAACTATCAGCGCCAAACTCTCGAGCAAGAATCTGCGCAAGCGAAACTGACCGCGGCACGTGCCGAACATCAGCAGAAGATTTCTGGCCTGCTCAACTCGGTTATGCCAGCGCTTCAGACCATTGCTTCAAACAAAAAACTGACCAAGAGTCAGCGTGCCGAAATCGAGCTGCTTGATCGTCAGATGCGCGATGAGCTCACCGGTGGAGACCTGGTCACCGATGGCATGCGCATTGCAATCGGGGCAGCACGAAGCCGCGGAGCCGACGTCGAGATTGTCGACCAAGGAGGCACCAAAGGCTTGAACAATGCCGAACTAGCCGACCTGCTCGACATTGTCATAGACGCAGTCGCTTCGGCGGGCGACGGAGAGCGTGTGCGAATAACGGCCCCGACGGGCGAGAGCCACGTTTTGCGCTTAACGATTTCGAGGCCCGGAGTCGTAACTCCGAGCCTCGATCTCAAACTAGGCGAAGGCCTAATCTAAAGCGATTTAGCCAACCAGTGCTCGACGTAGGTTGTCTAGACCAAGTGCGCCAAGGTTCAGCGCGGTCTTGTGGAATTCCTTGATGTCGAATTCGGCACCCTTCTTGGCTGCGTAGTCATCGCGAATCTGCTCCCAGATGCGCTGACCAATCTTGTACGAAGGTGCCTGTCCTGGCCAACCGAAGTAGCGGTGAACTTCGAAGTTCACGAACTCTGGGCTCATGTTTACGTTCTTGCCCATGAAGTCGAGTGCGTAGTCGAAGTCCCAAACTCCAGAACCTTCGAGCTTCTTCTTGCCGAGGTGAACACCAAGGTCAAGAACTACACGAGCGGCACGCATGCGCTGGCCGTCGAGCATTCCGAGACGGTCGCCTGGGTCGTTCAAGAAACCTAGGTCTGCCATTAGGCGCTCTGCGTACAGAGCCCAACCTTCACCGTGACCCGAGCACCACGACGCAAGTCGACGCCACGAGTTGAGCTCGGCGCGGTTGTAAACCTGCTGTGCGATCTGCAAGTGGTGACCTGGAACACCCTCGTGGTAAACGGTGGTGGTTTCGCGCCAGGTGTCGAACTCGTTGACGCCATCTGGAACCGACCACCACATGCGACCCGGACGCGAGAAGTCATCGGTTGGGCCGGTGTAGTAGATCACGCCAGAGTTTGTTGGAGCAATCATGCACTCGAGCTTGAGCAGTGGCTCTGCAATGTCAAAGTGCACGCCGTTGAGCTTGCGGATTGCCTCGTCGCTCAGATTCTGCATCCATGCCTTCAGTTCATCTTTGCTGTGCAACTTGCGCGATGCATCGTTGTTCAGAATCTCGATGGCTTCTTTGACCGAAGCACCTGGCTTGATCTCATTTGCCACAGCGTTCTGCTCTGCGGTGACTCGAGCAAGCTCTTCGATGCCCCACTCGTAAGTTTCGTCAAGGTCAACCTTGGCGCCCAAGAACTTGCGGCTGAACAGCGAATAGCGCTCGCGACCGATAGCGTCGACCTCGTTTGCATTTGGCAACAGGTCGTTCTTAAAGAAATCGTTTAACTTGCCGTACGCGGCGGTTGCCTCGTGGCCGGCCTTAATCAGGTCTGCCTTCAGCGAGTCAGGAAGCTCCTGGTCGGCAGCCTTGGCTCCCGCTGCGAACTTGTTAAAGAAGCCGGTCTCTGCCGAAATGCCATCGGCGAGTTTGATGTTGAACTCGACCTGGCGGCGAGCCGGGGTGTCGCCAGCCTCGATACCAAGGCGAAGGGTGCGGATGTAGCCGTCGACAGCGCCGTCGACCGCACGCATGCGCTTGGCAAGGTTCTCCCAGGCCTCAACGCTGTCAGTAGGCGACAGGTCAAAGATGTCGCGGATGCCCTGTGCAGGAGAAGCGAGAACATCGAGGTCGCGCTTCCACATTCCCGAGTCGTGCAGCTCAAAGCCGAGCTCGAAGTTCGAAAGCATTGCATCCTTGGTGACTTCGTCAACCTTGTCTGCGACCGGAGCGGCCTTGACCTGCTCGTAAGCCTGCTTGCTCGCGGCGAGGTGCTCTTCGATTGCCTCTGGCGATGGGTCATCGATTAGGTGGTCTGATCCCTTGCGGCCAATGTAGGTCGCATAAGAAGGGCTCATGTCGGCCATCTTGTCGACCCAAGCGTCGGCAATCTTGTCTAGTTCTGAGGGTTGACGCGTCATTGCTTTCCTTTTTCTCTTGATTGCTACTGCTATTAGTTAAGGCCGTCGCGGAACGATGCCGTCCACTGGCCAAATCCTGCGACGATGCCGCCGCGCATTTGTTGCTGATTGCGATTCCAGGTCGAACGCGGCTTGCGAATTACTTTTTTGCCCGCTTCGCGCTCTTCGCCGATTGCCGACTGAACGATTGCGACAATCGCGGCGAGTTCTTCGGCGCTAGGGTTGCCGCGCTCGACTCGCAGTGAAGCCTGCAATTCGTTTTCGCTCATCGTTTTGCTTTCGGTTTACAGCGGAATGTTGCCGTGCTTTTTAGGTGGAACATTTGCGCGCTTGGTGCGAAGTGCGCGCATCGCCTTTATGATCTCGATGCGAGTGTGGCTTGGCTCGATGATGCCGTCGAGCTCGCCACGCTCTGCTGCCAAGAACGGAGAAGCCACGTTGTAGGTGTACTCGGCGGCAAGCTTCGCGCGGACCGCAGCGATGTCTTCGCCGGCCTCCTCGGCCTTCTTGATTTCGTTGCGGTACAAGATGTTGATTGCACCCTGGCCACCCATAACGGCGATTTCTGCAGAAGGCCAAGCCAAGTTAATGTCGGCTCCGAGCTGCTTCGAACCCATAACGATGTATGCGCCTCCGTAGGCCTTACGAGTAATGACAGTGACCAGTGGCACGGTCGCCTCGGCGTATGCGTAGAGCAGTTTGGCACCGCGGCGAATAACGCCGGCCCACTCCTGGTCGGTGCCCGGCAGGTAGCCAGGCACGTCGACGAGGGTCAGAATCGGAATCGAGAAAGCGTCACAGAAACGCACGAAGCGGGCGGCCTTTTCGCCGGCCTCGATGTTCAGGGTGCCTGCCATCTGCTGTGGTTGGTTGGCGATCACGCCAACGCTGCGGCCATCGACGCGAGCGAAACCAATGATGATGTTCGGCGCGAACAGTGGCTGCACCTCAAGAAAGTCGCCGTCATCGACGATCGACTCAATGATGCTGTGCATGTCGTAAGGCTGGTTGGGTGAGTCAGGGATGATCGTGTTCAGCTTCTCGTCATCGATGGTCACCTCGAGTGCGCCAGCAGGTTCATAAACCGGCGACTCGCTCAAGTTGTTCTCTGGCAGGTATGAAAGCAGAGTGCGCGCGTAGTCGATCGCGTCTTCTTCATCCGTGGCTAGGTAGTGGGCAACACCGCTGGTGGTGTTGTGGGTGCGAGCGCCACCGAGTTCTTCCATGCCGACGTCTTCGCCGGTCACGGCTTTGATCACATCTGGACCGGTGACGAACATGTTCGAGGTCTTGTCGACCATGATCACGAAGTCGGTTAGTGCTGGCGAGTAAACCGCGCCACCTGCGGCTGGGCCCATGATGATCGAGATCTGCGGAATCACACCAGAGGCCATGGTGTTGCGCTTAAAGATTTCGCCGTACTTGCCAAGAGCGATTACACCCTCTTGGATGCGCGCGCCTCCGGAGTCGAGCATTCCGATTAGCGGCACACCGGTCGAAATGGCGAGGTCCATGATCTTGATGATCTTGTTGCCAGCGGCCTCACCGAGCGAGCCACCAAAGATGGTGAAGTCTTGCGAGAAGATTGCGACCTGTCGACCGTTGATGGTTCCGACACCGGTGACGACTGCGTCGCCGTAAGGTCGCGACTTGTCCATGCCGAATGCGGTCGAGCGGTGTCGCACGAATTCGTCTAGCTCTACGAACGAACCTTCGTCGAGTAGCATCTCGATGCGCTCGCGTGCAGTCTTCTTGCCCTTGGCGTGCTGCTTCTCTACTGCGGCCTCACCGCTGGCGTGAACAGCCTCGTAGTACCGGTTCTTAAAGTCCTGCAGTTTGCCGGCGGTGGTCATAATGTCGTCTACCGGCTTAGGGGCGTCGTAGGTCATAAAGGCAACTCTAAACCCCGCCAAAAGCGAGTTTCGCTACCCTTTAGGCATGACCACAGCCCAGGGCTTTGAGCGCAGCCGAAGCCTCACTTCATATCTGCAGCACTCAGCCGAGACCGACTCGACTAACCGCGAGCTCATGGCTGCGTCGGCCGACCTGCCCAACTGGGCGGCTTCGGTCACCGATCTGCAGACGGCAGGGCGTGGTCGATCGGGCCGTACCTGGGAGGCGCCGGCAGGCTCGTCGTTACTTGTCTCGGTGCTGGTTCGCCCGCTCGGGGTCTCGGCGACCGAATTCGGTTGGCTGCCTCTGATCGCCGGGCTTTCGATGGCCAACGCAATCTCGAGCTTTGGTGGCGCTCAACGAGCCGGGGTCAAGTGGCCGAATGACCTGTTGATCGACGAGAAAAAGGTCTGCGGCATCTTGAGCGAATTGCTGCCAGACGTTTCGGGTGTGGTCATCGGTAGCGGCGTGAACGTTTTTCAAACCGAAGATCAGCTGCCACTCGACACGGCGACCTCGCTCGCAATTCGCGGCATCCGGGTTGAATCGCTCGACCAGCTGCTGGCCGCCTACCTGACCGAACTAAAGCGCAACGTCGAAGAATTTGAGTCTGCCCGCGGCGATGTCGATGCCTGCACTCTTCGTTCGAGAATCAAGGATGCCTGCATCAGCCTCAATCGTCAGGTGCGAGTGATCCTTCCGAACCAAACGGAGTTCATCGGCGAAGCGATCGACATCGATTCGCTCGGCCGACTCGTGGTCAAATCTGCAAACGACACCATTAGTGTCGCCGCTGGCGATGTGGTTCACCTGCGACACAATTAACCGATGAGTTTTTCAAGCGAAGAGTATTTAGGTCGAATTCGACAGCACGTTGTCGGGTTGGTCCTTCCATTCGCTGCACTATTCGTTGCTGCCGGTATCGTCAGCTACTTTGCAAACCAGCGCCTCGAGGTTTGGCAACTCAACATCGCCTATTCGATTGCGCTGGTAATTGCGATTGCGTTCTGGTTGGTCCCTGTCATCAAGCATCTGGCGTTTTACATCGATGTGACGACCACGCGCCTAATCATTCGACGCGGACTTTTCGGTGGCAAGACTGTCGAAATCAAACTCAGCGACATCACGGCGATCGAACAGCGCCGCAGCCGAGTGCTCATTGCGGCAAACGGATTGATCGACCCGATCGAACTGAGCGCACTGCCTAGACCGAGGGCGTTCGTCGCACAATTGGGCTCGCTCGGCGCTCGCTAATCGGCGAGAATAGAGGGGTGCAAACCCCAAGAATCGGCGTAATCGGCGGCGGCCAGCTCGCTCGCATGATGGTCGTTCCCGCTATCGAACAGGGTTTGCAGCTAGCCGTTTTGGCCGAGAGCGAAGGCAGCTCGGCTGCCATCGCGACAACCCAGATCGGCGACTACAACCAGCTCGAGGTTGTGCGCGAGTTTGCCCGGACAGTCGACGTCATTACTTTCGATCACGAACACGTGCCGCTGAGCATCCTTGGTGAACTCGAGGCAAATGGCGTCTCGGTGCAACCACCTTCGCGCGCACTCGCATTCGCACAAAACAAATTGCACATGCGTGTCCGTCTGACCGAGCTAGGCCTACCCATGCCGAATTGGTCGGCAATTACAACTGCCGCAGAGCTCAATGCATTCATTGCTGCCAACAACAGCGTTGCGATTCTTAAGACTCCAATCGGCGGATACGACGGCAAGGGCGTGCGGGTCGTTCGCTCGGCCGACGATGCCACCGACTGGCTAGAGGCAATCGACAACTTCGGTGGGCAACTTCTTGCTGAGGAGAAGGTCGACTTTGTTCGTGAGTTGGCGCAACTTTCTGCACGCAGCACAAGCGGTGAATTTGCAGCCTGGCCGCTGGTCGAGACTCAGCAAGAAAACAGTGTTTGCTCTGTCGTGATTGCACCGGCACCAAACATCGATGTCGCGAAGCTCGAGGCGGCCGCGAAAATCGCTCGCACTGTTGCCGAAGGTCTCGGTGTCACCGGCGTGCTCGCCGTCGAAATGTTCGAGGCCCGCGACGGTCGACTACTGATCAATGAACTAGCCATGCGCCCGCACAACTCAGGCCATTTCTCAATCGAGGGTTCGGTCACCTCGCAGTTCGAACAGCACCTGCGTGCAGTCGCCGGGTTGCCACTTGGTGACACCTCGATGCGCGCGGGCCACGCGGTCATGATCAACCTGCTCGGGGTCGACGAGCACAACGATTTCGTTCGTCACTTCGACAAGGCAATGCGCGCGCATCCGGCAGCCAAGTTGCACACCTATGGCAAGACCGCTCGCCAGGGCCGCAAAATGGGCCACGTCACCGTGGTTGCAGACGATGCCAACTTTGCCCTTCGCGAGGCAAAGGGTGCCGCCGAAATTCTGCGTCGCGGCTAGAACCGAGTTGCTCCGCGGGTCTCAGGGCTGCCGACCTTAAAATTTGAGGGTTCGCACGAAGGAGCCAAAATGAGCCAACCTCTAGTCGGCGTAGTCATGGGATCAGACTCTGACTGGTCGGTAATGGCCGATGCTGTTCAGGCGCTCAAGGACTTTGGCATCGAAGCCGAGGTAGAGGTTCTCTCGGCTCACCGAACTCCAGAACGCATGATCGAGTGGGGCAAGGCTGCTGCCGGCCGCGGACTCAAGATTATCATCGCCGGAGCCGGCGGGGCAGCGCACCTGCCTGGCATGCTCGCTTCTGTCACCACTCTGCCGGTCATCGGTGTGCCGGTTGCCCTAGCCAAGCTCGACGGCATGGACTCACTGCTTTCGATCGTGCAAATGCCAGCCGGCATTCCGGTGGCAACGGTCTCGATTAACGGCGCCAAGAACGCGGGCATTTTGGCCGCGCGCATCCTTGGTGCGTTCGATGCAAAACTTTCTGACAAGCTCGATGCTTTCGGCCAGTCGCTCAAAGAGCAGGTTGCCGAAAAGAATGCGAAGTTGAAATCGCAGCTGTAAACCGACGAGTTCCACGTCGCGTTACTCGACCGGCCGCAACAGACCGTTCCCCGTTTCGCGAGGTAGATCGAGCTACTCCAGAAGACATGCGCAAGCGCGCGTGGTACATGATTTTGCTCAACCTGCTCATTCCGGGTAGCGCTCAGCTGCTCGCCGGCAATCGCTTCGTTGCCCGCGTCGGAATCATCGGTGCGCTCAGCTTCTACGGCATGCTCGTTTTCGGTCTGCTGCTCGGGCTGATCAACCGCTCGTGGTTGATCATGCTGATTACGTTCACTCCGGTGACCTATGCGCTATCGATTTACCTGCTCGTCTTCTCGGTCGTGTTCGTGCTGCTTTCGCTCGACACCCTGCGCCTGATTCGGATGAACCGTCTCTACAGCCGCGACCGCTGGATCGCACTGGTGGGGCTGGTTCTAGCCACGGTGGTAGGCGCCGGCACCATCTCGTGGGCAGGTCAAACCGCCGGTGTTTCGGCAGGCGCGCTGGGTGCAATCTTCAACCAATCAGGTTTCACCTCGCCAGAGAACGGGCGATACAACATCATGCTGCTCGGTGGTGACTCGGGCAAGGATCGCTTCGGTCTTCGCCCTGACTCGATTGCCGTGATGAGCATCGATGCAGCAACCGGCAAGGCAGTGAACATCAACATTCCGCGAAATATGCAGCGCGTTTCTTTTGTTTCCGGTTCGCCGATGCTCAAGGTTTATCCGAACGGTTGGAACTGTGGACTGAACTGTTTGATCAATGCCATCTACAAAGACACGATGGACAACCATCAAGACCTTTACCCCGAGGCGACCAAGCATGGTTCGACACCTGGCGTCGAGGCGACTCGCGACGCTGTCGAGTGGGTCACCGGTCTCAAGATTCAGTCGTACGTGATGATCGACATGGCAGCTTTCACCAAGCTTGTCGATTCGCTTGGCGGTATCGACATCAATGTGAAGCAGCGTTTGCCAATCGGTGGTCAAGCCGACGACGGTAGCGACGCATACGGCTGGATCGAAATTGGTCAACAGCACATGGATGGCTATCACGCACTGTGGTACGCACGCTCGCGCCACACCACCACCGACTACGACCGAATGAGTCGTCAGCGCGAAGTTGAGAACGCGGTTCTCAACCAGATGGATCCGCTAAATGTCTTGACCCACTTCAAGTCGATCATGTCGGCGGGGCAGGCGCTCGTGAAGACCGACATTCCAAGCGGCATGCTCGGCACCTATGTTGACCTGGCCGGTAAGGCAAAGAAGTACGGCATCAAGTCGCTTGCCCTGGTGCCACCGCTGGTCAACGAGGTCAGCCCCGACTTTGGCCTGATTCGCAAGAAGGTTGCCGAGATTCTGGCCAAGAACTCGAACCAGTAGCCCTCGGCTAAACTTTGGTCAAAACCAGGCAAGGAGGCGACATGTCGGTCGCTGAATACGCTGCGAAGCATGGACTCAAGCGAGTCGGCGCACGCGAGCCGCTTTTCTCATACCTGAAGCACGCCTGGTCTCGTCGCGACTTTGCCTACACGATGGCGACTTTCACCAACCAGGCCAGCATGGCGGGCAACCGTCTCGGTCGCTGGTGGCTCGTGCTTCAGCCGGCAATCCAGGCCGGCGTCTACGGTCTGATCTTCGGAGTCTTGCTCGGTAGCAGTCGCCCGCACAACTTCATTCCTTACCTATTCACCGGTGTGTTTTTGTTCGCATTCATGCAGAGCGCGTTTCAGGCCGGCGCCCAGTCAATCACCTCGAATTTCGGACTTGTGCGCTCGCTGAGCTTTCCGCGAATTCTGTTGCCAGCTAACTCGACGATTCAGCAGGTCTTCGCGCTTCTTCCGCAGCTAGGGCTATTGCTAGTCACTTTGCTACTGACCGGTCAACCAATCTCGTGGACCTGGTTGCTGTTGCTTCCGATCAACGCACTAATGATTGTTTTCGGTTTCGGTGTCGGTGCATTCTCGGCTCGTCTAACCGTCCAACTTCGCGATGTCAGCAAGCTGATTCCGTTCATCACTCGCATCATGTTCTATGTGTCAGGAATCTTCTTTAGCGTCGACCGAGTGCTAGGTCACTGGCCAACCGCTCTCGCGATCGCAAAGCTGAACCCGGTTTACGTTTACATTTCGCTTGCTCGTGGCGTGACTATCGAAGGCTATGCAGCCTCGGTCACCGACTGGATCTCTGGCATCGTCTGGGCAATCGCTGCACTGGTCTTTGGTGTCTGGTTCTTCTGGAAAGCAGAGGAGCGCTATGGCCGCGAAATCTAAGAAGTCGGTAACCGAGCGCAAGCCGGTCGTCATCGTCGATGACGTGCATGTTGTCTACAAGGTTTTCGCCAGCGGCAAGCGCGCTAACCGTGCCAACACCGGCGGTGGCCTGTTTGGCAGCCGCCTCAAACTGCGCGAGGTGCACGCAGTAAAGGGCGTCAGCTTCACCATCTACGAAGGCGAATCGGTCGGCATCATCGGCACCAACGGCTCGGGTAAGTCATCGTTGATGACAGCAATTGCCGGCGTCAACCCGATCGAAAAGGGCGCCATTTACGCTTCGGCCCGCCCGATGCTGCTTGGCGTCGGCGCTGCGCTCATCCCGGCAATCTCGGGCCTAAAGAACATCTTGCTTGGCGGTTTGGCCATGGGTTACACCCGCAAAGAGATCAACGCGGCCAGCGACGAGATCACCAAATTCGCCGGGCTCCAGGAATTCATCGACCTGCCGATGAAGACCTACTCGAGCGGTATGAGCGCGCGTTTGCGTTTTTCGATTGCTGCATCGCGCGATCACGACATCTTGATCATCGACGAAGCTCTCGCGGTGGGAGATCAGCAGTTCCGCGATCGGTCCGAAGCAAGGATGCGCGAGATGCGCGACAACGCAGGAACCGTGTTTCTCGTGTCGCACTCGATGAAGTCGATTCTCGACACCTGCACGCGTTGCATCTGGATCGAAAAGGGCGAGCTCAAGATGGATGACACCCCAGCCAAGGTCGTCAAGGCATACAACAAATTTGTGGGATCGACCACAGTCGATTAGTCAACTATGGCTACCAAGAAAAGCACTGGCGTGAAGCCGAAGAAGTTTGCTCCAGCGATCAGTGTGATCATGCCGGTGCTCAATGAGGCGACGCACCTCGAAGAAGCAGTGCAGTCGATTCTCAATCAGAACTATTCGGGCGATCTCGAACTGATTTTGGCGCTGGGTCCATCGCGCGATGAAACCAACGCGATCGCCGCACAGCTTGCAAAAAAGAACAAAGCCATTCGCTTGATCGACAATCCGCGCAGTCTGACCACGGTTGCGATGAACCTTGCCGCTAAGGATGCCAAGCACGATGTCTTGGTGCGCATCGATGCTCACAGCGAACCAACCGAGGGCTACCTTCAGCGCGGCGTCGAGATTCTGTTCGAGCAAGATGCCGCCGAGGTTGGCGGCGTCATGGATGCACGGGGTCGAAGCGCCTTTCAAAAGGCCGTCGCCTTTGCGTACAAATCGCGCTGGGGCATTGGCGGTGCCGCGTACCACGTTGGTGGTGAGGCCGGCGAGGCCGAGAGCGCCTACCTGGGTATCTTTCAGCGCAAGGCCTTTGAAGCCGTCGGCGGTTACGACGAGAGCATCGTTCGGGGCGAGGACTGGGATCTCGCTCAGCGCATCAAGGCGAACGGCGGCAAGGTTTGGTTCTCGCCAGAGCTTCGAGTGATCTACTGGCCACGCGGTCGCTTCGAAAAGTTGGTGCGTCAGTTTTACTCGACCGGGGTCTGGCGCGGCGACCTGACACGTCGCGACTTTGCTCGCACCTCGAAGCGTTACTTTGCGCCACCGATTTTGGTGCTCGGCATTGCACTCGGGTTGCTACTTTCACTGGGTGGTTACCTAGTCGGCCTAATACCGTTGTTGGCCTACCTACTCGGACTGTTTGCGGTGGCGATTACCGCGAGCAACCTCGGTTTCAAATCACGCATCGCTCTGGTGATTGCCATGGCCACGATGCACCTGAGTTGGGGCTGGGGTTTTCTGATCGGATTCGCACTCGGAGCACGTGGCACCGTTGACAAGAGCCGAGTAAGCGCGAGCAAGGCGAGCAAATGAGCATCCTTGCAAAGTTGACCGCTTACTCTCCGAAACGAATTCTCGGAGCGCTCAGTCGTCGTCGCAACGACCTAGTTCGCAAACTGCAATACCGCCCGGGCAAAGAGCCACTACGCGAGGCAGTGCTATTTCAATCTTTCGAGGGCAAGGTCATCGGAGACAGCCCGCTCGACATTTTTCGCGAACTAAAAACCGTTCGTCCAGACCTCGAGTTCATTTGGACAGAGGGTGCCAACAGCGCTGCCCCCGAGGGTTCTCGAGGTGTGCGATTTGGCAGCAGTCAATGGCTCGATGCTCTGGCCACCTCGCGTTACCTGGTGAATAACAACACATTTCCTTGGTACTTCAAGAAGGTAGAGGGCCAGGTCTATCTGCAGACTTGGCACGGAACCCCGCTCAAGCGACTAGGCAAAGACATTGCCAACGGTGCACTGACCAAGAGTTACACCGACCTGATGGCGCGCGAAACCGCTGCCTGGGACTACCTGGTTTCGCCTTCGAACTTTTACAGCTCGGCGATGGCCAGCGCTTTCGGTTATCGCGGCAAGGTGCTCGAAGTTGGCTACCCGCGAAACGACCGACTTAGCGCAGCGACAGATCAGCAGCGCAGCGAACTTCGTCGCAAGCTTGGTGTGCACGACCCGAGCACTGTGCTGGTCATGTATGCACCGACCTGGCGAAACTACGAGCGCACCGCAACGGGTTCTTGGCGTTCGGTGAACTATCTCGACGAGAACACGACGCTGCCGGATGGCTACCGTCTGGTGTTCCGCGGTCACACCAACACTCACTCGAACCACAAAGGCCACTCGACCGCAATCGATGCGACTCACTACCCAGATGTCACCGAGCTCTACCTTGCCTGTGATGTTTTGGTCACCGACTATTCATCGATGATGTTCGACTTCTCGATCACCGGAAAACCGATGCTGTTCTTGGCACCAGACCTTGAGCGCTACAAGAGCGAACAAGGCTTCTACTTTGATTTTGAGAACAATGCGCCGGGCCCGATTTTGAACACCGCAGAAGAAGTGATTTCTGCTCTGCATCGCATCGATGCCATCTCGCTCGAATACCAGGAGCGCTACGTTGCTTGGCAGCAGCAGTTCAATGCTCTCGAATCCGGCAACGCGGCAAAGCGCGTGGTCGCCGAAGTGTTCTTGCAGTAATCAAAGACATCTCACAGCCTCAAATCAGGGCTCTGCGAGACCCCCAAAGTTAGGCTTAAACCAACTTCGGAGGCACAAAATGAAGAAAATCGCTCTCGCCGCAACCACCCTGACCCTGGCAACCTCGTTGTCGGGTTGCGCGCTGCTCTATCCGCACTGGGGCACCACCGACAACCCAGGCAGTTCGGCCTCGAGCCAGCCATCTAGCTCAGCATCGGCGAGCGCATCCGCGAGTGCCAGCGACGTGCCAAAGAAGGCCGCCAAGGTTCAGATCGACAGCAGCAGCATCGACCCGGCTACCGGCATGCTCGAGGTTTGGGCTCAGGCCACGAATTTCAACGAGGATGGCGGACTCTGCACCCTAACCATTCAGGCCGGCACCACCACCAAGACCGTTAGTGCCAAGGCGTCGTCGAACGTGACCTCGACCCAGTGCTACGCACTCGATATCTCGACCAGTGGCCTGCCTAAGGGCACCGCTCTAATTACCGTGAGCTACGACTCGGCCGAATACGCCGGCAGCTCGGCGGGGCAGTCGATCGTCATCAACTAAATGAAGCAACGCGCCCTTCGACTTGTCGCCATAGCAGCAATACTGCTGCTTGGTGTCGTTGGGCTGTCTATCATCAAGTCACCGAATGCAATCGCCGCAGATGCTTCGCGTTTCGATCCGGGCATGATCATCAGCGACTCGGTGTTCTTCGACTTTGGCACCATGACTCAACCTGCGATTCAGAACTTTCTCGAGAGCAAGGTTCCGAACTGCAAGGCTGTGGCTGGTCAGCCAAAATGTTTGCGCGACTACATCTCTGACATTCCCGAGACCATCGGTTCGGCAGGTCACTGCTCGAATGTTCCTGCCGCTAATAACGTGCTCGCTTCTCAAGTCATTTACACGGTTGCCCGCGCCTGCGGCGTAAACCCGCGCGTACTTATCGTGTTGTTGCAAAAAGAACAGGGCTTGGTGCAGGCGACCAATCCATCGCTATACATGTATCGCGCAGCGACGGGTTATGGCTGTCCAGACAGCGACCCCGCGATTTGCGGCAAGGTATTCACCGGTCTGTTCAATCAGCTTTACAAGGCCGCGGGTCAGCTCAAGTGGTATGGCGACCCTGCTTCGCCATTCAAGCGCATCAAGATTGGCAAGACCAACGGCATTTTGTACAACCCGAATTCGTCTTGCGGTTCTGCGCAGATTGTGATCAAGAATCAGGCGACGGCAGACCTTTACTACTACACGCCATACACGCCGAACGCTGCGGCGATCAAGAACCTCTATGGCAGTGGTGACTCGTGTAGCGCATACGGTAACCGCAATTTTTGGCGCTTCTACACCGACTGGTTTGGCAGCACCGTTGGTGGTGGCTTCCTGCTCAAGAGTGCGACCTCGGCCACCTACCTGATTGTCGATAACAACAAGTACCTGGTCACCGACACCGACCTGGTGGCAGCCCTGAAGCCACTTGGCCCGCTGGGTACCATCTCGCAGGAGTACCTCGACTCTTTTACCACGGCAGGCAACCTGACTCGTTTGGTCAAGTCGGTCACTGGCCAGTACTACTTTGTCGAGGGCGGCCAAAAGTACCCGATTGCCAGTTGCGTGCAGGCCACCAGCCTCGGCCTAGAGTGTGCATCTGCTGTTCAGTTGACCTCGAATCAACTGGCGCTGCTTCCTAGTGGCGCAGCGATGACCCAGCACATCGGTGTCGATGGAGGCCCGCAGTACTACATCGGTGGCGGTGTAAAGCGACAGATTCTCGACAACTACTCGGTGAGTAACGCGGGTCTCTCGCTCGAGAATTACGCGCCTATACCAATCACCGCATTCTCGTACCTGCCATGGGGTGACCCAATCGCGAGCAACAAGTCGCTGTTCTTGAACGCGACGACAAAGAATTACGGAATCTACGTCGGTGGCATTTACTACGAAATCGATGGCGCGACATTCGCCGACATCAACTTTGCTAAGTGGTTCACCATGTCGACCGGTTCGATGACTAGTGACGGACTCAGCAAGGTGAATTCGAACACCGTGCTACATCCTTGGCTACAGGATGCCGACGGCAAGTACTGGTTGATTACCAGCGACGGCAAAGTTTCTGTGACAGCCGGCGAGAACGTAATCGACAACCCGCCGACCGTGACACCAGAGCTGGTCAATGCAATTACTTCGACCGGACAGACTCTGACCGCGCCAAGTTTTGTTCGCACAGCAGGCGACAAGCACACCTACTACCTTGCAAACCAACAGGCTCGACCTACTGTCTCGATTGCCGATCGCGCGCTGCTTGCTAGCGGCATGAATGATGCGACAGTGCGCGACCTTTCGGCAAGCGCAATGGCGGCACTCAAGATCGGTTCGACTGTCTACGCACCTGGCACGCTCGTGCATTCGGCAAAGTCGGGCCTCAGCTATTGGGTGATTTCACTCAACGCACTTGCCAAGCTCACCTCGGTCACCGATGTCACACAGTTTGGTCTGACGAAACTCAAGGCAACCAACGCCACCGATTTGTCTGGTTACTCGTCGAGCGCAACCCTGACCGGCATGAAGGTTGCCTGCGGTGACAGCAGACTGATTGCCATCGCAGGAAAGTTCTATGCGATTGAACCGGCCTCGGCGGCACACTACCCAGGTACTTCACTCGTGCTGAGCGATCTAGCCTGCGCTAGCCTGCCTCGAGCAACCGTCGAGCTCGGCCGCTTCATCCGCACCCCAGACAAGACCTTCTGGCTGATTCAAAAGGGCAAGCGCCGCGCCATCGCCTCGACCGCTAAGTACCAAGAGCTGCGCGGCGACATGTTGCCTGCGGTTCAGGTCGATGCCACCCTGGCAGCCAAGATTCCGGTTGGCGCACCGGCTCCGGCTGTGCTGATTGAGACCACGCCAACGCCGACTCCTTCGAGCACCGCAACGGCCACGCCGACCAAGGCTCCGACCCCGACCCCGACAGCCACCGCTACGCCAACCAAGTCGGCAACCCCAACTCCGACGCCTACCAAGGTCACCAGCTACACCGTGGTCTCAGGTGACACCCTGACTTCGATCGCCAAGAAATTCAACACCACCGTGACCATCTTGAAGACGCTCAACGGTCTGACCACCGACACCATCAAACTCGGTCAGGTATTGAAACTTCCCTAGACTTGAAAGCATGTCGAATCAGGTAGTGGTTCTAGCGGCCGGAATGGGCACTCGCCTCGGCTCACCGCTGCCGAAAACTCTCACTGTGCTTCGCGATGGCCGTTCGATCATGCAGCAGCAGTTTGAAAATTTCGCCACCGCATTCGGCAACGACTTTCGCGCCACCATCGTCGTAGGGTTCAAGCTCGAGGCCATCATGGAGCGCTTCTCGCAGGCAACCTTCGTCTACAACGAACTGTTCGACCAAACCAACACCTCGAAGAGTCTGCTCAAGGCACTGCGCGCATCTGCCGACGGCGGCGTGCTCTGGTTAAACGGCGACGTGGTCTTCGACCCTCAGGTTTTGGTGCGAGTAAAACCACACATTGATGCCGGACAGTCTTTTGTGGTCGTCAACACCTCGAAGGTGTCAGACGAAGAAGTTAAGTACACGCTCGACGAGAGCGGGTACATCCGAGAGCTATCAAAGATTGTCACTGGTGGACTTGGCGAAGCCGTGGGTATCAACTACGTCTCGGCAGCCGACAAGCAGGCGCTAATCGAGCGACTCGACGAGGCTGGCGACAACGACTACTTTGAGCGCGGCATTGAGCTCGCGATTGAAAAGGATGGCAGCCAATTCAAGGCTGTCGACATTAGCGATCTTTACGCTGTAGAGATTGATTTCGCCGAAGACCTAGATCGAGCAAACGAACTCTTTTAAGTTCGCCGTCGCCCGGCTCTAGCAGTTCGGCCGGTTCATTCACCTTCACGGCAAGCAGCACCAGTAACAACCAACCCGACTCGAGCAGCATGCGGCTCTCGGTCAAGTTCTGGGCCAGAATGCCAAAGAACACCAGCATCGGCCAGAGGTACAGCGGGTTGGTCTGACGAACAGCCAGGCGCCAAAGCTTCACGAATGCCAGCGTCACAAACCAGAGCAGCAGCAGCAAGCCGAAAATGCCTACCTGCAGCCAGGTGTCGAGATAGGCGTTGTGCGCTTGGTAGTAGGGCACGCGGTCGATGACCACCAGGCCGGCGTATGGCTTCACGCCAGGAACCCAGTAGCTCAGCCAACCCCATCCTTGAATCGGGCGATCGCCAATTAGTCCGAGCACGAGCTTCCAAATCTTGGTGCGGCCTGTCATGTCTGGCGTCTTGCCAATCCAGCCGAATACTTCTTTTCTAAACGCAAAAACCAAAATTGCGCTTAGCCCCGCAACGGCCCAAACCCAGCGATAGGTGCGGTGGCGAGTATCGCGGTCTCGACCTTCAACCGAGAGTGCGACGATTGCCGCGATCAGCATGGCGGCAACCGCAAAGGTCACGCCGGCCGACTTGGCCAACCACAGTGTGCCAATTGTTGTGACCAGGCTCAGCAAAAACATCCAGCGGTTAGATTGCGCGATCACGTATTCGATGGCAAAGACCGCAAGCCCGAGCATTGCAATGTAGGCGAGCAGGTTTGAATTCCCGACGATGCCCTGAATGCGCTCGCCGTCGAACAGGTGACCGCGCGACCAATAAAACGCCTCGGCCGGCGGCTTGTCACCCTTGTAGTTCTTAAAGATCGGAGCAATCGGGCCCCGCACGATCGCAGCCGCGATGAATTCGAAAACCAGCGAAGCACCAAGGATGAACCGCAGCGTGTTACCTAGAATCTCGAGCAGTCGACGCCATGAGAACGCGCCGGCTAGATAAACGCCGAATAGGGTGGTGGCGAGTTGGGCAAAGGTTGCCAAGGCGGTGAAGCCCGCGTAATTCGACCAGATCGTGCTGGCGGCCATGAGTCCGAGCAGCAGGGTCAGCGGCAGTGGCAGCAGTTTGAACATCCGTTTGTAATCGGATGTGAAGAAGAGGTAGCTGGTGAACCCGAGCAGAAGCAATAGCATGGCGCCCCAGCCCCACCAGCCGACCGAGTAGCGCACGGCGTCTCCGGCAAGCAGGGTGAACAGCCCTAGGTAGGCCACTCGAGTCGCGATGCGCGAGCGTGCTTCGTCGTTGAACTGTTTCAATTTCATTGATTTACCTACCCTGTCGGGCTGCCATAAGTCTATTGACTAGCCTTGAAACGACTTCGAAAGGGTTCGTCGCTTGATCCGCAAACTCACCAACCAGGCAATGCCTTATGGCTGGGGTTCGCGCACGCTCATGACCGACGTGCTTGGCCTTGCGCCAACCGGCCAACCGATGGCCGAGGTTTGGTTCGGCACCCATCAGGGTTCTATGCCGCGCGATGCCGAATCGGGGCAGAGCCTGCTCGAATTGCGCGACGGTGCGCCACTGAGTTTCTTGCTCAAGATTTTGGCGGCCGATGCACCGCTGTCGATTCAGGTACACCCGAGCAAGTCTCAGGCCGAAGCCGGTTTTGCGCGTGAGAACGCCGCCAACATTTCGCCGGCCGCACCGAATCGCAACTATAAGGATGACAATCACAAACCCGAGTTGATTGTCGCGCTTACCGAGTTTCAAGCTCTCGCTGGTTTCAAGACAGAGGTGCAGATTCGCGAGCTGCTCGAAGACATCGCGTCTTACCCCGCGGCCGAAGAGCTGCACGAGGCGGCTGCAACATGGATGCACGCACTCGAAGTTTCGCTCGCCAACCTGATCCAGCAGCTGCTGTCTGATCGCACGCGCTTCGGTAATTGCGGCATCGCTCTTGCCGCGCTCGCGGAGTTCGATGCTCGTTTCGAACTGGCTGCGAAGCTGAACGAGTTGTACCCGAACGACCCGGGAATTCTGGTCGCGCTTTTTATGAACCACCTGCACCTGAGCCCAGGTCAGGCACTGTTTCTCGAGGCCGGCAAGGTGCACGCCTACCTGTCAGGTCTCGGCATCGAGATCATGGCTTCGAGCGACAACGTTTTGCGTGGAGGGCTTACGCCAAAGCACATCGACGTGCCAGAACTTTTGGCGGTAGCTAACTTCACCGGCGAAACCGTCGAGCCGGTGCGTCAGGTCAAGGTAGCCGAAGGGCTGGTTGAGTTCGCCACCCCGGTCGATGACTTTGTGCTTTACAAGATCGAGCCGAGCTCGAGCCACCTGCTTGCCGACGTTGGGCTTGGCGGGGCAGCGGTTGCCATTTGCACCGCGGGCGAAGTGGCGATCAGCAACAGTCTCGAAGAGCGCGTGGTGCTTGCCCGCGGCGAGGCTGCCTACATTTCGAACGATGCAAGACTCACAAGTTTCTCTGGAGCCGGAACCCTGTTCGTGGGAGTCGGTCGCGACTAATCGCTCACGCCGAGTAGTTAGCGGCTAGTTAGCCTGTGCATCCCAGGCGCTTTGAATGATGTCGTGCAGATTGAACTTGGCACTCCAACCCAATTCCGCCTTGATGCGCGAAACGTCTGCGCACAGGTAAGGCGGGTCACCTGCGCGACGAGCCTGCACATCGATCGCAAAGTCGTTGCCTGAAACCTTCTTGATCTCGTTCAACACCTCGAAGACGCTCGAGCCGCTGCCGGTGCCAACGTTGAAGGTCGGCTTGCGGTCATCGCGGTCAAGGTAACTCAACGCTTCAATGTGCGCCTCGGCCAAGTCGAGAACGTGCACATAGTCACGCACGCAACTGCCATCGTCGGTCGGGTAGTCGTCGCCGAAAACGATCGGCGCCTTCGAGTCACGCAGTGCGGCCAAAACAATCGGCACCAGGTTCATCACCGCGGTGTCGGCAAGGTCTGGCCAGCCGGCGCCAGCGACATTGAAGTAACGCAGATTCACTCCGCGAAGGCCCCAAGCTCTTGCGGCGTTAGCGACCATCCATTCACCAATCAACTTGGTCTGACCGTATGGGTTGATCGGCTTGCAGTCGTAATCCTCGTCGACGTAGTCAACGGTCGGAATGCCATAGGTCGCGGCACTCGACGAAAAGACCAGCTTCTTTACGCCGGTTGCCTGCATTGCCTCGAGCAGGTGGGCCATGCCACCGATGTTCTGCTCGAAGTACCACTCAGGCTTCTGTACAGACTCGCCAACCTGTTTGCGAGCCGCCAAATGGATGACCGAATCGACGCCGTGGTCGCGAATCAGCGCGGTCAGGAGGGCGGTGGCGTCGGCTGCCGCAAGGTCGACCTGAGCCAACTTTGCTGATCCCAAGCGGGATTCGAGCCCGCTCGAGAGGTTGTCGAGCACCAAAACCTGGTTGCCGGCCTGCTGAAGCAGACGGACGACGTGCGAGCCAATGTAGCCGGCACCGCCGGTAACCAGAACAGTCATAGGCCAAGGCTAGCCCCCGAATCGGCCTGACAAGCCTGAACCATGGGTTTAAAGCCGATTTTGCCAACTTGACACAAACGAATAACATCGGTGTAATTACATCCAAGTAAGTATTCGATGGCGAGCTACCGCTCGGCCAGAATGGGGAACCACAGTGACTGAGCGCAACAGAGTCCCGGATAACTGGTTCGTTGATCCGGCATTGCTCGGTGTCGAGAAGGCATACAACGACGGCAGCGACGACCCTACTGCTTGGCAGGCCGAGGCACTCTGTGCAGAGACCGACCCTGAGGCTTTCTTTCCTGAAAAGGGTGGCTCGACTCGCGAAGCCAAAAAGATTTGCAATCAGTGCAGCGTGAAGGCTGAATGCCTCGAGTTCGCACTCGGTATCGACGCACGTTTCGGCATCTGGGGTGGATTGTCAGAACGCGAACGCCGCAAGCTCAAAAAGCGCGCTTAGTTTTTAGGCGAAAGCCGCATCATGAAGTCCTTCGTTTCAGCAATCCTGGTGATTGGTGATTCGAAGGACTTTCTTGCTTCTGCGCTGAGTTCGATTGCAAATCAGCCAATCGATGAACTCATCGTTGTAGACACCTCGGTCGCACCAGATCGCGACTCGGTAGGTGCGACAAAATACATTTCTGCACCTGCAGCCGATTACTCAAAGGCCATCGCGCTCGCGGCTGCCGAGGTTGATGAATCATCAACCTGGATGTGGTTGCTGCACGACGACTGCGCACCGCTACCGGGCGCACTGAAGCAGTTGCTCGCGGTTGCCGAGCGTTCGCCATCGGCGGCGGTCATTGGTGCCAAGCAGGTCGACTACCAAAACCATCGAGTCATCAAGCAGATGGGTTTGACGCTGACCACTCGCGGCAACCTATTCACCTTGGTCACCGGCGAACTCGATCAGTCACAGCACGACGATGCGAGCGACGTGCTCGCGGTTGGCACCGGCGGCACGTTGGTGCGCCGCGACCTCTACGTGCAACTCGACGGCTTCGACGAGCGCATGCCAGAACTGGCTGCCGACTTTGACTTTTCGATGCGCGCTCGTCTGGCCGGCTACCGCGTGGTGGTGGCCCCGCAGGCCAAGGTGGCTCACGCGCTGCGTTCACTCACTGGGCCAAAGACCGCTCTGCGTAAGGCAGAGATTCAACTGCAGCTGTCTTACCTGCCGCTCGGCTTTGCTCTTGCCTACTGGTTCGGTCTGCCTCTGATTACCTTTGTGCGACTGGTCTGGCGCCTGTTCAACAAACGACCCGACCGACTCTGGGGTGAATTCGTCGCCGGCCTTTGGGGCTGGTTCACTCTGTTTGCACGCCTGCGCTCACGCCGCAGCGTTAGTCGCTCTGGTCGGGCGGCCATCCGTGCGCTTTATGCAACTCGTCAGCAGGTTCGCGATGACCGTCGACGCGATCTTGAGGCCGACGAAATCGAGGCTCGCCTCGAGGCTCACGCGCAGCTGGCCGATCGCGATGGTGAGGTGTCGACCAACACCGCGCAACTTTTGCTCAACAGCAGTGCACAGTCGAAGGGGCTTATCGCAGCGGGTGGACTGTGGTTCGTCTTTGTGCTGCTCGCGTTGAGCTACTCATTCTGGCCAAGTGGCGAAGCGGTTGCCGGTGGTGGAGCACTGCCGCTCTCGCAAAGTTGGCTTGAGCTGTTCGCGCGCGCGGGTGCAAGTTGGCATCCGATTGCTAACGGATTCTTTGCTCCTGCCGATCCGTTCAACTGGGCACTCACCGCAATCGGTGGTCTGACCTTTTGGTCGCCGAGTCTTGCTCTCGCAATTCTTGTATTCGCTGCCAAGGCAATCTCATTTATCACGGCATTCAAAGCCGTTTCGGTTTTCACTCGTCGCAGTTGGATTCGCAATCTTGCTTCCGCAAGCTATGCACTTTGGCCGGCGCTCACTCTCGCGCAGAGTGAACTGCGCATCGGAGCTCTCGTTGCAATCGCGCTGGCACCTTTCATCGTGTTCTCGATTGCTCGAGTGGCTCTGCTCGGCACTGAAATCTCGGTTCGCACTAAAGCCCAAACCTGGACCTGGGTTGCCCTGAGTGGTTTGACAATCGCGGCGGTTGCTTCTGCGGCCCCCAACACCATCGGATTGATTTTGATTGTGCTGATCGTGGTGCTGCTACTTCGCCCACGTCGCTTCGGCTACCTGATCTGGACCGGACTGCCGTTAGCCGCAATCTTTGCTCCATTTGTTTTTTACCTGGTGGTCGGGCTGGCTCACCCGCTGGCAGTCTTTGCCACCCCAGGTGTGCCACTGGCGACCGACGTCAGCAGCTTCGCGAGCTACCTGGTCGGCTTGCCGGCGACCGGTTTCGGCATTTGGTTCAGCGGCTTTTTTGGCGCGGGGCTCGTCGTCTTGGCCCTGCTCGGCGTGCTCTCGCGAGCCTCTGGCCGAGTAGTGGGGCTACTGGGCTTTGGTGTGCTGGCTTTGCTAGCGGCATGGATGTTCGCGAACATCCAGTTCGTGGCTACCGGTGTTGGCCCTGCCGCGAAGCCGTTCGTCAATGGCGACCCGACCGCGCTGCTCGGCATCTGGGGTCTTGCATTGAGCCTTGCGTTGGCCACCTGGCTCGATGCCACGCTGCCTCGATCGACGCTCAAACTTTTCGGTGCACTGACTGTGCTCGGGGCGATTTTGCCAACCGCAGCACTCGGCATTCTTACCCCGACACTCGCGCATTGGTCGGGTGCTCGCGTTATGCCTGCCCTGATCGACGCCCAGGCTCGCGCCGGATCCGATGCACGCGTCTTGGTGCTTAGCGCAACTGATGGCGGCTACTCGGCACAGTGGATTTCGGCCAATGGTGTTCAGCTCGAAGACTTGAGCGTGGCCTACCGTTACGCGCTCGCATCCATCGAGAGCAACTCGACCGAGTACAAAAAGGTTGCCGAGCTGGCCGCCGATTTGATTTCGGCGAATCAGTCATCGGCGCAGCAGCTGCTCACCGAGACCAAGATTCAATACGTTTTGGTTACCGACCCGACAAGTGTGGCAGCCACCGCAATCAGTGCATCGCTCGACCAGGTTGCATCGCTAGAGGCGGCAGGTCTAACCGAGTACGGAAAAGTTTGGCGCGTCACCAGCGCGACCATGAACACCAAAGCGATTACCCAGACCGATCTTTGGTCAATCACCAAGTTGATTCAGGTTGCTGTGCTGTTCGGTTTCGTATTGCTCGCAATTCCAACCTCTGGTCGCAAGCGCATTGCTGTCGAATCAGAAATATTCATGGATGCGGGTGAGTCGAATGATTAAACGCATCGCTGCGCTGGTCGGTTTTGTTGCACTACTTGGCACCCTCGTTTGGTTCAGCCCAAAGTTCGCGCTCGAATCGGGGTCGGCTCCGACCGGTCAATCGGTTTCGGTTTCGGCCGCCGACTTGCAACTGGTTTGCCCAGGTGGCGCCATTCTTTCCGGTGGCACCAACGGCACCACAGTTGGAAGTTTCACTCGACTTGGTCGCGCATCGGTCGGTGGCTATGCCGCGGGTTCGTACTCGGTGCAATCACTTTCGGTTGACGGTTCGACTTCAGTCGCCGACACCACCGGCCCTGCCAGCCTCGGCTTCGCGGCCTCTAATAGCGCATCGGTGCAGGTCACCAGCCAGCAGCAGGGCAGCACCGGCTTGACCGCTACCCAGTTGCAAAACGCCGCCAATTCGCGCCTCAACGGCCTGCTCGGTGCCTCGTGTCAGGCTCCAAGTACCGACCTCTGGCTGGTCGGTGGTGACACCTCGACCGGTCGCGAGACCCTCGTGCTGCTAAGCAACCCGAGCTCGGTCACCGCGACCGTCAGCCTCGAAGCCTTCGGTCTGGGAGGCGCCAAGTCGACCTCGAGCGGCATCTCGGTGCCGGCACACGGTTCGCAGGTTGTGCCGCTCGCATCGATCTTGCCCGAGACCAAATCGCTCGCCATTCACCTGCGCAGCTTCGGCAGTGCCATCGCCGCCTGGATGCAACAGCGCACACTTCGCGGTTTGCAATACGCCGGAGCAGATTGGGTGGCTCCGGTTGCCGAGTTCAACAAGCAGTTGAGCATCCCTGGTTTGCTAATTCGAGGCAGCAAGGATGGCGTAGCGCTCAAGAACGCCAACGCCGACTACTTCGATCTCGTTCCCTCGCTTCGCATCTTTAACCCGAGCACGCAGTCGGTCAAGTTCACAGCGCAGATTTTCGGTGCCGATGCTAAAACTTTCGGCACCGTAATTAGCGACACCGTTTTGCCAAACAGTGCTGCCGATTTTGATTTGGCCGGACTAGCCGACGGTGATTATGTTGCATTCGTTCAAGCCGATGCTCCAGTCGCGGCAGCGATTCGTTTGCCGCGCACCGACAAGGCAAAAACTCCGAACACCGACTTTGCTTGGTTACCTGCGGTTAGTCCACTGAGTGCTGACCAGTTGATCTCGGTTCCAAAGGCTGGCATCTCGAAACTCGCAATTGCTAACCCAGGTAAAACCGCAATCGACATTTCGGTTGGTGCCACAGCTGTTCACGTGGCACCTAACTCGACGGTTGTGTTGCTTGCGCCAGCTGGTGGCAACCTCAAGATTTCGGCGGGCAGCGCTGCGTTCGCTGCAACGTTAATTACCGATGTCAACGGCGGGGTGGCGGCCATGCCTTTGGTCAGCTACCAGAACAGCTCGAACCAGCTCACTGTTCTAGTTCGCTAGAGCCATGCGGCCCTGTGCACTCCTAGTCAGCGTCGCGCTCTGAAGTTTCGAACAGCCACATCACATCGACATCGATGAGGGCCGCCGCGGCCTCGAAAACCGCGTACTCAATGTGCAGGCGTTCGTGTTCGGCATCTGGCCGCTTGCTGTGACCGAGGCGCTCGAGCGGTAGGCGAAAGATCACGATGCCAAAGGCCTCGATGTCGCAGGCCCAGCGCATAACCTCGCCGTCTGAACGAATCGGGCCGTGGTCGAGCACCTTGAACTGCAGGTGTTCGAAGCGCTTAGGAAAGTGGTACTTGAGGTAACCGACTGAGCGCTCCACTTCATCGTTGAAGTCTTTAGTGACGGCGGCCCCAAAACGAAACTTGCCGGCAAGCAACGGGCGGCGCAGACCTCGACCGTGCCGGTCGCGAAAACTGCCTCGGGGCTTGCTCATTCGGTCATTGTATTCTTGACCAGTGATTCAACGGCCATGCTCAAAGGTGACCTGCAATCAAACCGCGGTTGCCACTTTGACCTACTCTCATGAGGACCGCACGGCGGTCATCGGGCCGCTGACACCGATTCACGAGCCTCATGCGTACGACCTTTGCGAAGACCACGCCAAGCGCCTAACCGTGCCGATGGGCTGGCAGCTAATTCGCCACGGAGCCGTGCCAACGCTTCGACCAACAGAAAGCAAGACCATGCCACTAAGAGATGTTGTTAAGAGCTACGACGTTCGAGGCTTGGTTGGCACTCAGCTAACCGAAGACATGGTTCGCGCCCTTGCAGCAGCGTTCGTCGACGAGGTCGGGGCGGCCGGAGGCGATGTGATCGTGGGTCACGACATGCGTGATTCATCTCCAGAATTCGCCGATGCTTTTGCCGAAGGTGCTCAGGCACGCGGCGCGAACGTAGTTTCGATTGGCCTGTGCTCGACCGACGAGTCGTACTTTGCTTCGGGGCACTTCAATGCGCCGGCCGCCATGTTCACCGCGTCGCACAACCCGGCCACCTACAACGGCATCAAGTTTTCGCGCGCCGGTGCGCGCGGCATTTCGATCGACACCGGTCTCGGTGCCATTCGCGACCGTGCCGAGATCTACCTTGAGAACGGCATCGAGCCGGCACCGCAGAAGGGCAGCTACCGCGAGGTTCACATCCTTGGTGAGTACGCCGCCTATCTTCGCAAACTGGTTGACCTGAGCGCGATTCGCCCGCTCAAGGTCGTCGTCGATGCGGGTAACGGCATGGGTGGTCTGACCGTGCCTGCGGTGCTCGGTACCGCTGCCGACCTTGCCCACCTTCCGCTCGAAATTGTGCCGCTCTACTTTGAGCTTGACGGAACCTTCCCGAACCACGAGGCCAACCCGCTCGACCCGAAGAACCTGGTCGATCTGCAGCAGGCGGTTCGCGATCACAAGGCAGACATCGGACTGGCTTTCGACGGCGATGCCGACCGTTGCTTCGTGATCGACGAGAACGGCGATGCAGTGACTCCGAGTGCCGTTGCAGCGATTGTCGCTAGGCGCGAAATCGCGCGTGAGCGCCGCGAGCATCCTGGCGCTTCAATCACCGTGCTTCACAACTTGCTCACTTCGAACGTGGTTCGCGAAGTCATCGAAACCGATGGCGCGACTGCTGTACGCACCAAGGTTGGTCACTCACTGATCAAGGATGAGATGGCTCGAACCGGCGCAATTTTCGGTGGCGAGCACAGTGCGCACTATTACTTCAGAGACTTCTGGGGTGCAGACAATGGCATGCTCGCAGCTATGCACGTGCTCGCCGAGTTCGGGCACCAGCAGGCTCCGCTCAGCGAGTTCGCTCGTCAGTACAACCCTTATTTCTTGTCTGGCGAAATCAACTCGACCGTCGCCGATGTTGCTGCGGCTCAGGCTCGAGTAATCGACGCATTCGCCGACCGTGCCAGCACCGAGCGTTTCGACGGCATCACCCTTTACTCGAAGCCACAGAGCAACTGGTGGTGGGCGAACGTTCGCGCCTCGAACACCGAGCCGCTACTGCGCCTGAATGTCGAAGCGGCCAACGCCCAGACGATGCAGGCTGTTCGCGACGAATTACTTGCCCTGATTCGCGCTTAAACTTGTCGAATGACTTCGCTCGACTTTCGCGTAAAAGACCTTGAACTGGCCGAAGCCGGCCGTCACCAGATTCGCCTAGCCGAGCACGAAATGCCGGGCCTAATGGCTCTGCGCGCCGAGTTCTCGGCCTCGCAGCCGCTCAAGGGTGCCCGCATTGCCGGCTCGCTGCACATGACCGTTCAGACCGCCGTGCTGATCGAGACCTTGGTTGCCCTCGGCGCCGAGGTTCGTTGGGCATCTTGCAACATCTTTTCAACCCAGGATGAAGCTGCCGCGGCAATCGCGGTCGGCCCGACCGGTACGGTCGCGAACCCAGCCGGTGTTCCTGTCTTTGCCTGGAAAGGCGAGACCCTCGAGGAGTACTGGTGGTGCACCGAGCGAATCCTCGATTGGAGCGCATCGGGCCACGTTGGTCCAAACATGATCCTCGACGATGGCGGAGATGCAACCCTCTTGGTTCACAAGGGTCGCGAGTACGAACTTGCGGGAGCTGTACCTGCATCGCAGTCGAGCGACAGCGAAGAGTGGACCGAGATTCTTAAGTTGCTTCGCAAGTCGGTTGCCGAGCATCCCGGTCGCTACACCGAAATGGCAAAGTCGATCATTGGTGTGACTGAAGAAACCACCACCGGAGTTCACCGCCTATATGAATTGCACGCCAAGGGCGGGCTGCTATTCACCGCTATCAACGTGAACGACTCGGTGACCAAGTCGAAGTTCGACAACAAGTACGGAATTCGTCACTCACTGCCAGACGGCATCAACCGCGCGACCGATGTGCTCATCGGCGGAAAGGTCGCTCTGGTTTGCGGCTACGGCGATGTCGGTAAGGGGTCGGCCGAGGCACTTCGCGGTCAAGGCGCTCGCGTGATCGTCACCGAGATCGACCCGATCTGTGCATTGCAGGCAGCAATGGACGGTTACCAAGTCAGCACAATCGAGAGCGTGCTCGACCAGGTCGACATCTTTGTTACCGCCACCGGCAACAGTGCCATCATTACCACCGAGCACATGCTCGGCATGAAGCACCAGGCCATCGTCGCCAACGTTGGTCACTTCGACAACGAGATCGACATGGCTGGCCTGAGCAAGATTGCCGGTGCCGAGCGCATTGAGATCAAGCCGCAGGTGCACGAATGGCGCCTACCAAACGGCCGCTCGATTCTGGTGCTCAGCGAGGGCCGCCTGATGAACCTGGGCAACGCCACCGGGCACCCAAGCTTTGTAATGAGCAACTCGTTCAGCAACCAGGTGTTGGCTCAGATCGAGCTGTTCAGCAAAACCCAGCAGTACCCGCTCGGTGTCTACGTTCTGCCAAAGCACCTCGACGAAAAGGTTGCCAGACTGCACCTTGCGGCTTTGGGGGTTGAATTGACAAAGTTAACTGCAGAACAAGCGGCCTACATCGGTGTCTCTCCAGACGGACCGTTCAAGCCTGAGCACTACCGCTACTAGGAGTCAATTAGTGAGCTGGAAAGTTTTGGTCGTCGAAGACGAACCCGACATGCTCGACATGGCAGAGCTTTGGCTTGGCAACGAAGGTCACCGCGTAATTCGTTGCGCAGTTGGCTCTGACGCGCTTGAAGTCTTCAACCAGCACAAGCCAGACGTAGTGGTTCTCGACTGGATGCTTCCGGGAATGGACGGCATCGACATCCTGCCGTTGATTTTGGCTCAGTCACCAAACACCCCGGTGATCATGGCAACCGCCAAGACCGATGACGACGAGATTGGTCGCGCCTGGGAGCTTGGCGCGGTCGACTACATCAAGAAGCCTTACCGCGGTCGCGAGTTGGTTTCGCGTGTTGGCGCTGCGATGACTCGCATCGTTCGCAAAGACACCTCGCGCATCACCATCGGCCCGGTCGAGATTGACGTCTCTGCATACGAGGTTCGTCGTCACGGCGAAAAAGTTTTGCTAACTCCGCTCGAGTTCAACTTGCTGTTGACCATCGCCGAGACTCCGGAACACACCTTCACGCGCGAAGAGTTGCTGCGCGAAGTTTGGAAGCACAAGAACCTGCCAGATGTTTCCGACATGAAGTCGAAGGTCGACACTCGTTTGGTCAACGTGCACATTCAGCGTCTGCGCGCCAAGATCGAAGAGAACCCTGATGACCCACAGGTCGTCACCACCGTTCGCGGTCGCGGTTACAAGGCCGGCGCTTTCTAAGCGTTCTTTTCAATGAGCCTGTCGCGACTGTTAAAGCAGTTTGTTCTGCTGCTTCGTCGCTCACTTCAGGCTCGAGCCGTCTTTTCGACACTTGCCCTTTCGACCTTCGCACTCATTGTGCTCGGAGGTTTTCTCTCGTTCGGCATCGGCAACGGCCTCTACCAAACCCGCGTGCAGCAGGTGCTTCAGGAGTCTGAACGCGCCGTAGTAGAGGTACAGAACACCTTCTCGGCCTCGAGTGCCACCGACGATGTAGCCCTGCAAACCCTGATGAACTCGGTCGTTCCGAAGCTCGAGACCACCACTCAAGACCAGACCCGCTGGGTTGCGCTGCTGCGCTCGCCAAATTCTCAGCAGGCCCAGCTGCTGCAAAGCCCGATTTCGGCCAACCTGGACACCACGGTCATCTCACAGAGCCTGCGCGAGCGCCTTAACAAGGCCGGCAGCAAGCTGGTCTACCAGTCGGTTTCGTTGAGCGTGAACTCAGACAAGCATCCGGGGCTCGTCGTTGGCGCGCAGATCGACATTCCACTCGCCGGTGCATACAACCTGTTCTTGGTTTACGACCTGAATCGCGAGCAGCAGACCCTTGACTTGGTTCAGGGCACCCTCGTCATCGGTGGATTGATTCTGCTGTTCATCATTGGTCTGGTGAGTTGGTTTGTGTCCTCGCGCATCACCGGTCCGATTCGCCAAGCGGCACAGGTTGCCGAGCGCATCGAGCGCGGTGAGCTCGATGAGCGCCTAACCGAAAAGGGCGAAGACGTTTTGGCGCAGCTCGCGCGTTCGTTCAACAAAATGACGATGTCGCTGCAAAAGCAGATCGAAGATTATCGAAGCGTTTCGAAGATGCAGCAGCAGTTCGTCGCCGACGTGAGCCACGAGTTGCGCACTCCGCTGACCACAATGATGATGGCCGAAGAGTTGCTCTATGAAAACCGCAACCAAATGGTCGAGCCGCTACAGAAAAGCACCGAGGCAATGCACTCTCAGATGCAACGCTTTGAGCGTCTGCTCGAAGACTTGCTTGAGATTTCGCGCTACGACGCCGGTAGCATCCATGGTCGCTTTGAGCGACAGAATCTGGTCGATACTGTGCGGCAGGCAATCTCTTCGGTCGAGTCGATTGCTAAAAAGCGCGGAAGTCAGATTGTGCTCGAGAGCGACAAAAACATGGTTGAAGCCGAGTTCGACCAGGGGCGCATCGAACGACTGCTTCGCAACCTTCTAGCCAACGCCGCCGAGCACGGCGAGGGCAAGCCGATTCGCGTGCAGATTGGCGAATCGAAGAACGCAGTGGCAGTGAGCGTGACCGATCAGGGTGTCGGCATGAGCCGTGATCAGCTCGACAAGGTGTTCTCGCGTTTCTGGCGCGCCGACCCGTCGCGCAAGCGCACCATCGGCGGCACCGGTCTCGGCCTGTCAATCGCCCAAGCCGATGCCACGCTGCACAACGGCTGGTTGCAGGTCTGGGCCAAGCCTGGTGAAGGCGCGAGCTTCCGACTGACTCTGCCGCGCTATCAGGGCTCGGTTTTCAGCCAGTCGCCGCTACCGCTGCCGCCGAAGGCGAAGGGTGGCGACCATGCGTAATCGCATCCTTGGTTTGGTGACTATCGGCATTCTGCTTTTGACCGGATGCGCTCAGATTCCGAGTGACTCGATGGTGCAAACCGGTACCGACATTGAGTCGAGCTTGACCACCGACTACACCTACTACCTGCCCAACCCTCCGGTTGATGGCGATGGCCAGAACGAGATTCTCAACGGTTTCTTGAACGCGCTGACTGGGCCGCAAAACGACTACGAAGTTGCGCGGCAATTCTTGGTTGGTCAGCTTTCAGGATCATGGAACCCGAACGAACGATTGCTGATCGAAACCGCGCGTCCGACGATTGATTATTTCGGTACAAACCAAGCACGAGTTCGAGTTACCTATGGGGCCGAACTCGATTCGCTCGGTCGCTACAAGCGACTCTCGAGACCAAAGTCAGAGACGTTCGACTACTCGTTCGCGCAAGAGGATGGTCAGTGGCGAATTGCCCAAGCACCAAACGTGACGATTTTGGTTCGCCCAGTTTTCGAAGTTCTGTTCAAGAGCTACAACCTTTATTTCTATGATCGACAGAATCGCTATCTGGTTCCTGATTTGCGTTGGTTCCCTAACCGCCAGTCGACTAGCACGCGTTTGATAAGTGCGTTGCTTGCTGGTCCTAGCCCTTGGTTGTCGAAAGCTGCATTCTCGACCTTCCCGAATGGCACCAAGCTCGCACTCGATTCGGTTCTAGTCAGTAACGGAACTGCCGTGGTCGATCTAAACTCGACCACGACCAAGGCGACCGCTGATCAGCTGCAGCACATGTTGGCCCAAGTAACTTCGACGCTTACCCAGGTCTCGGGTATCTACTCGGCCGTGATTCGTATCGAACACGTTCCGCAGCAGATCTCTGAGTTGCCGTACCGCCTTGCACTCAATTCGAACTCCATACCGTACCTCTACAGCCAGACCGGAATCGGCCCGCTGTCAGGCCCGAATCCGTTGACCAAGGTATCTGAGGCCACGAAGAAGCTGGTCATCACCGACTTTGCAGTGAACAACCAAAACACCATGGTCGCCGTGCTTACCCTTGGCGGGGTGGCGGTAATCAAGAACTATGGCACCAGCCAGCGCGCAACCTCAATCGATACGCGGGCCGGTCTGCTACGCCCGGCCATTGACCCGCAAGGCTATGTTTTCACTCTCGGCAGCGGAACCAACGCTTCGCTCAGCGCCTTTGGTGAGAACGGCAAGCAGGTCATGAGTTTCAGCAGTTGGCTCAGCGGTTCTGAGCACGAAGCCTTTGCAATATCTCGAGAGGGCTCACGCATCGCAATCGTTCTTCGCCGTGCCGGCGCCACTCACTTGATGCTCGCCACGATCATCCGTGACTATCAGGGCAAGCCAATTGGGCTTAGTGCTCCGGTCGAAATCAAGACCGCGCCGTTAGTTGGTTCAGGCATCAACTGGGCGGGCGAGAACACTCTCTCAATCGTGACTCAGATCGAAGGCGGAGTTACCACGCCAACGCTTGTCACTGTCGGCGGCGAGTTCGAGGTGCTTCCTTCGCTGACTAACGCACGCGAATTGGTAGCTTCGGCATCGGCGGCAACCCGCTGGGCAATCGACATCACGGGTCAGGTCTGGCAACTTCGCGGATTCAACTGGATCAAGTTGCAAGAGGGCATCTCACAGCTGCACTTCTAGGCGAGTTGCTCACAACTTCGCGCTGTGCTCTTGTCTCGCGTTTAGCAATTGCGAAAATCAGCACTTGAAACTCGTCGACTTATTTCTGCCTAGTAACTGCACACTTTGTCGTCGACCGCCACAGCCGCTCTGCGAATCATGTCTTGCCTCGCTTGGCATTCGACGCATAAATGTCGTTCGCCAGATAGATGGCTTCGGCTCATTACACGGATGTTCGATACTCGAGTGGAACCAAGACTCCGCCGCGCTGCTGGTCGCCTTTAAAGACTTGGGTGTGCTGGCCGTCGGGCGGGTGCTGGCCGAGCGCTTGGCCGAAGCCGCGGCGCCAGATGCACAGGCGGGCGGTGCCACCACGCGAAGCCCGCAAATACTCCTTGCAGCCCCGTCTTCGGCTGCGGCCACCAGACGGCGCGGCTATGTGCCGGCGCTCGAGCTGGCTCGAGTGCTAGGCAGGCGTTGGGGGCTACCGGTTGCCCGAGCGGCTCTGGCACGCGCCACGCGCGACCAAGCCAAACTCTCGCAAGCCGAGCGCCTCGCCAACCTGAGCGGAGCGATCACGCTTCCGACCGGGCTCGCCGGCAAGCGAGTGTGGCTGGTCGACGACATCGTCACGACCGGTGCCACGCTAGGTGAATTGGCCCGAGCGGCAACTTCGGCGGGCGCATCCGTGGTCGGGTTTTGCACCGTTGCAGAAAGTTCTCTGAAAAACGTCAACACAACTCCCGAAAAAGGTCTAACTTGATTGCACAGGTATCGCCTCATTGGCGAGGTGAACCTAGTAGGAGGTCACCATGGAAATTTCAATTTCGGCCCGCAACCTGACTGTCTCGGAACGCTTCAAAGAATACGTAGCCGAGCGCGCACACAAAGTTGAGCAATTTGCTCACAAAGCACCAGAGCTCTTGATCAAAGTGACCCGCCACGACCACTCGCGAAACTCTGGCCCAGAAGACCAGGTCGAACTCACCGTGCACCACGGCGGACACTGGGTTCGCGCCGAGGCGAATGCCGCAGACAAGTTTGCAGCTTTCGACATTGCTTTTCAAAAGCTCACCGAGCGACTTCGTCGAGCTGCCGACAAGCGCAAAGTGCACCACGGCCGTCACGGCTCGCCTGGCACCAGCGAATTGACTGCAACTGACTTTGCCGCACTCGATGTAACTCCCGTCGACTCCGATGTGCTGGCCGGCGCCACCCACCTCGAAAGCGAAGCCAGCGATTCGGCACAAGATCTAGGAGAGAGCCCGGTCGTGATTCGACACAAGGCATTCAAGGATGAACCGATGACCGTCGACGACGCCCTGTACCGAATGGAGCTGGTCGGCCACGACTTCTACCTGTTCCACGATTCGGCGACCGACAAGCCGTCGGTGGTCTATCGCCGCAAGGGCTGGAACTACGGAGTAATCACCCTCGAATAACGGCTTGGCGCTGCCTGAGAGCGGGCTGGGCAGGGGCTTATCGTGGCCAGATGGCCTCGTTTAGACTTGAGCCTGACCCATTTGAGGAGCAATCTTGGCCAATATCATCGACAAAGTTTTGCGCGCCGGCGAAGGCCGACTGCTTGCCAAACTGCGCAACTACGCCAAAGCCGTAAACGCCCTCGAAGACTCGTTCTCGTCAATCAGCGACGACGAACTGAAGCAGGAGACCACCGTTCTACGCGAGCGTTACGCCGCCGGTGAATCACTTGACGACCTGCTGCCAGAAGCATTCGCCGCCGTTCGTGAGGCTGCCAAGCGCACCCTAGGCATGCGCCACTTCGACGTTCAGATCATGGGTGGAGCCGCACTTCACCTTGGCAACATCGCAGAGATGAAGACCGGTGAAGGTAAGACCTTGGTTGCCACTACCGCTGCTTACCTCAACGCCATCCCTGGTCGCGGTGTTCACGTTGTTACCACCAACGACTTTTTGGCGGGCTACCAGTCAGAGCTGATGGGTCGCGTTTTCCGCGCTCTCGGCATGACCACTGGTTGCATTCTCGGTGGCCAGGAGCCAGCCGAGCGTCGTGAGCAGTACCTGTGCGACATCACTTATGGAACCAACAACGAGTTTGGTTTCGACTACCTGCGCGACAACATGGCTTGGCAGAAAGCCGACTTGGTTCAGCGCGGGCACTTCTTTGCTGTCGTCGACGAGGTTGACTCGATTCTTATCGACGAGGCTCGTACTCCGTTGATCATCTCTGGCCCTGCTGCCGGCGAGGCCAACCGCTGGTTCGGCGAATTCGCCAGCATCGCAGAGAAGTTGCAGCCAGTTATCGACTACGAAGTCGACGAGAAGAAGCGCACTGTCGGAATACTCGAGTCGGGCATTGCCAAGGTCGAGGACTACCTAGGCATCAACAATCTTTACGAGTCGGCAAACACTCCGCTGATTTCGTTCTTGAACAACGCAATTCGTGCGCGCGCACTTTTCAAGCGCGACAAGGATTACGTAGTCATGAACGGCGAAGTTCTGATCGTCGATGAGCACACCGGCCGCATCCTTCCTGGTCGTCGCTACAACGAGGGCGTTCACCAGGCCATCGAAGCCAAAGAAGGCGTCGAGATTAAGGCCGAGAACCAGACGCTTGCAACCATCACCCTGCAGAACTACTTCAGGCTCTACAGCAAGCTTTCGGGCATGACCGGTACCGCAGAGACCGAAGCGGCCGAGTTCATGAGCACCTACAAGCTAGGCGTTGTGCCAATTCCGACCAACCGCCCAATGGTTCGCATCGACCAGCCAGACCTGATCTACAAGAACGAAGAAATCAAGTTCGCCATGGTGGTCGAAGACATCGCTGCCCGTCACGACAAGGGTCAGCCGGTTTTGGTCGGTACCACCTCGGTCGAGAAGAGCGAGTACCTTTCGAAGCTTCTCGCCAAGCGCGGAGTGCGTCACGAAGTTTTGAACGCCAAGAACCACGCTCGCGAAGCAGCCATCGTGGCTCAGGCTGGTCGTCTCGGTGCCGTCACCGTTGCAACCAACATGGCCGGTCGCGGTACCGACATCATGCTCGGTGGTAACAGCGAGTTCTTGGCCGTTGAGTCGCTCAACAAGCGCGGCCTTCACGCCGACGAGCAGCCAGAAGAGTACGAGGCAGCCTGGGCTACCGAGTTCGAGAGCATCAAGGCGAACGTTGCAATCGAGGCCGAGAAGGTCATCGCCGTTGGCGGTCTCTACGTGCTCGGTACCGAACGTCACGAGTCGCGACGCATCGACAACCAGCTTCGCGGTCGTTCGGGACGTCAGGGTGACCCTGGTGAATCGCGTTTCTACCTTTCGCTAACCGACGACCTGATGCGTCTGTTCAACTCGGGTGCCGCTGCGGCCCTCATGAACCGTCCGGGTGTTCCTGACGAGACCGCGATCGAATCGAAGATGGTTAGCCGCGCGATTCAGTCGGCTCAGTCACAGGTCGAAGGCCGAAACGCCGAGATTCGCAAGAACGTTTTAAAGTACGACGACGTAATGTCGCGCCAGCGCGATGCGATTTACAACGACCGTCGCCACATCCTTGAGGGCGATGACATTCAGTCACGCGTCGACACCTTCTTGGGCGACGTCATTAACGATGTCGTTTCGCAGCACATCGTTGAGGGCAGCGGCAAAGACTGGGACTTCGAGGCGCTCTGGTCTGACCTAAAGACCATCTATCCGGTTGGTCTCGAGATCGCAGAAGTTTTGGCCGAGGCCGGTAATCGCAACAAGTTGACTCGCTCATGGCTGGTCACCGAGTTGGTTTCTGATGCCCGTCTGGCTTATGCCAAGCGCACCGAGCAGATCGGTGAGGCAGCAATGCGCGAGCTCGAACGACGCGTGGTGCTTTCGGTCATCGACCGCAAGTGGCGCGACCACCTCTACGAGATGGACTACCTCAAGGAAGGCATCGGCCTTCGTGCGATGGCACAGCGCGACCCTCTGGTTGAGTACCAGCGTGAGGGATTCGGCATGTTCCAGCAGATGATGGGTGGCATCAAGGAGGAGTCGATCGGCTTCTTGTTCAACCTCGAGGTTCAGGTTCAGGCTGCAGAGCCGGTTCAGGCGCCGCAGGCGCAGTTGACCTACTCGTCGCCAAACGAGGATGGCCAGGCCGAGATTCACGAGGGTTCGAGCGACGCTCCAGCTAAGAAGAACGACAAGGGCGACAACAAGCCTGGTTCGTCGTTCTTTAGAAGCTAGCCGCTAGATCACTGACACTGCCTGGGCTCGCCAGCGACGGTTGATTCCTTCAAGGCGAATCGTCACGGCACGCGTGCGGTTTGGCGACTGAACCAAAACCACCGACTCGACCACGCCGTCACGCAGATGCTCGACCCGAACATCGCCAACCGTCAGCTGAGGCGCTGAGTCACCCTCACCGTTGCGAGCCCGCACTTGGGCCATAAGCACCGAACGATCGCGCAGGCGAGTGAATACATCCTCACTGAGAATCGCTCCGAGTTGGTTGATGTTGCGCACACCGGCAATCACCTCGATCACGGCCGGCGCGAGCATGCGCAATAAGCTTTCTGGCGCTTCTAGCTCGACGGTCGAGTTCTTCTCTTCAGCCAAGAACTCCATCTCGTCGAGCGGATTGCGCACCACGCGCAAACGACGCGACGGGTGAGTGTTGCGAGAGTTGGTTGCCGACTCTCGCTTTGGACCGTTCGGGCTAACTGCAACTGTTTTTTGCGCGACGCTGCGCAAGACCTGTTTTGTCATTTGTAACTTTCCCCCATTTACAAACTGCCTATTGACTGAACATATTGTTCGAGCATCCGTGGGTAAATAGGTCGCGCAAAATTGTGGATAACTTTCTCGCGCTTTTGAAAACTGTCGAATAATCGGCCAATGATCCGAAATGAATTACAAGAATCGGTGCACGCGTTAGCCGAGACGGCGAGCCAAACGCGGCGCATCTCAATACGAACGCAGACTCATCCGAGCGTTTCTCTCGTCGCGACTGTTCTGGGCCACGACTTTGTCGCCGGCATCGAAGAGTCGAGTGGGCAATGGTGGTGCATTCCACAGAGGCAAATTGTTGAGTGGCAATCCACAACTCCGTTCGATAGAGACACGGATGAAACGCTGCCTGCTATGCGCATTCGCGACATTGACTTGGCGAGATTCGTTAGCGAGCTCGACCTGCCGGTTCGTCTGCAACTCGACGACCGGGTCGAGACAATCGCGGCGGTTCAGGCACACTGGCTTATCGCCTTGGCTAACAAGCCGCGCATGATCAGCCTCGACTCGGTCGGTCTGGTGCGAATTCTCGACCTGCCCGACTGGCAGCTAGCGGAGCAGCTGCCGTGAGGGTCCCACGACTAACCCGTTCGACGGCAGTCGTGCTCACGGGCATCCTTGTGGCTCTTGCTCTTGCCCTTGGGTACCTGCTGCTTCGTAGCCAGCAGACCACCACGGTGCTGGTTGCCAGTCGTGACCTGGCGGCAGGTCAAACCTTGACCGCTAGCGACTTTGTCGCGGCTCAGGTTCGACTAGCCCTGCCGGCCGCCGGCTACTTAAGCGAAGTGCCCGACCAGGCCCAACTTGGTCACCCGCTCAGAGCGGGTGAACTGCTGAATAAAGGCGATCTTGGTTCGAACCTCGATGTACAAACGCGAGTTCTGGCACTTATCCCAAACCAGCCACTCGCGGCGAATGTGCATGTGGGTTCGTTCGTTTCGATTTGGTTCATACCCAAACAACTGAGCACACTCGACTCCAAGCAAACAGTCGTAGCGGGACAGATCGCCAGCGGGCTTCAAGTGCTGGCAATCGACACGAGCAACA
The DNA here is from genome assembly GCA_039795455.1 of Actinomycetota bacterium. Classification (GTDB taxonomy): domain Bacteria; phylum Actinomycetota; class Actinomycetes; order Actinomycetales; family Microbacteriaceae; genus Rhodoluna. Next base: position 58,175 of record JBDKLV010000035.1, read on the forward strand.
ACTCGCTGGGCGAGATCAAAGTGCGGCTCGAGGTGGCGGTCGAGCAAAGCGCGTTGCCGAACATCCTTGCCGCTGTTTCACTCGACGGAAACCTAAGTGTCATCGCCGATAGTTAGCGACCACGCGCGCGAACCGGTGCGAGGCAAAGTGATTGTGGTTTGGTCGGCACCCGGTTCAGTCGGGCGTTCGCAGGTTGCCGCCGCAATCGCAACCAATCTTGCCGAGGCAGGTTCAAGAACTCTGTTGATCGATGCCGATGTAGTGGCACCTTCACAGTTGCAGATTTTCGGATTCGCCGAGAATCACGTTGGGCTCGCATCGGCTTGCAGGCTTGCTGCTCGCGAAGAACTCGATTCCCAGTCGCTCGGCTCGGTGCTGCTCGATTACCAAATGCCAAAACACAGTCTGCAGATTCTGCCCGGGCTGCATCTGGTCAGTCGCTGGCCAGAACTCGGCTTTAAGCCGATGCGAAACCTGATTGCAATCGCACGAGAGCGATTCGAAACTGTAGTCATCGACGTCGCCGCCTCGCTTGAGCGCGAGCTTGTCGATCAGCGCACGCTCGCCGAACGCTATGGGGTTACCCACGCGGTTCTCTCCGAAGCCACGCACATAGTCGGCATCTGTAACGATGACCCGATCTCGCTTGCCCGCTACGTCTGGGCCGTGCAAGAGCTCAAACAACTCGGGCACGGAGAACGGCTCCTCACCTTGGTCAACCGCAGCCAGACGCCAGCCAGGGCTCGGGGTCAGCTCGAGGCTTTGCTCAGCCGATTGGCTGGCACGCAGGTGGCGGGTTACATGAGCGAAGACGGCGAACTGTTTACCCGTGCATCCGAGTTGGCAGTACCAATATCTCTGGCACCTCGCAATTCGCCGACCAAGCAGGCGCTTACCGCTTTCGTTCGGTCGCAACTTTTGGGACTTGAGGCCACTGGTAGGCGGCTGGCTAAACTCGGTTAGGTGTCGACCCTAAAAGAACTGCTCAAGCAGCATGGCCGCGGAAACGCGGCCGAGCTCGAGTGGCTTCACATGGTCGTGGCCGAGTGGCAGCTAATCTCTGACCTTTCGATGGCCGACTTAGTTCTCTGGGTGCGTAACGCAGAAGGCAAGTTCATCGCCGTCGGCAACTCGCGACCTGCTTCGGCACTCTCGATTCTCTACCGCGACATTCAAGGCAGCGAGGCTCCAGAGCAGTGGGTGGCCGGCCTCGAGCACGCTGCCAGCACCGGCCTAGTCTTCTTTTCGCCGAAAACCACATACGACTCAATCAACTCACGCCTCGAGGTAGTGCCGGTTCGCCGGCCGACCTCGACCACCGACACCACCGAAGTGAGCGAGCCAATTGCATTCGTGTCACGCCACACCCAAATCGACTCAGTGGTTGCCCCCAACAAGATTTCACTCAACTATGTGAAGGCGGCAAACGATCTTCTCGAAATGGTCGCCCACGGCCAGTTTCCTGACTTTGGCACTCCGACGGCCTCACGCCGAGGAGCGCCGCGCGCCAACGACGGCATGCTTCGCCTAGACGAAGAGGGCAAGATCGTGTTCGCAAGCCCGAACGCGGTCTCGGCCCTATCTCGCTTCGGTGCATCCGGTGAGATCGAAGGCCTCTCGCTCTCGGCGTTGGTGACCCGCAGCCTCAAAGACGGTGCCGTCGACGAATCGCTGCCGCTGGTGCTTACCGGTCGAGCGGCTTGGCGCACCGACATCGAATCGAAGACTGTGACCCTTTCGGTTCGAGCTATTCCGATCCGCCACGGCCAGAAGCGCAGCGGCGCCATCGTGCTTTGCCGCGACGTGACCGAGCTTCGTCGCCAGGAGCAGGAACTGATCACCAAGGATGCCACCATCCGCGAGATTCACCACCGAGTTAAGAACAACCTGCAGACCGTGGCATCGCTACTTCGCATTCAGTCACGCCGAAGCAAGAATGAAGAAGTTCGCGAGACTCTTGACCAGGCGATGCGTCGTGTTTCTGCCATCGCGCTGGTTCACGACACGCTTTCTGAGGGCACCGCTCAAGAACTCAACTTTGACGAGGTGTTCGATCGGGTGCTGATGCTAACTACCGAAGTAGCTACCGCGCACAACACCACTGTCAACACCATCATCGATGGCAAGTTCGGTCAGCTGCGCGGACAAATCGCGACACCACTTGCGGTAGCGCTCACTGAGATTGTCGCCAATGCAGTCGAGCACGGACTGGCTGACCGCAGTGGCGCAGTTCACGTGAATGCCGAGCGCAAGCCAAAGAAACTCGACATCACTGTAAGTGACAATGGTCGCGGCCTTGCCGGTGGAGAACTTGGTGAGGGGCTCGGCACCCAGATCATCAAGACGCTCATCGAGGGAGAACTTCGCGGCAACATCAAATGGTTCAGCCCACCCGATGGCGGCACCAAAGTATCGATTTCGATTCCGCTTTAGATTCAGATAAAACAAAACCCCGCGAGAAAAATCTTGCGGGGTTTGTTTTTGAAAAGTATTAGCTAGCGCGACGAGCTCGTGCGTACTTGCGCTTTAGCGACTTGCGCTCGTCTTCACTCATGCCGCCCCAAACGCCTGCATCTTGGTTCTCTTTGATCGCATATTCGAGGCACTGGTTCGAGACTGAGCAGTCGCGGCAGATGCTTTTTGCTTGTTCAATTTGGTCGATTGCAGGGCCAGTGTTACCAATCGGGAAGAAGATTTCTGGGTCTTCGGTTCGGCAACGAGATTCGTTGAGCCACTGCATATCCATGTGCGGTTATTCCCTTGTAAATACTGGCTTCCAGCGGTCTTCGGGGCCTTAGCCACCGTCTAGGCTGGTGTTTGTCTCAGGCAATAATTCCACTCTGAACACCGTTTAGCAATACCCAAAAAAGGCAAAAAATGACCTTGAAAAATCGCTTTTTTACCCTTGCGAAAAAGCACAAATTGGCAGTAGTTTTGCTCGCCTTTGAATCGATCGGGAGCGCAATTTTGACCGCGATTTTTGTTGCCGGAGTGATTGCCGATTACCAGGTGCGGCCAGAAATCGTTGTCACGCACATCCCTGATTACATTGCGCTCGGTGCGATTTTCTTGCTCGCGACGCTCATGTTTTTCTTCATCACGCGTCAGCTCATGGTCTCGAAGCGCTGGGCGAGAAGCGCTGCGGTGTTTGCGCAACTGATTCAGATCGCGATTGCCTGGAACTCATTCACCGGCGATGCGCTCGGTTACTTTTTCGGCGGCTGGCTAATCGTGACCTCGGCGGCGTCGCTCTACTTGCTGTTCAGCAAGGATGTCATCGAAGCGACCGTCGAAAAGGTCGACCGCGAGTAGCGAACTTTAAACCTCGAGCTGTTTGCGAAGGCTAGCGACGTGACCGGTGGCCTTCACATTGTAGAGCGCGAGCGAAATCTTGCCCTTTTCGTCAATCACGAAAGTCGAACGCAGCACGCCTTCATACTCGCGACCGTAAAGCACCTTTTTGCCAAATGCGCCGTAAGCCTTGTGCGTCTTGAGCGACTCGTCGCTGAGCAAATCGAACTTGAGGCCCTCGGCCTTGCGGAACTTAGCCAGCTTTTCTGGCTTGTCAGGCGAGATGCCGAGCACCGCATAGCCCGCCTTCTTGAACGGGGTGAGTGCATCGTTGAAATCGCAGGCCTCTTTGGTGCAACCAGGAGTCATGGCAGCCGGGTAGAAGTACACGATGACCTTCTGGCCCTTCAAGTCGGCCAGACTCACGGTTTCGCCATCCTGGTTTGCAATCTTGAATGCAGGGGCTTTCGCACCAACTTCTAGACGGGTTTCGGTCATTTCTACCTCCAGGATGTTCGGCTTTCGGAGCCTCTAAGCCCGAGTCTAACCGCCGCCTCGGTTGGCATTGGGGGTGCGAATTCTGCTAATCTTGGCTCTTGTTGTGCGTAAGCCAGCATGCGCCTCTAGCTCAATCGGCAGAGCAACTGACTCTTAATCAGTGGGTTCCGGGTTCAAGTCCCGGGGGGCGCACGAAAGACCCAAAACTTCTCACGAGTTTGGGTCTTTTTCTTTTTGCGGTGCTTGTAAATGGTGCGCAGCGCCACTTGACTATCCCCATGACTTCATTCGCCGAGCTGACCAGCGCCGAGCAGGTTGCCACTCTCGAGCCTCTGGCACAGCACATCGTTGCCAGCTTTGGGCTGGGCGAGTGCGTGATTGAGTCGATCAACCACGAATTCAATTCGACCTTCAAGGTGACCACGACTGACGGCACCAAATACGCCCTGCGCATCAATGTGAACTCGCAGCGCAGCGAGGGCAATGTTCGAGCAGAAATCTTCTGGGTGCTCGAACTATCAAAGGTGGCAGGGCTGAAAGTACCTACGCCGATTGCCAACACAGACGGCGAGCACATCGTCAGCGTCTGGCACGAGCTTCTGGGCAAGGACCTTTGGGCTGTCATGTTCACCTGGCTCGAAGGTGAGGAGCTCGCCGACGACCCAACCCCAGAGGCGCTTCATGCAACCGGCGCCGCCATCGCACGCATGCACCTGGCTTCGCGCGAAACCCAGCTGCCAGCCGGCGCCGAACTTCACACGATCAAGGACTTTTTTTGGGGTGGCAATAACTTGATTGCTACCTCTGCCGAAATTGCCGAACTCGATCGAGAAACGCTGCTTCGTGAAATCGACCGAATCGAGGCAATCACCGCGGCTCTCTACGAGAAAACATCGGCTCAGATCATCCATGCAGATGTTCACGGCTGGAACGTGATGTGGAACGGCAGCGAGGCTGCGATCTTTGACTTTGACGACTGCGCAATCGGGCTGCCCGTGCAAGACCTGGCAGTCACCCTGTATTACCTCGATAAAGCGGGCCAGCGGCAGAGCATCCTTGATGGCTACCAGAGCGTCGCCGAGCTACCCGAGTATTCGAAAACCGACATGGATGCACTCATTCTGCAGCGCCGAATCTTCTTGTTGAACTACCTGCTCGAAACCACGAATCCGGAGCACCGCGCAATGGTGCCGAAGTATCTCGAAGGAACGATGCAGCGCATTCGCGACGCTCAAATGTAGGTGGGCACTAATAGTGTTTGATAACGGGCAAATTGCTTGCCTGTAGTGGGGGGGGGGGCAGATGCCAAGCGCTAATCCAAACGATGCATTCACAGTTCATCAAGTTGCCGATTCGGGCTTTTATGGGTGGGAGCTGAGAGGGCCGTTTGTGGTCGACCATATCGATCACGAAGAGGATCGTGTTTGGCACATCCCTTCACCTGCTTTGATGTTTGGGCCAAGCGACAAGCCTTTTGAGTCGCCTGTCATTGAGATTTTGAACAATGAGCGGAGTCACGGGCGGCATGTGGCGCAGGGAGAAGCGTTTCACCTCGCGCCGCATTTGAAGCGAGCCTACTTTCTAGATACTTACGGGAATATGCACGTAGTTCGACCTTTTTGTGACCAAGACGGCGCTTGGGGGTCTTTTTTGCAAATGCCAGTCCCTGTAGAGGTGCTCTACAACAGGTTTGCCAATGAGTACAACGAAATTGGTGGCTTTAACTCGTGCAACGAAGAGCTGAATCTACTTTGCGATGAGGAAGGCCAGGTTCGATTTCTGGCCTACTTTGCCATCGACAAAATCTGGCTGCGTTCCGAAGAGACTTGGCAGCCACTAGTTGATCCAACTGGATTACTGCTCGATGGTCTCGAAATCATTGAAGTCAACACAGGCGTAGTTGAAGTTTTTGATCAACAAGGCCCACTCGCAGCCAGTCGTTACAACGAGTACTTCGTCGCTTAGGAGCCCAAATGAACACAACTAAAACCAAGAACCCAAAGGCGCTGCTCGAAGAAATTCGTGAACAACTTGGCTACTACGTTTATGCGTTAGTTGACCCTCGAAGCAAAAAGGTCTTTTATGTTGGCAAAGGAAAGGGTGACCGAATCTTGGCACACGCCAAGGACGCTAAAGATTCAAAGGAGGTCCACACTGCCAAATTCGACACTATTCGTGAAATTCACGCCAAAGGTCTCGAGGTTGATCACTACTTCATTCGCATCGGCATGAAGTCAGAGAAGGAAGCGTTCATTGCAGAGCAAGGGGCAATCGATGCCCTTCTTCTTACCGGAGTCAAGCTAACTAACATTGCCGGTGGTCACGGTTCGCACCAACAGGGCGGGGTTGCACTTACTGAGCTCATGCAGGAGTTGGCGGCTCAGCCAGCCGACCCAATTGGAGAGCCAACGATCATTTTCAAAGTCAACCGGCTCTGGCACAAGAAAATCTCAGATAAAGATTTGGCCGATGTCACTCGTGGTTATTGGCGAGTAGGCCTGCCAGCTCGACAGCGTGGTCAGATTGCTGTTGCTGTTGCCAACGGGCTCATCCGTGGTGTCTACCGAATCAAGCCGAACAGTTGGCACAACGGTAATCGAAATTCAGAAGTCAAGAATCGTTGGGGCTTCGAAGTGCTGCCGGCAAAGGAGTACCAGGACCAGATCGGTCGACAGGTTCGAACCCTTTTTCCGAAGGGTTCACAGACTCCTTTCCGACTATTTCTCGATGGTTTCCCTGGTGCTGGCAAAATCTCGGCTAAGCCCGCAAAGTCACACAAGAAGTAACTTGCTGAGATAAATGTGGGCGGGTGGTCATAACCTGCGCATATGAGCAAAGAAAAGAAAGCCCAAGATGTTGGGCAGCAACTAGATGAGTTGCAAGCTGCGGCGATTGCCGCCTGGGCCGAAGTGCCCGCACCACCCGGAGTCGAGACGATCGGCGAAATGGCCGAGTGGGGCAATCAAGGAGTAGATCGCTACTTCATTTATCCCGACGTTTGGGAGCACGAAAAGCCATACCTGCTTTTCAAAACCAACCCAGATGCCCAACCTTCGTCAACCTACATTTGGCGCAAGATCGAACCGGTCTGGTTGCCCGACGAAGGCGGTCGCTTGTTCGGCTATCGCATCAAGGGCGACTGGTATCAAGAGGTAACTCCTGAACGTGCAGCCAAGCATTTTCCCGATGCATTCCCTAACACCCCCGATGTCTCCAAGTCTTGGCGGGTAACAGAAGGCGGCTAATAGGCTAGGCGAATGACCAGCTGGAAGACCTCGATCTACCTGCTGTTCGCCTTTCTCGGGCTAACCCTCATGTCGATTCTTGTTCGCATGCCAGAACTCAAAGACGCCATCGCCGTAAACACCGCACAGCTCGGGTTGGTTCTGCTCGGAACATCCATCGGTTCGATTCCGGCAATCATCACCGCTGGCCGAGTCATCGAAAAGTTCGGCACGCGCCCGGTCATCATTATTGGCTTCTTCGCGATGGCAGCCACCTTCATCGGTCTTGCATTCGTCATCCAGGCAGGCTCGGCTATCGGCCTCTTCTTCGCGCTCGTTGTGCTTGGTTTCTTTATGGCGACATCTGACGTGGCAATCAACATGGATGGCGTCAACATCGAGCAGAAACTCGGCCGGTCGATCATGCCGCGCCTGCACGCAGGTTTCTCGATTGGTGCCTTTGCTGGCGTATCGATGGGCACCTTTGCAACCACTATTCAGATTCCGATTCTGTTGCAGATTGTCGTGCTGGCATCAATTACGGCTGTGCTGCCGTTAGTTATCGGCAAATTCATTCCGGCTGGCACCGGAAAACACGAACACCATGAGGCCGCAAAATCGGAGGTGCGTGAATCGCTGTTCAAGAACCGTCGCATCCTTTGGCTGGCGCTGGGTATTTTGGGCATCACTCTCGCCGAAGGTGCCTCGAACGATTGGCTCGTTCTCTCGTTCGTTCAGGACTACGGCGTAACTCGCACTCAGGCAGGAGTCGCATTCGCCTGCCTAACTATCGCCATGACGGTTGCCCGCTTCTTTGGCGGCAACTTCGTAGATCGTTTCGGTCGGTTCAAGTCGCTTCGAGCGTTTGCGCTGATTGGCGTGGCCGGCATCCTCCTCGTGATTTTGGGACACAACCTGGTGCTCGGTTACATTGGCACGGCTATGTGGGGAGTCGGCGTTGCCCTCGGGTTTCCGCTATTCATATCGGCGGCAGGCGAGGGCGAAAACTCGGCTCGAAAAGTTTCGTTCGTCACCAGCTTCGGCTATGGCGCATTCCTGGTTGGCCCACCGATGCTCGGCCTTCTCGGTCAAACCGTCGGCCTGCTCAACATGTTCTACTTGCTGGTCGCGCTAATGGCCTCGGCCGCCTACTTCGCGACCGCCACCAAAACGCCTAGAGACTAAGCGTTGAGCGTCAGCGTGATCGAGATCCTGTCATCGACCTGCAACTTCTCAGGGATGCGCACCACATTCTTGATCGGCACGAGATAGCCGCCATCCTTCGGAAACAGCGACGTGGTGAAAGTAGTCTTGCCGATGCGAACCTCGCAAGGAATGACTCCCCACCCGTAGGTGACCTGAGCTGCAACATCCTTGATTTTCTTGGCCTGGGCATCGGCAACGCGCACGTAATAGAACGGCGCGGGGCCACGCCACTCGAAGATCACGCCGGAGAATTTCAATTGCACGCGAGCAGGCTAACACCGCACAAGGGTGCTCGGCCCACAAGTTAGGCTCGACTCATGGCTAAAGCACTGATGGTTATCGATGTTCAAAAGTGGGGCTTCACCGGCGACTGGCAGGTTGATGACTCGACCGCTCTCCTCGAGCGCATCCAGAGGCGAGTTGACGAGGCCCGCGCAAAGGGCGAGTTCATTGTTCACGTGCAGAACGATGGGGCCGAGGGCGAAGCCGATGCCCCTGGCGGCCCTTTCTGGCCAGTGATGATCGACCCGGTGGGCGATGAGTGGCTGGTTAACAAGACTACCTCGAACACCTTCGAGACCAACCCAGATTTGGCTGAGCGCCTGCGTGCAGCAGGAATCGACGAGCTCGAATTGGTCGGATGCCAGACCGAGATGTGCGTGCGTTCGACCGCACTCGGCGCTCGCGAGCTGGGCTTCAAGGTCAGTCTGCCGGTCGGTTTGCATGGCACCTACAACGAAGAGACTTTCACCGGCAAGCCAGGCAAGACCGCCGCCGAATACATCGCCGAGGTTCAGGCCGAGATCGACCCTCGCTAAAACCGATGGCTGGCTAATCCGCCGTGCTGGCGGGTGTTAGATAGCCATATAGGGAGGTGGGTCGAATGGCAGTAAACATCGCTCTCGAAAACGCCGTTCTGAACAAGCTCACCTATGGCCCAACCAAGGCATCGCGGGCAGAGTTCCGCAAGTTAGGGCTTGCCGCTTGGGTTGCCGATCAACTCAACCCGAGTAAGGCAGAGTTCAAGACCACCGCCGGAATCCTTGGTCAGTTTCGCGCCCTGAACATGACTCAGGTACAGATTCAGAATTCTCTGCCCTACTCGATCAACAGTGGTCGCGTTTCTGACGAGCTCGCTCACACCACTCTTTACCGCCGCTTCGCATCGAGTCGACAGTTTTACGAAACGCTCGTCGAGTTTCTCGAGGACTACAACCCGATTCCGCTATTCAGCGACCCAATCAAAAGACTTAGCTACGACCGCGAAGTGATTCGCAAGTACGCGCTCGGCACCTACCCAGATTTGTTGTACGCATCGGCGATGCATCCTGCGATGTTGCAGTTTCTGTCTGGCTATGCGAACGAGCGAAATCACCCGAATGAAAACTACGGGCGCGAACTGCTCGAACTTTTCACAGTGACGACCGCAACGCCATACACGCAAGACGATGTGGTGAACGCGGCTCGAGTGTTCAGCGGCATCAGCTGGTACGACCCGACTTTCGAAACCAACGCCGCGCCGAACCGGCACTGGCAGGGCACCGTCAAGGTGCTCGATTGGACCGACCCGAACCTTGGTCGAACCCCGAACGAGATTTTCGCCACCGCTCGGTCACTAACCGACTACCTGGCCCTGCGCCCAGACACCGCTGTCGCCTTCGCAACAAGGATGGCCAAACGCTACGTCTCCGACAATCCATCGGCATCCATCGTGCAGGCCATGTCGCAGGCGTACTTGGCTAGCAAGGGCAGTATTCCCGAGACAGCCAAGGCAATGGTCTTCCACACTGACTTTGCGACCTCTGGGGGCAAGAAGCTCAAGCGACCGGTGGAACATCTGATCTCGACCATGCGAGTTCTCGAGATGAATCTTGATGGCGATATTTCGGCTGGCAACGTTAATAACTTCGATGACTATTTTCACGGCAGTCAACTCAGCACGGTCTGGTGGTTTTCGATGAAAGGTGGCCACAGCCCGTTCGACTGGCCGTTTCCGAATGGCTACCCAGACACCGAACAGGCTTGGGTGAACCTGGCCGGTCAGCTCACCCGGTGGAACATCGGTGCCGAGCTGACCTCGGGTTGGTCTGGCTTCGCAGAGACCAACTACAAGGCGCTGCTGGGTGCACCAAAGAACACGGTGGCCACGATTGTCGATGCGGCGGCCGCCAAGATTCTTGGCTACAAGTTGGTTGGAACGACGCGAACCAAAGTGATCGCGGGTGTCACCAAGGCGATTGGCAAGACCAGTACTGATACTTACCAGCGACGGTTGCAGTTTGCAGTGCAACTGGTTCTTGCTCTCGAAGATTGGAATCGTCGATGAGCGAGCAGAAACCAATCGCACAGGCGTGCCCCGACTTCATCGAACTCGAACGTGGCTTTTCGCGCCGCACGTTTAACAACCTGATCATGGGCCTCGGTGGCGGTCTCATTCTGAACGCTGCCGAAGGTTTGCAAGTTGCTACCGCCGCAATCGGCGACACACGAGCCGACGCCATCATCACGGTTTATATGCGCGGCGGCATGGATGGTTTGATGGCCGTGCCAATTCTCGGTGATCCAACTCTCACGCGACTTCGCCCAACGCAACGGTTTGCCGACTCAAAGAACCTCACGCTCGACAATCACTTCGGTTTGCACCCAGCGCTTAACACGCTTAAGCAGCTTTATGACCAGAAGCAGTTGGCGGTCATCCATTCGGTCGGAACGCCGGTCGGAACTCGAAGCCATTTCGATGATCAGAAGGCGCTCGAATACGCCGCGTACAACAATCCGAGCAATGCCGAAGGTTGGCAGAACCGTTATCTGCAAGCACTCGGTGCGACCGATGTTTTCGCCGGCTACTCGACCGGCTACAACACTCCGATTTCGTTGAAGGGTAGCGCAGCGACCACAGTGTTTGAAGACATGAACGATGTTCTGCTCAACAACGGCTCGGCCATGGTTAATCGCAGCGATTACGTGAACATTCTCAAGAACATGTATGCCTCCGGAAAGTCGCTCTGGGCGACCACGGCGAGTAACTCGATCGCTGCAAGTGAGCGCCTGCGCCAGGTTCAGGCCGGCATCAGCGGTGACTACCCTCAGACTTCAAACGGTCGACGTTTTTCAACCTTGGCCGCCATGCTCAAGCAGGGCGTGAACATCAAGACAGCGAACGTCGAATTTCAGGCCAACTTCGATGTGCACTCGGCGGCCGGCATCGCCGACGGCCAGACCTGGAATGACCTAAAAGACCTCGATGCGTGCGTTGCCGCATTCAAGAATGACCTGGCCGACCTCTGGAACCACGTGACCATCGTGACCGTCACCGAGTTCGGTCGTCGCGTTGAAGAGAACGCATCGGCCGGCTTCGACCACGGCTGGGCAAGCGCCATGTTCGTAATGGGCGGTGGGGTAAAAGGTGGCCAGGTCGTTGCAACCTGGCCGGGCCTAAGCGACCTGCGCGACGGCGACCTAAGAGTGACTCTCGATTACCGTCACGTTCTCGCTGAGGTTATGAAGTACCGCGGCGGAATGGCCGCCGATCGCATCTCGGGAGTGCTGCCCGGCTTTGCCGCAAAAGACATCGGCATCGTTAACCAACTGAACTAGCCGTAAACGTTTGCACACCTTGACCCGAGGTTGAGGGTTTGAAACAGGTTCGTTACGTGCCACGCCATCCATTTTTCGCATACAAACGATTTGGCCAAATTTCGCGAATAGGCTGAAACCACTGAGGTGATGACTGGCATCACTTCTCACAAGGAGGAATAGATGAAGTTCAACAAGAGCTTCGCATTCAAGGCAGGTGCGATCGTTGCAGTAGCAGCTCTCGCTCTAACTGGATGTTCTGCAACTAAGACTGTCAGCTACAAGGCCTGCATGGTTTCTGACGCTGGTGGTTTCAAGGACGCTTCGTTCAACGAGGAAGCTTGGAACGGTCTTCAGAATGCAAAGAAGGATTACGGCATCGAGGTCGCAACTGTACAGTCGCCTGAGACCGCAACCCAGACTGACTTTGTCACTGGCGTTCAGTCGATGGTTGACGCAAAGTGCAACCTGATCATCGGTGTTGGTTTCGCACTGGCAACTGCTGTTCGCGACGCTGCGAAGGCAAACCCAGACATCAACTTCGCACTAATCGACTCGGCTCTTTCGAACGACGACTACTCGCCATTGAGCCTAGACAACGTGAAGCCAATCCAGTACGACACTGCTCAGGCAGCGTTCCTTGCTGGTTACCTAGCCGCAGCTGAGAGCAAGACCGGAAAGGTTGCTACCTACGGTGGCATGCTGTTCCCTTCGGTCACCATTTTCATGGATGGCTTCAAGCAGGGTGTTGACTACTACAACACCGAGAACGGCACCAAGGTTGAGGTTCTAGGCGCAAGCGGAACCGACAGCTCGAAGTGGGCTGCTACCGGTGACTTCAGCGACCAGTCGAAGGGCAAGACTCTAACCGAGCAGTTCTTCGCACAGGGTGCAGACATCGTTCTACCTGTAGCTGGTCCAGTAGGTATCGGTTCGGGTCAGGCAACTCTAGACAAGGCCGGCACCATGGTTATCGGTGTCGACAGCGACTGGTACAACCTTGCAGCTCACGCTGCATACAAGGCAAACATCTTGACCTCGATCGAGAAGAAGATGGCTGCTGCAGTTGAGGAAGTTATCAAGAGCGGTGTTGACGGCAAGTTCCTTGGCGGCGACGCAAACCAGTTCGTTGGCACCCTTGCTAACGGTGGCGTTCAGATCGCTGACCAGCACGATGTTGTTTACCCAGATGGCGTACAGGCAAAGCTTGACGACTTGAAGGCAAAGATCATCGACGGAACCATCAAGGTCACCTCGATCTACAACAAGTAATACCCATACGAGAGAAGGGCTCCGGCTTCGGTCGGGGCCCTTTTCTATTGGGCTTTTAGGCTCATTTCGTGAGTTAGATTTGACCTAGCAACACCTAGAAAGCAGTAAAGCAATGAAGCTTGAGCTCCGCGGAATCACCAAGCGTTTTGGCGCTTTGGTGGCCAACGACAATGTAAACCTGGTTGCCGAACCCGGACAGATTCACTGTCTACTTGGTGAAAACGGCGCAGGCAAATCGACCCTGATGAACGTGCTCTACGGCCTGTACCAGGCTGACGGCGGCGAGATTCTGATCGACGGCAAGGCCGTCAAATTCTCTGGACCCGGCGATGCGATGGCAGCCGGCATTGGCATGGTGCACCAGCACTTCATGCTCATCCCTGTTTTTTCTGTTGCCGAAAATGTGATTCTCGGCCACGAGCCAACCAAAGCACTCGGCTTCATCGACATTGCCGAGGCACGTCGTCGCGTCAAAGAGATCAGCGACCGTTTCGGTTTCGACGTCGACCCAGATGCAATTCTTGGCGAGCTGCCGGTCGGTGTGCAGCAGCGCGTCGAAATTATTAAGGCTCTCATCTCGGATGCACAGGTGCTGGTTTTTGACGAACCAACTGCTGTCTTGACTCCGCAAGAAACCGATGAACTCATGGCGATCATGAAGCAACTGCGCGACGCCGGTAAGGCGATTGTGTTCATCACGCACAAGTTGCGCGAGGTAAAAGAAGTCGCCGACAAGATCACCGTGATTCGTCTTGGCAAGGTCGTTGGCGAGGCAAAGCCGACTTCGACTCAAGAGGAACTCGCATCGATGATGGTTGGTCGCGCGGTTGACCTAGATGTCAACAAGGCGCCTGCAAAACCTGCAGGTGTGAAGTTCGGCGTAAAAAACCTGACCGTCTTCAATCACCTTGGTCAAAAGGTTGTCGACGACATTTCGTTCGACATTGCCGCCGGTGAAATTTTGGTTTTCGCTGGTGTTCAAGGCAATGGTCAGACCGAGTTGACCGAGGCAATTCTTGGTTTGCAGACCAAGGTTCGCGGCTCGATCGAGCTCGACGGCCACGAGCTCGTTGGTCAGTCGGTCAAACACCGCCTCGACTACGGGCTCGGCTTTGTACCCGAAGACCGTACGCTCGATGGGCTGGTCGCAGACTTCTCGATTGCCGAGAACCTCATGCTCGACCGCAGCGACCGCAAACCGTTCGCCAAGGGAATCCTGCTGCAGTTGGGCTACCTGGCTAAGTTCGCAGCCGAGAAGGTCAAGCAGTTCGACATTCGTACCCAGGGCATCAACCAGCGTGCCGGCTCGCTCTCGGGCGGTAATCAGCAGAAGGTCGTGCTCGCCCGAGAGCTGGCCCGTGAGCTTCGCCTGCTGGTTGCCTCGCAGCCAACCCGTGGCCTAGACGTGGGTTCGATCGAGTTCGTTCACGAGCAGATCGTTGCCACTCGCGACAAGGGCTTGCCGGTGATGATCGTTGCCACCGAACTCGACGAGGCAACACAGTTGGGTGACCGCATCGCCGTTATGTACCGCGGCAAGATTGTCGGCATTGTTCCTGCCGACACCGACCGAGCCAAACTTGGCCAGATGATGGCTGGAGTTGCAGCATGAGCACCGTGACCGAAACCAAGAACAAAATGAATTGGCAGCAACTGGTTCGCGGTAACGCACTAATTCCGGTGCTCGCGGTTCTAACCTCACTAATCGTCGGTGGAATCTTGATTGCGCTGAGCAGCCAAGATGTGCTCGACGCCGCTCCTAACATCTTTAGTGACCCAGCGACTTTCTTTAGCTCACTCGGCAACTCGATTTTCGGCGCATACGACGCACTGTTCCGCGGTTCGGTATTCAACTACCAGGCAGACGATGTCTTCAAGATGTTCAAGCCGATCACCGAGACTCTTGCGTTCGCGACTCCGATTACGTTGACCGGTCTCGCACTGGCAATTTCGTTCAGAAGCGGATTGTTCAACATCGGTGGAACCAGCCAAATCATCTTCGGCGCAATCTTCGCTGGTTGGGTTGGTATCTACGTTGACCTGCCGTTCTACATTCACCTGCCGCTTGCGATCATCGCCGGTGTCATCGGTGGTGCACTAGTCGGCGGACTCGTTGGATTGCTAAAAGCCACCACCGGTGCCAACGAAGTGATCGTCACGATCATGTTCAACTACATCGCCGGCCTTTTGTTGACCTTCTTCTTGAAGACCTTCATGAAGGCGCCAAACACCGTGAACCCAATCTCGCCTGCAGTTCACGACAGCGCAAAGTATCCGCTGCTGTTCGGTGTTAACACACGTCTCACCGTCGGCTTCTTCTTGATGATCGCCGCCGTGGTCTTTGTCTGGTGGCTCATGAACCGCTCTTCGGTTGGCTTCAAGTTCCGTGCTCTTGGCCACAACCCACGTGCCGCCCGCGTCGCAGGAATCAACATGGGGCTCACCTACGTGGCTGTCATGGCGGTCTCTGGAGCCTTGGCCGGCCTTGCCGGTACCACCCAGATTCTCGGCACCGAGCAGCACCTGACCGTTGGTGTCTCGGCAAGCTTCGGTATCGACGCCATCACCGTGGCGTTGCTTGGCCGGTCGAACCCTTGGGGCGTTCTGGCTGCGGGCATCCTGTTCGGTGGTCTTCGTGCCGGAGCCGCGACCATGCAGGCCGAGCAAGGCGTGCCGGTCGACATTGTGCTCGTTGTTCAGTCGATGATCGTTTTGTTTATTGCAGCTCCGCCTCTGGTTCGAGCGATGTTCCGTCTAGGAAAGGAGGCGAAGAATGAAGCTTTCTAAGCGCCCGATGATCACACTCGCGGTGGTCGCACTGCTCAATCTCTTCGTCGCCGTGATCGCGCCGAACGACGAGACCGTCATCAAGATCGCCACGGATGAAGACTTCTTCAAACTGGCCGACATTCCTGTCGCGGTCTCACTAGTCGCTTGGATCTGCGCATCGGTGTCGCTGGCTGCAGCGCTAGCCGGTGTGCTGCTGCACTTTGTCGCAAAGCGCAGGCTGCCTGGCGTGCTTACCGCACTCGGATTCTTGGCCTTCGCATTCACCTCGGTGGTTTACCTATACAACGGCAACGATCTGACGCTCACTTCGTTGCTGCAGGGTTCGCTTGCGCTTTCGGTGCCGCTGATTTTCGGTTCGATGGCCGGTGTGCTCAGCGAACGAGTAGGTGTCGTGAACATTGCCATCGAGGGTCAACTGCTCTTCGGCGCATTTACCTCAGCGATGATCGCATCGATGACCCACAACCTTTGGGCTGGCCTAGTCGGCGCATTGGTGGGCGGCGCGTTGGTCGCCTGGATTCTCGCGGTGTTCAGCATCCGTTACAAGGTTGACCAGATCATCACCGGTGTGGTCGTCAACATGCTCGTGGCCGGTTTGACCAATTTCTTGTTCGGCACGCTGATGGGTTCAGACCCGGTCACCTTCAACCAGCCACCGCGCTTTGAGAAGGTAACCCTGCCGTTGCTCGGTCAGATTCCGGTCATCGGTCAGGTGCTGTTCAATCAGACACCGATTATTTACATCATGTACCTGGCGCTGATCGTGGTCTTTGTCGCGCTGTTCAAAACCCGCTGGGGTCTGCGCGTTCGTGCGGTGGGCGAGTACCCAAAGGCTGCCGACACCGTTGGCATCAACGTGTTCCGCACCCGCTACGTTTCGGTCGTGCTGGGTGGCGCTCTGGCTGGCCTCGGCGGCTCGTTTTTCACCCTCGGTCAGGTTGGCTCATTCGGCCAGAACATAACCCACGGAGCCGGTTACATCGCTCTGGCGGCGCTGATCTTCGGTCGCTGGAACCCGCTGCTGGCTGCCTCGGCGGCCCTGCTGTTCGGTTTCTCGCAGAACTTGCAGTACGGCCTGGCCATCATCGGTTCGCCGCTGCCTAGCGAGTTCTTGCTGATGCTGCCTTACGCACTGACCGTGATTGCGGTTGCAGGTTTGGTCGGCAAGGTCACTGGCCCTGCCGCTGCCGGCAAGCCGTACACCAAGGAGTAGCCATGACTGTCAACTGGGATGCACTGCGCGAAGCCGCGCGCGATGCTATGATTCGGGCCTACGTTCCTTACTCAAAGTTTCCGGTTGGGGCGGCAGCTCTGACCGAAGACGGAAGACTGGTTTCGGGTTGCAACGTTGAGAACGCTTCGTACGGTTTGACACTTTGCGCTGAATGCTCGTTGGTTTCGCAGTTGACCATGACCGGCGGCGGCAAGTTGGTTGCCTTCACCTGTGTTGACGGCAAAGGCAACGTGCTCATGCCGTGTGGTCGCTGCCGTCAGTTGCTTTTCGAACACAGCGCGGCCGGCATGGTTCTCGAAACCGTCTCGGGTTTCAAGACCATCGACCAGGTACTTCCAGATGCATTCGGCCCACGCGAGCTCGAAGAGTACGGCAAAGAGTAGAAAACGAAAATGAGTTTTGACGCAGTACAACTAATCATTCAGAAGCGCGAGCACGGTGAGCTTTCGACCGATGCAATCAACTGGTTAATCGAGAACTACACCAGCGGCAAGGTTGCCGATGAGCAGATGAGTGCCATGACCATGGCGATTCTGCTCAACGGAATGAACCGCCGCGAGATCAAAGACCTGACCATGGCGATGATCGCGACCGGTGAACGCCTCGACTATTCGAAGCTCGGCATGCCTACGGCTGATAAACACAGCACGGGTGGCGTGGGCGACAAGATTACGCTGCCGCTGGCTCCGCTAGTGGCAGCCTTTGGTGTCGCAGTTCCGCAACTGTCTGGCCGCGGGCTCGGTCACACCGGCGGCACCCTCGACAAGCTCGAGTCGATCAAGGGCTGGCGTGCATCGTTGAGCAATCAAGAGATGTTCGACCAGTTGCAAAAGGTGGGCGCTGTCATCAGTGCGGCCGGCTCGGGTCTGGCCCCTGCCGACAAGAAGCTCTACGCCCTTCGCGATGTGACCGGCACGGTCGAGGCCATTCCGCTGATTGCCAGCTCGATCATGTCGAAGAAGATTGCCGAGGGCACTGGCGCGCTGGTGCTCGACGTCAAGGTCGGCTCTGGCGCGTTTATGAAGAACATCGACAAGGCCCGCGAGCTGGCCAAGGTCATGGTCGGTATTGGCCAGGATGCCGGGGTCAAGATTTCGGCCATCCTGACCGACATGTCGACCCCGCTCGGTCGCAAGATCGGTAACGGCCTCGAGGTCGAGGAGTCGGTCGAGGTGCTCGCTGGCGGCGGCCCTGCCGACGTGGTTGAGATCACCGTGACCCTGGCGCGTGAAATGCTTCGCCTGGTTGGTCGCGGCGACGAAGACATCGAGGCCGCGCTCAAAGACGGTCGTGCCATGGACAAGTGGCGCGAGATGATCAAGGCCCAGGATGGCGACCCAGATGCCACCGCACCGCGTGGTCGCCACTCGCACACCGTGATGGCACCGGCCGATGGCGTGCTAGACAAGCTCGACGCGCTTGCCGTCGGTATCGCATCGTGGCGTCTCGGCGCCGGACGCGCTCGCAAAGAAGATGCCGTTCAGGCTGGCGCGGGAATCGAACTTCATGCTCAGCAGGGCGACCGCGTGACCGCGGGTCAGCCGCTTCTGACCATGTACACAGACGACGAAGAACGTTTCGAGAGATCCCTCGAGGCGTTGGATGGCGGCTACACCATCGCTGCCAGCCAGTCGGTCGAGCGCAAAATCGTGCTCGACAAGATTACGGAGTAGAGATGACCAGTCAAATTCCTGACCTTGACCAATTGCACCACCGCCACTCATCGAAGTGGCGTCGGTTTGCGCACGATGTATTGCCAATGCACGTCGCCGAAATGGATTTTGAAATTTCGACGCACATTCGCACCACGCTTGCTCGAATGGTCACAGAGTCAGACCTTGGTTACCTTGGCCCGATTCCAGAACTCAACACCGCAGTGGCTGGTTTCGCGCAGCGTCGCTGGAACTGGACCATCGACCCAAACAAGATTCGCCTCGCTACCGATGTCGGCGTTGCAGCCGTCGAATTGTTCCGAGTTTTGGTCAAGCCGGGCGATGGCATCGTGATCAACTCGCCGGTTTACACAAACTTTCACACCTGGATTCCTGAGGTTGGTGCGGTAATCACGGATGCACCACTCAACCGTGAATCAGGCTGGCGCCTCGATTTGGCAGCCATCGATTCTGCCTTCGCGGCTGGGGCTCGCGTGCTGTTGCTGTGCAACCCGCAGAACCCGACCGGCACGGTACACACGCAAGCCGAGCTGGCTCAGCTTGCCGACATCGCGGCCAAGCACGGGGCCGTCGTGATTAGCGATGAGATTCACGCTCCGCTTACCTATGCCGACAGCGAATTCGTTCCTTACCTTTCGGTCAGCGACAACGCTCGCAAGACCGGCATCGTGATCACCTCGTCGAGCAAGTCGTGGAACACTGCCGGCCTCAAGGCGGCAATCGTGATCACCGCCAGCGACGAGATGCAGGCCGTGGTGGCGGGGACTCCAGAAGCAATGCACTGGCGTGCCAGCCTGCTCGGTGCATTCGCGATGGTCGAGTCTTACGAGAACTCAGAGGGTTGGCTCAACGAGACCGTGGCCGCACTCGATGCGAATCGCCACTTTGCGCTTGCCCAATTTGCGGCCAAGCTACCAAAGGCCAAGGTCAGTCTGCCGGCCGCTACTTACCTGGCCTGGCTAGACCTGAGTGCCTACGACCTGGGTGAGAACCCTGCGGCGACCTTGCTCGAAAAGGCGAAGGTTGGCGTTGAGCCAGGCAGCAACTTTGGCAAGCAGTACGGGCAGTTTGTGCGCTTCAACTTTGCGACCAGCCAGGCGAACATCGCCGAGGCTATCGACCGAATTGCGTCGGTCGTCAACTAGCGAACGTGCTTTAGCGCGCTCTCGAGGTCGCGAATCAAGTCGCTCGGGTGCTCGAGGCCAATCGATAGTCGAACTGTCGACTCGATAATTCCGACCTCGGCGCGAACCTCAGGCGCAAGACGTCGGTGTGTGGTCGACGCTGGGTGAGTAATCAAAGACTTCGCGTCGCCAAGGTTGTTCGAAATGTCGATCACCTGCAGGGCATCCATGAATGCATAGGTCGTGTTCTTGTCGCCGTTCACGTTGAAGCAGATGGTCGAACCGCCGCCAGACATTTGACGCTTGGCCAAATCGTTCTGCGGGTGCGATGCAAGCCACGGATAACGCACGCTGGCAATCGCCGACTGTGCCTCTAGAAATTGTGCAACCTCGAACGCCGACTCGCTCATGCGGTTGACGCGAAGCGAAACGGTCTCGAGCGACTTGGTGAGCACCCAGGCCTCGAATGAACCGAGCGCGAGACCCGCGTGACGTGAGAACGGGCGAACCACCTTGTTGATGTACTCGTCGCGGCCAAGAACAGCACCGCCGAGAACTCGACCCTGACCATCGATGTGCTTGGTGGCCGAGTACATGACGGCATCGGCACCGAGCTCGAGCGGCTTCTGCAGAACCGGCGAGGCAAGAACGTTGTCGACGATCACAATCGCGCCGACCTTGTGGGCGAGTTCGCTGACCAGTGCAATGTCGACAATCTCCATCATCGGGTTGCTCGGGGTTTCGATAAATACTGCCTTGGTTGGCTTTGACAGGGCGGCCGCCCAGTCGGCCTCGGCGGTGCCGCGCACGAGTTCGAACTCGACACCCCACTTGGCCAAGAATTCGGTGATGATCACGTAGTTCGACGAGAACATTGCCATCGAGGCGACTACGCGGTCGCCAGAGGCAACCAAAGATGCCAGAGCCGCGAAGGTCGCCGACATTCCGGTGCCGGTGGCGATTGCCGCCTCGGCGCCCTCGATAGCAGCTAGGCGCTGCTCGAAGGTGGCCACGGTCGGGTTGCCAAAGCGCGAGTACAGAAAGTGGTCGGTCTCTTCGGCAAAGGCCGATTCGGCCTGGCCGGCAGAGTCATAGGTAAAGCCCGAGTTCAGAAACAGCGGCTCGCTGGTCTCGCCATAGCCGGTGCGGTTCAGGCCGGCGCGCAGTGCCTGGGTGTCAGGGTGTAGCTGCCACTCCGGGGCTGCTGCATCCTGGGTGTTTTGGTAACCCCACGGGCGATTGCGCTTAGTCATTCGCCAATTTTAGGCTCTAGCCGCAGATGCCCTCAATGCGATTTCGCAAAATTGCGATCGGTGCAGACTGGTTTGCCTGGTGCCACTGGCTCGCGTTAGCAAACGGCAGATTGGCATCGCTTGCCACCGAGAGCAGTGCGTGCACTTCGCCTTCGACCTGACTCCAGTCGAGCGACGAGGTTCCGCGGCTCGCGACGACCTCGCGATTGCGCTGTGCCCAGATAGCAACGGCGGCTGGGTCGTCAAAGTTGAGGGTGTTGAACTGCGCATAAATCGAGCAGTACTTGGCATCGTCGGCGTCGTGTGCGTTCACGATTGGGGTAGCAGCCGGTTCGTGCGGCGCCCAGTTGCAGTGCTTGATCGAAATCATCCAGTCGCTGAGGCGATCAGATTCGCGCTGTTCCATAACCACATTGATGTAGGTCTTGAAGCTGTCGAGGCCTGCGTACTTTGGGTGCGCTTTGGCAAACCAAGGCTTGTTGCTGTCTGGCCAGAGCGGAACGAACTTAATCACACGCTCCCAAACCGCCTGAGCGTTTTCGCGCCAGTCTTTGCGACCAACCTTTTTGTCGGCATAGGTGTTCCACGGTTCGAGCACGATGCCGAGAATCGCGCGCTCCTGGTAGGCGAGCTTCAGAAACGCCGCCGGGTCTTGCTCCTCGGCAGTGGCCTCCATGAATGACTGCATGCGGTCGATCGATTCGCAGGTGTAAGTGTTAATGCGCCAAACCTCGTCAGCGGTGAGCTGCGCCGCGTGGTACTCGGTGGTCGGGGCCGGCAAGGTGAAGACGGGGTAGAACAGTTGTACGAGCATCCCTGCGATTAGAACGCCGACGATTACAACCGGCCCAAGGATGTACTTGAAAACCCACTGCGGAAGCACGAAGCCCTCGAGCCAAAGCTCGAATTTGGTGGGGTTGAGTCGCTTTTTAGTCCTCGCCAATGTCTTCATTCCATAGAGTCGGGTTCGCCTCTATGAAGTCTGCCATTAGTTTGATTAGCCCTGGATCATTCATCACGTGCAGTTCAGCACCGTGTTCGGCGACCCAATCCTGGCCGCCTATAAAGTTCTTGTCGTCTCCGACGAGCACGCGACCGATGCCGAATTGGCGAATCAGACCGCTGCAGTACCAGCAAGGAGAAAGGCTGGTGGCGAGGGTTACCTTGCGGTAGCTGCGCTGACGACCGGCATTGCGAAACGCGCTGGTTTCGCCGTGCATCGATGCGTCGCCCTCTTGAACGCGCAGGTTGTGACCGCTTCCGAGCAGTCGACCCTCTTCGTCAAAGAGGGCAGCACCGATAGGGATGCCACCCTCTTTGAGTCCGAGGTGTGCCTCGGCGATGGCCACAGAGAGCTTCTCTTCGTCGGTCGCAAAGACCTGACCTTTTTCGAAATTCTCTGGGATGTTCATCGCCGAGGCCTCTCTATAGAAGTGACTAGTCCTTCTTGGCGCCGCCGAGTGCTGCGTAGAGCACGGCTGCCAAGACGAATCCGACTAGCGGGGTGATGTCGCCCACGCCCCAGGCCGAAGCCAAAGGACCGGTGTAGGCGAGCTGGTTGCAGAACAGGTAGATCGAAACTACAACGGCGATTACGAAGGCGATTGGCCCTGCGCTGTTCTCGCGCTTGTGGTCTAGAACGTTGTCTGAAACCTTGCGGCCACGGAGCAACCAGTCGGTGAAGACCACTGCGATCCAAGGAGCAACCCAGTAGCTAACCACTAGCAAGAAGCCCTCGAAGCTGCCAACAAAGTCGCCCTTGATGGCTGCGTAAGCGGTGATCGAACCAACCACACCAGCAAGTGCGGTCATGATTGCGCGACGAGTCTTGAAGCCGAGCTTGAAGCCCATTGCCAAGAACGACATTGCACCCGAGTAAACGTTTAGAACGTTTGCACCAACCGAACCAACTGCGATACCTAGCAAGGTAAGAGCAGCAAGAACATCGTTGTGGAACAAAGCGGTGAAATTGGTGGTTGGGTTGCCGTCAGGCGATGCAACGGTCCAGGCAACAGCACCAACGCTCATGAGCAAGGTGGTTGCGAACCAGTTACCTAGACCAGCAGCAAGACCAAGAGCCTTCGAGCTGGTGTTTGCAGGTAGGTAGCGGGTGTAGTCCGAAGCGAATGCAGTCCAGCCAGCGGTGTAACCGTAGGCAGCTGCAGCAGTCAGAGTGAAACCGATCAAGTTGAATGCGCTGTGGTCTGCGGCAACGGTGTAGTTACCCTGACCAAGAACGAGAACCGAACCGATACCGAAGATCACTACTAGGTAGTAGAACGCGTAGCGCTCAAACTTCTGAATCAGGTTGTGGCCCACGAATGCGACACCGATCTGAACTAGAACGATGATCAACAGCGAGACCTCGATTGGTAAACCGGTTAGCGCCTGAAGCGCGAATGCACCCGAGGTTGAGTTAACCGCGAACCAACCGATACCTGCGACGAGAGTCGAAAGACCAGCTGGAATCAGGTTGCCCAAGAAACCGAAAGCACTGCGGCCGAGCACCATCTGAGGAAGACCCTTCTTAGGGCCCCAGGTGCTGAGCACGCCGTGAGTTACGGCTGCAAGCGAGTTACCGAGGAGGATTGCTGCGATTGCCTGCCAGACGTTTAGTCCGAAAGCAATTACAGCGAGGAAACCGATGAATACGGTTGCGAACTCAAGGTTCGGAGATGACCAAACCGTAAATAAATGCCACGCTTTACCGTGACGTTCACCTGCGGAGATCGGAGCAATATCGTTTGTTTCGATTGAGGTTGCCTTTGCGGCAGAGCCTGAGGTTGTTTGTGTCATGGGGCAAAATCTAGCGAACTTTCAGTTCACATTTAGGCAACAACCAGAAGCCCCGAGTAGGGGTAAGAATTGAGACAAGATTTCGAGTGAAGGAGGGTCGATGGGTGACTGGTTGGCCCGCCCGGCCCCTTATCTTTACAGGGGTTTAGTCAATCTTGAGCCGCTCGACGAGAGCGTGCTCGAGCCTTACCTTGAGATGCTCGCCGACCCCGAAGGCAACCGGCTGACCACCACCACTCAAAAGTTCACGCGCGAAAAAATCGTCGACTGGCTCAAGTCTCGACCACTGGCTGAAGGTCGCCTCGACTGGGCAATCAGGGATGCACGCACAGGCGAGTTCGTCGGCGAAATCGTGTTGAACGACTTTGTGCTCAAGAGCCAGCAGATGGGCATGCGCATAGCCCTTCGCAGCCCGGCCTATTACAACCGCGGTTACGGTTCGGCGGCGATCGAAGCTGTCATGACCTTTGCGTTCGACAAGCTCAAACTCAAGCGCGTCGAGCTCGAGGTTTGGGTAGAGAACCCGCGCGCACTTTCAACCTATGAAAAGTTTGGCTTCGTGCAAAAGCGCACGCGCAAAGATCGACGCGGTTTTGAGTACATCGTCATGCACCTAACCAAGAGCGATTTCGTAAAGGCGCTAGCCGAACGAAAGATGGCCGAGCACCTCGACCTTGAAAACTGGAAGTTCGAGTTCGACAACGGCAAGCGTCGAGCCGGTCTGTGCAACTACGACGAACAGAAGATTCAGTTATCCAAGTATTTGGTTGCTATTCACTCGGTAGACGAAAGCATGCAGGTGGTACTCCACGAAATCGCGCACGCGATGAGTGGCCACGATGCGGGCCACTCTAAAAAATGGTTGGCGACCGCCAAAAAGATCGGCTACCGAGCCGAAAAGTTCACCGGCAAAGAAATCGCCGAGAAGGTGGCGCCATGGGTTGGAGTGTGCCCGATGGGTCACGAGCACTATCGCTACCGCAAACCGACGGCAATGGTCTCGTGCGCGTTCTGCTCGAAGAACTACGACTCTCGAAACTTGATCAGATGGACGAAGCGATCAACAGCATCGTGATCACGAAGCCAGCAAAGTAGTTGAGCCAGATAAACCTGCGCCAACCACGATTTGCGGTTTCACAGGTGGCATCGGTGATTTTCAGGTGCGGCACGAGAATCACCAGGTACGGCAAGGCCGCAATCGCGGCGAGAGCAGACGGCCAGCCCGCGCTCAACATGAGCACCCCAGCGAGGGCGTAAAGCGCGAACGCCAAACGAGTAGTCAGCCTGGCTCCGAACGCAGTTGCGATAGACCCGATGCCAGCCTCGCGATCGGCGCGAACATCCTGTACGGCACCGAAGGCGTGTGAGGCTGCGCCCCAGCAAACGAACGCCAGCCAGCTCTGCATCAGTACCGGGTCGGTAAACCAGTGGCCGGTCAGCACCGCCGCGTAGAGCATCGGGTTCACAAAGTGGCTGGCCGAGGTTAGCGAGTCGAGCACCGGCTTCTCTTTGAAGCGCAGTCCCTTGGCCGAGTAGGCGACCACGGTGAACAGGGCAAAGGCGAGCATGGCGTTGGTTGCCATCGGGGTCGCCGAGGCGCGACCGACAAAGAATAGGTATGCCACGAACGGCGCACAGGTCAGCACCGAAGCCCAGAGGGTAATGCGGTGCAACTTTGGGTCGAGTAGAGCGCCTTCGATGCCACCCTTGCGCGGGTTACGCAGATCGCTCTCGTAGTCGAACACATCGTTAATGCCGTACATGGCCAAGTTGTACGGCACCAAGAAGAACAGCGTGCCGAGCACGAAGGTCAGGTCTACCGAGTGAGTGAAGAAAAGATAGGTCGCCCCGAAAGGGTAAGCGGTGTTGATCCACGAAATCGGTCGAGACGAAACGAACAGCTGCTTGATGACTTCGCGCGCGTTCACTTTTTCGCCTTACCCAGGTAATGACGCAGTAAAACCACGAGTGGCACAAGCGCAAGCGTGTAACCAAAGTCTTCGATCGGGGCAAAGATGATTTTGATTCCGCTTAGCTTGCTCTCGTCGTAAGCGACGATTCCGGTAGCCACGATGATGTTGTCAAACAGTGCGGTCATCAGCATCAAGATCAGTACGGGCATGCGATCGCGGCACAGGCGCGAGGTGCCGAACACCACGAAGTACCAGATCATTACCGGTGCCAAAAAGAATGAGTTGAGTTGCAGATAAGTCATTTCTCGCCTGCCTCTTCGCGCTTGGCGAGCTTGCTGAATTTGAGCCAACCGGCCAACGCCAATTGACCGCAGTAGGCGAGCATGAACAAAAAGAACGGCTCTTCGATTGGCATGTTGTTTGCCACATTCACGCCTAGCAGCAGATTGTTCTGACCAATAAAGAAAATGCCATACGAGATGCCTAGGTAATCCCAGACCAAGAAGAACACCACGGCAATCAAAGTGATGACCAGTGGTCGAACCTCAAACTTGAATCGGGCTGTTCCAGGCGCGTAATAAACCAATCGCTGACGGTTATCGATGTGGGCGAGCCCGGCAATCGAAACCAGCAGTGCGGCCAGATAGATGCCCGGCATTACTGGGCATCCTTGAGCGGGCGAAGAGTCTCGGTCGGGGTCGTTGTGCGGTCTCCGGCCAGGTGCTTGTAAACCAGCTCGGCTCCGATCAGGCACATCGGCAGGCCAATGCCAGGCAGGGTGTTGTGGCCCGCGTAGTACAGCCCGGCGAGCTTCTTGCTCTTGTTGCGCGGCCTAAAGAACGCGCTCTGGCCAAGCGAGTGAGCCATGCCAAGGGCGGTGCCAGACCAGGCGTTCAGGTCGCGGGCAAAGTCGGCAGGGCCAATGATTCGACGCTTCACGATGCGCGATTTCAAATCGGGGATGTTCGCCCACTCGGCAATCTGATCAACGATTCGGTCTGCCGCTGCCTCGAGAGCAGCGTCGCCCTCACCGCCGATGCTCGGGTCTGGGGCAGCCGGAACCAAAACGAAAATGTTCTCGTGGCCTTTCGGTGCTACCGAATGGTCTGTCGCACTCGGCTTGCAAATGTAGAGCGACGCTGGGTTCGCAATCTCGCTCTTGCCATCTGCCTTCTTGAAAACCTTGTCGAAGTTCTTCTTCCAGTTCTTCGAATACAAAAGTGTGTGGTGCTCGAGCTCAGGCAGTTTGCCTTTGACTCCGAGAAGCACAAGCAGTGCCGAAGGCCCCGGCTGCTTCTTTGCCCAATAGCTCGGCTTGTAAGTCTGATACTTCGGTTCGAGCAACTTGGTCTCAATGTGCTCAAGATCGGCTGTGCCAACCACAACATCGGCCAGGTGTTGCTCTCCACCGACGATAACTCCCGCGGCACGTGCATCCTTGCCAGAGGCATCGACCAAAATCTTCTCGACAGGTGAGTTGGTGTGAATGCGAACTCCGTGTGCAACCGCGAGCTTCTCGATCGACTCGATGATCTTGTAAAAACCACCCTGCGGATAGAAAACGCCAACATTCATATCGACGTGCGTCATTAGGTGATACATGCTCGGGGTGTCGTACGGCGAAGCGCCAAGGAACACCGCAGGAAAGTCGAGAATCTTGCGCAGGCGTTCATCGCGAACGTGCTGCCCGGCGAATCCGTCGAGTGACTTGAACAGGTGGCCCAAGAACATGCCAGCGCGCGAAAGCAATTCGCGGTTTAGAAACGGCTTGATCGAATCGAAGTTGGTGTACAGAAAGTACTTCATGGCCAGGTCGTAAACCTCAGATGCGCTTGCCACATAGCGGCCGAGTGCCTCGCCAGCACCCTTCTCGACCGACTCAAAGACATCGAGGTTCTTGCCCAGCTGGTCATAGATAAAGACCGGTTCGGTCTCGCCTTCATACACAGTCTTATAGGCAGGGTTCAGCTGAACCAGGTCGAGCTGTTCGGCCGATGTTGTGCCCATCAGGCGGTAGAACTGGTCGAAGGCATCTGGCATTAGGTACCAAGAAGGGCCGGTCTCGAAAACGAACTTGCCCTCTTTGATCGTGTAGGCGCGGCCGCCGACACGCTCGCGCGCCTCGAAAAGGTCGACCTCGCAGCCGGCCTTTGCTAGCAGGGCAGCGGTCGCCAGGCCCGAAATTCCTCCGCCGATTACTACTACCTTCACTTTGGAGTTGCTCCCAACATTGCCTTGACCAGCAGCCAAATCTTGCGCGGGTTAGAAACACGGATGCGCGTGGTGATCAAAACCTCTGCAGGAGTCGCGGCAACCTTACGAGTCAAATCGCCGAACAAGAACTGTGCGGCAGAGACTGCCGGGCGAACATCGCGTGGCAATAGTCGAATCGAGTGCGCGGCGACGATCAGGTCGGCAGCAATGTCATCGACCAGGTGCTGCTTTTGTTCCTCGTTGAAGGTCTCGACGGTCACACCCGGAAAGTAAGAGCGACCGAGGTCGGCAAAATCGGCGTGCAGGTCACGCAAGAAGTTGATTTTCTGAAAAGCTGCACCGAGAGCAAGCGCACCGAGTTCGAGCGACTCGCGTTGCATCGGTGTGTAATGCGATTCGCGTCCGGCGACAAATGCGCGCAGGCACATCAGGCCAACAACTTCGGCTGAACCGTAGACGTAATCCTTGAACGACTTTGGTGTGTGTTTGCGAACCGAAAGATCCATGCGCATCGACTCGAAGAACGGCGCAATCATTGCGCGCGTAATGCCAACTTCGTTTGCGGTCAGAGCAAACGCGTGCACGATCAGGTTCGCGCTGAACCCGGTCTTCATCGCCGCGTAAACCTGACCCTCAAGGTCGTCGAGCTGTTTGCGAAGGGTGAGCTTTGCGGCGCCAGAAGCCTCGGCGGCTGCGCCATCGACAATCTCGTCGGCCACACGAACCAGGGCGTAGACATCCTTGATGTGGCTGCGAACCGCCTTCGGCAGCAGGTTGGTCGCCAGCCCGAACGATGTCGAATAGTCGGCGATCACCGTGCGGGCGCTGTGGCGCGCGGCCTTGCTGTAAAGCTCGAGTGATCCCATTTATAGCCAGTCCTTGCGCTTGAACACCCAGTAGAGCAGCCCGCCGCCAACAAGGATGATCGCGGTCGAAGCATAGAAACCCTCGACCGAACCGTAGCCGGGGTAAGGAACGTTCTGGCCGTAGAAACCGGTGATTGCCGTTGGCACCGCAATGATTGCCGCCCACGAGGTGACCTTCTTCATGACCAGGTTCATGCGGTTGCCCTGAATCGTCAGGTTGGTTTCGAGCAAGCTGGTGACCAAGTCGCGAAGCGAGTCGGTCCAGTCGGCGGCACGCATGATGTGGTCGTAAATGTCTTGGTAGTAGGCTGCCATCGAGTCGCCAATCACTTGAGCATCGCGCTTGATGATCGGGTTCAACACTTCGCGCATCGGCACGGCAATTCGGCGAAGCAGCACGAGCGCCTTGCGCAGCTCATACGAACGACGCTGCACAACCAGGTCTTGGCGCTTGGCCTCGTCGAACATCATGTCTTCGAGTTCTTCGAGTTCGCCATCGAGCTGCTGAATCACATCGAAGTAGCCGTCGACGATTTGGTCGAGTAGTGCCCAGAGCAAGAAACTCACTCCGTTGGTTGCGAGTTCGGCTTGATCATCCCAGCGTTTCATAACGCCATCGATGTCGAACTCTTCGTCATCGCGAACCGTGATGAGGCCGTTCTTGGTCACGAAGATGGCGACCTCGGGGGTATGGAGCTCGGCGGTCTTCAGGTGAAAGTTGGCGCCGTAGGCGTTGA
Organism: Actinomycetota bacterium; assembly: GCA_039795455.1. Taxonomy (GTDB): domain Bacteria; phylum Actinomycetota; class Actinomycetes; order Actinomycetales; family Microbacteriaceae; genus Rhodoluna. The sequence goes on from JBDKLV010000035.1 coordinate 87,842, forward strand.
TAAAGAGGTGAGTGTCGTAGTGCTCGAGCTTCGGGCGCTGACGGCCCTTGAAGGCATCTTCGACGGCAAAGTCGCTCAGGCCCAGCTCTTCACCGAGCTTTAGAAGCAGTTCTTTGCTCGGGGCGACCACATCGACCCAGAAGAACACTGAGCGTTGCTTCTTGAGTTCGCTGATGCGCTCAATGTCAAAGTCTTTCTCGACCAAGACACCGTTCTTATAGATGCGGCTACGTTGCATATGCCAAGCCTAGACACCCTATACATTTAGCCCAAGGGGGGAGGCGAACCGCCTCTTGGCAGTTAACTTGGCAATTCTGAAACTTCAGAAAACAAAAACACAGTCGACAGGGGTGGCGGGCAAATGAAACGCACTGGATGGGGTCTTGTCATCATCGGGATAGTCCCACTGGTCATCGAGTTATCTCAAATGGCACGCGGTGTGCTGTATTGGCCCGACGTTCACAATCTTTATGAAGCCCTCTTTACTACCGAACTCATTCTCATCGGGCTCGGTGTAGTGCTAATCGCGTTGGCCAAGAGACGCCGCTAATCAGGGCTAGAACCCGCACGCGCTCGCGGTTTAGACTTGTCCAATGGCCGACATCAAACCACGCTCTCGCGACGTAACTGACGGAATCGAACGAGCCGCTTCACGCGGCATGCTCCGTGCCGTGGGCATGGGCGACGAGGACTGGGTCAAGCCACAGATCGGTATCGCCTCGAGCTGGAACGAAATCACCCCTTGTAACTTGAGCCTCGACCGTCTGGCCGACGCAGCCAAGAACGGTGTTCACCAGGGCGGCGGATACCCACTCGAATTCGGCACCATCTCAGTTTCAGACGGCATCTCGATGGGCCACGAGGGCATGCACTTTTCGCTGGTCTCGCGCGAGGTCATCGCAGACTCGGTTGAGACCGTTATGCAGGCCGAGCGCCTCGACGGCAGCGTGCTACTCGCCGGTTGCGACAAGTCGCTACCGGGCATGCTCATGGCAGCAGCCCGCCTAAACCTTTCATCCGTGTTCTTGTATGCAGGAACCATCGCACCAGGATGGGTTCGCCTCGAAGACGGAACCGAAAAGCAAGTAACCATCATCGACGCGTTCGAAGCAGTGGGTGCTTGCAAGGCCGGCAAGATGTCGCGCGAAGATCTCGACCGAATCGAAAAGGCAATCTGTCCAGGCGAAGGTGCCTGCGGCGGCATGTACACAGCAAACACGATGGCGTCTGCTGCAGAAGCTCTCGGTATGAGCCTGCCAGGTTCGGCATCGCCTCCAAGCGCAGACCGTCGTCGCGACAACTGGGCTCACCGCTCGGGTGAGGCAGTGGTCAACTTGCTTCGCAACGGAATCACCGCGCGCGACATTCTTACTAAGAAGGCATTCGAAAACGCGATCGCTGTAACCATGGCATTCGGTGGTTCGACGAACGCAGTTCTGCACTTGCTCGCAATCGCACGCGAAGCCGAAGTCGACCTAACCCTCGACGACTTCAACCGTATTGCCGACAAAGTTCCACACCTTGGCGACCTCAAGCCATTCGGTCAGTACGTAATGGCCGATGTCGACCGCGTCGGCGGCGTGCCAGTGGTCATGAAGGCTCTGCTCGACGCAGGCCTAATTCACGGCGATGCACTCACTGTTACCGGCAAGTCCGTTGCCGAGAACCTCGCGGGAATCAACCCACCTGACCCAGACGGCAAGATCATTCGCTCGCTGAGCAATCCGATCCACAAGACCGGCGGAATCAGCATCCTTCGTGGAAGCCTTGCCCCAGAAGGTGCCGTGGTCAAGACCGCAGGCTTCGATCTCGAGAACTTCACCGGGCCAGCACGCGTCTTCGAGCGCGAGCGCGCAGCAATGGATGCACTCACCGAGGGCAAGATCTCGGCGGGCGACGTCGTGGTCATTCGCTACGAAGGCCCTAAGGGTGGCCCGGGCATGCGCGAAATGCTTGCCATCACCGGAGCAATCAAGGGTGCCGGCCTCGGCAAGGATGTTCTACTATTGACAGACGGACGATTCTCTGGCGGCACAACCGGCCTTTGCATCGGACACATTGCACCAGAAGCCACCGAAGGTGGACCAATTTCTTTGGTGCGCGATGGAGACCTCATTCGGGTCGATATTGCAACTCGATCGCTCGAACTACTCGTTGAGCCTGAAGAGCTGGCAGCCCGCAAGCAGTCTTGGCAGCCGCTTCCACCACGCTATACAAGCGGTGTACTCGCTAAGTACGCCAAGTTGGTTCACTCTGCAGCAGAGGGTGCCTACACGGGCTAATTAGCAGTTTCGAAAGAAACGCATCGCGAACGAACGAGAGTTGAAATGACTAACGAGATTCTTACCGGCGCTCAAGCGATCATTCGCAGCCTTGAGCTTCTTGGAATCGACACTGTCTTCGGTTTGCCGGGCGGTGCGATTTTGCCAACTTACGACCCACTGATGGATTCGACGAAGATTCGTCACATCCTTGTTCGTCACGAACAGGGTGCAGGTCACGCGGCCGAGGGTTACGCGAGCGCAACCGGCAAGCTCGGTGTTTGCATCGCGACCTCAGGCCCGGGTGCAACCAACCTTGTCACCGCAATCGCCGATGCATACATGGATAGCGTTCCTGTGCTCGCGATTACCGGCCAGGTCGGCTCGCACCTAATCGGCACCGATGCTTTCCAAGAGGCCGACATTGTCGGTATCACCATGCCAATCACCAAGCATTCGTTCCTGGTGACTAACGCTGCAGATATTCCTGAGACCATCGCGGCCGCCATGTTGATTGCAACTACCGGTCGCCCCGGCCCAGTGCTCGTCGACATCACCAAGGATGCTCAGAACGCGAAGGTGCCTTTCGTGTGGCCGCCGAAGGTTGAGCTTCCGGGTTACAAGCCGGTGACCAAGCCGCACGGCAAGCAGGTTCAGGCTGCGGCGCAGATGATCGCCGAGTCGGCAAAGCCAGTTCTTTACGTTGGTGGTGGAGTGGTTCGAGCAGGCGCCGCTAAGCAGCTTGCCGAGCTGGCAAAGCTCACCGGCGCCCCGGTAGTTACCACCCTGATGGCTCGCGGTGCCTACCCAGACACCGACCCGCAAAACCTTGGCATGCCTGGCATGCACGGCACCGTTCCTGCGGTGACCGCACTGCAGAAGGCAGACCTACTTATTACTCTTGGCGCTCGCTTCGACGACCGCGTTACCGGCGATGCCAAGACCTTTGCTCCTAACGCCAAGGTGATTCACGTCGACATCGATCCAGCCGAAATCGGCAAGATTCGTTTTGCCGACGTTCCAATCGTTGGCGACCTTGCCGAGGTGCTGCCAGAACTCAGCACCGAGATCGGCGCGCTCTACTCAAAGAAGAAGCCAGACATTTCTGAGTGGTGGGCGTTCTTGAACAACTTGCGCGATCGCTACCCACTTGGTTACACCCCGGCGAGCGACGGCAAGTTGAGCCCGCAGCACGTTATCGAGCGCATCGGTGCAATCACCGGACCAGAAGGCATTTATGTTGCCGGCGTCGGTCAGCACCAAATGTGGAGCTCGCAGTTCATTAAGTACGAGCGACCAAACGCTTGGCTCAACTCGGGCGGCGCCGGAACCATGGGTTACTCGGTTCCTGCTGCGATGGGTGCAAAGGTCGGCGAACCAAACCGTCACGTTTGGGCAATCGATGGCGATGGCTGCTTCCAGATGACCAACCAAGAGTTGGCAACCTGCACCATCAACAACATTCCGATCAAGGTTGCAATCATCAACAACTCTTCGCTCGGCATGGTTCGTCAGTGGCAGACCCTGTTCTACAACGAGCGCTACTCAAACACCGATCTACACACCGGCACCGACCGCGCGATGATTCCCGACTTCGTGAAGTTGGCCGACGCGTATGGTGCGTTGGGCATCCGTGTTGAGAAAGAAGAAGAGATCGACGCTGCGATCAAGCTCGCACTCGAGACCAACGACCGCCCGGTCGTGATCGACTTCATTGTCAGCCGCGACTCGATGGTTTGGCCAATGGTTGCCGCCGGGGTCTCGAACGACGAAGTTCAATACGCGCGCGATGCCGCCCCGATCTGGTCGGAGATGGAGTAGTCATGTCAGAGCACGTACTTTCACTCCTGGTCGAAGACAAGCCGGGTCTGCTAACTCGCGTGGCAGGGCTGTTCGCTCGCCGCGGCTTCAACATCCACTCGCTTGCCGTAGGCACCAGCGAAATCGAGGGCCTCAGCCGCATCACCGTCGTGGTGGGTGTCGAGGGAGCCCCGCTAGAGCAGGTCACCAAGCAGCTGAACAAGCTGGTCAACGTGATCAAGATCGTCGAACTAGAGCCTGACCAGGCGGTTCAGCGCGACCACATGCTAATCAAGGTAAAGACCGACGCCAGCACCCGTTCGCAGGTGCTCGAGGCGGTAACCTTGTTCAGAGCGCGCGTCATCGACGTGGTGAGCGACGCTGTAATCATCGAGGTCACCGGCGACACATCGAAGTGTCAGGCACTGATTAAGGTCCTCGAGCCATTCGGCATCAAAGAACTTGTTCAGTCGGGCGTTTTGGCAATGGGCCGCGGCTCAAAGTCGATCACCGAAAAAGTCGGCAAGTAACAGTTTTCACAGATTTACAAACCAATAAGTAGTACCGAGAAGAAAGAAGAACATGGCTGAGATCTTTTATGACAAGGATGCAGACCTTTCGATCATCCAGGGCCGCAAGGTAGCCATCATTGGTTACGGTTCGCAGGGTCACGCTCACGCGTTGAACCTAAAGGACAGTGGCGTTGACGTTGTGGTCGGTCTACAGGCTGGCTCAAAGTCGAAGGCTGCCGCAGAGGAGCAGGGCCTAAAGGTTCTGACCGTTGCAGAGGCTGCCGAGTGGGCAAACGTCATCATGATTCTTACTCCAGACCCAGCACAGCGTCACGTTTACGCTGAGTCGATCGAGAAGAACCTAAAGCCTGGCGACGCGCTTGTCTTCGGTCACGGTTTCTCAGTTCGCTACGGCCTAATCAAGCCGCCGACCGACGTTGACGTTTTCCTTGTTGCACCAAAGGGCCCAGGCCACTTGGTTCGCCGCGAGTACATCTCGGGCAAGGGCGTTCCTAACCTGGTTGCAATCGAGCAGGACGCAACCGGCAACGCATTCGACCTAGCACTCAGCTATTCGCGCGCAATCGGTGGTACCCGTGCCGGCACCATCAAGACCACCTTCACCGAAGAGACCGAGACCGACCTATTCGGCGAGCAGGCAGTTCTTTGTGGTGGCGCATCGCAGCTGATCCAGTACGGTTTCGAGACCCTAACCGAGGCTGGCTACCAGCCTGAGGTTGCTTACTTCGAGGTTCTTCACGAGCTAAAGCTCATCGTCGACCTTATGTATGAGGGTGGCATTGCCAAGCAGCGCTGGTCGGTTTCGACCACTGCCGAGTACGGCGACTACATCTCGGGCCCACGCGTTATCGGCCCAGAGGTCAAGGAGCACATGCGCGATGTCTTGACCGACATTCAGGATGGCACCTTCGCTCGTCGTTTCATTGCCGACCAGGATGCAGGCGCTCCAGAGTTCAACGCTCTTCGCGCCAAGGGCGAGGCTCACCCGATCGAGAAGGTCGGCCGCGAGCTTCGCAAGCTCTTCTCGTGGTTGCGTCAGGCAGACACCGAGAAGGACTACGTCGAGGGTTCGGCCGCGCGCTAACCCGACACGGATGTTCATCCGCTAGTTTCACGAAGACCCCGCTGGTTCGCCGGCGGGGTCTCCTTGTTTTCCAGTTGCGAGGCGAGTTCTGCATGTGCTGCGTCGCCGTTATGCAATTTCTAGTTAGTGGCTAGCGAAGTAGATCTCGTGGCAGCCGTTGCTCGCTTTTTAAATGAGTTTGAATGACCTTGTCGGATTGTTTTGCTCGAAAATTAATCGTGCAGGTTGTCCGTCGCGAGGTGTTGGCGGGATCAAATCCCATCGCGCCCTTACAAAATTCAATACGACTTTGATGTCTTCGATGTCCAAGTCGTCGATCTCGGGCTCCATACAATTAGTCATATTTCCAAGTAATCCAACGATAGAAACGTATTCCTCTTGGTGGACATCTTTGAATTCATAGGCAAGTATCTCGTAGTAAATGTCCAAATAGCCAAACAGCGCCTCAATTTGAATTTCAAAGTTGACTTGCGAGTATTCAAAGACTGGACTCGTAAATTCGAGATATTCATTTGGCATGCAAATCGAAAGGCTCACGACTGCCCCTGGGCTTGTGTTCGACTGTTCACAAGTGAACCGCGCGATTCCATATTCCACACCGCGATCTTCAAATTGCCCAGAAATGTAGATATTTGCCAGTCTGCGAATTGATGCCTGGTCGAAAAGGTATTGCTCGTGAATTGGCCACTTTGACCCGTAGGTCTTTGTCGGCCAGTTCCGGCTCCTGGCCCGCCACTGGTCCCTAACTTGATGTGCTATTTGCTCAGATAGCGTCTGTTCCTCGGGGCTTACCCCCTTGTTATTACGACTCAAGTTTTCTAGATGTCTATATGGACTAAATGTTTCGAGACACCACTTGATTTGAAACTCCCGTGTGTTGGCCGGAATCGCAAAGTCATCAATCTCGCGACTGAGAACCTCGATTACAAAAGAAGAAAGTCTTGAAACATAGCATCCGCCCATGCCGGAACTTGTGTAGTAATAACCCAAAAGGCTCAACTTCGAATTATTAAAGTGCGTCCAAGCTAGGTCATTGAGTTCATCAGAGTGCGCTTCTGAGGTGCGATCAATGACAATTCCGACGTGCAAGGGGTGAGCGTCCCCGAATGAGTTTGCACCTTTGTATGAGACATGAAACGAAGCAACAATGCTGGGGTTATCCATTTCAGATTCTCCAAAGCCAAAATCAGTCGATTCTGTGTTCTCGTCCTCCTCACTGGCAACAATCTGCTCGTAGTTCATCCGGCCGGTCAGGTAAGCAATTTCCGTTTCAAGCTCTGTCTTAATTTCTGCGATCGGCAGGAGGAGGTTCGGGCTTGGTGGTCTTCTAGAAATCGCCTGTAGGTACTCTCGACCAAATTCATGTGTCGGCGGATTAATCGTGTCAATTTCGCCGTCGAGAAGGTTTGCCAAGTAGTTAAATAATTGGTCTGAGGCAATATTGGCGTGCATAGTTAGCAAGAGGAAAATTCGAAGTTTCGCTTGCTGGTAAACCTGATGAAATTCGGCGCCGTCCAAACTTGCCGAGGTAAGGGAGTAAATCGCCTTTTCGTCCGCATCGTAGGCAATTGTGAATCCCGCAATGATTGACATTTGGTAGCAAACTCGAAATATCAGTGCTTCGTCGGTGTCAACTTTGAACCATTTGGTCTTTGACTGCAGAAAGTATTTCTGGTTCTCGAGGTAGGTTAGCTGAATTTCTGTAACCAGAGTTCCGGTTCGATATTCAATGACGTTTTCTTGGGTCGTTCGCCTAACTTCACCGTGGCTAAGCGACAAATATTTTGTAATGAAGTCAAGCATTGTCCCACCCATCATTTGGCATTTTCTAACTCTATGCCAGCTTCAGATGGCGAAGCCTTCAGCTCTTTACGGATTATGCGAGTCCTTTGAATTGCATGAACTTATGTGATCCGCTGGGCTTTCCAGCCGGTTCGCGGTAAGTTTTCGCCCGCAACAGAGTTAGAAAAATGAGCTGGTTCATTCTGCGTTTAGACCTACTGCGTTGAAGGGCCGGCAAAAGTGCCTCGGCTGAAAGCTCGCCAGCATCCTTGGGATGGTTCGCTTTGTCATTTTCTTGTTTCTGAATGCGTAGCAGTGCTTCTTCGTAAATATCCATAAAGCCCCCTCAATCTGCGGCCAACTTCTCTCTTGGCCAGTTGCCGCTAGACTTGGGGTATTCCACGCCGGAGTTGCCGTGGCGAATCCCCACCTAAACCCCTTTAAAAGAGGATTGCCCCTTGT
>JBDKLV010000036.1:0-15786 GCA_039795455.1 Actinomycetota bacterium
ATTACAAGGTTTGGTTCACAATTCGACTGCTACCTGGTTCGAAGATTCCTGCGATGCCACCAACGGGTAACGGTGCCATCGTGGTCGATGCCGCTGCTGCGTTCTTGAAAGTGATTCCGCAAGAATTGCCTCCTGTGTTCGGCGATGTGCTGAACCTTGGTCAGGCCAGCCTCAAGTCACCATTGTTTGACTTAAACAATGAGTTCTATCGCCAGCTCTCAGAGGCCCAAAAAGCGCAGATCGTGCAGCTCAAGAAAGCGACTATTAAGTTCTCTCACACGCTCGGCGACCCGAATGTGATTTCGCTGGCGACTGCCAACGGTGGCGCACTCGTCGCGGTGTATCAGTCAGACATTGACACTATTAAGCCGACCAAGGCCGGCTCGGCCATCTCGGTTGGAGCGCAGGAGAAATTGCTGCTCGGTGCCAACGGCTCGGTTCGCGGTGTCAAGACCGTCTACGGCGACATGCTCTTGTTCTACGTTCCAGCAGTTGACGATCCGGGTTTGGTCAAACTAATTGGCGCAACCTCGGGCCTGATCAGCGTTTCGAGTCTGTAATGAGCGACGTTTTCGGCGCCAACATGCGTGGGGCTTACGACCTGTCGAGCCTTCTCAACCGGCAGCAGCCAGCCACCAATGGGGCCGGTGGTCAGAACACGGATGCTCAAACTCCAACCAACAGTCAGACTCAGCCTGCCGAACCTGCCGTGATTAAGGTCGCCTCGCTCGTCGTAGAGCTGACCGAAGCCAACCTTCGCAGCTACCTGGCAATCTCGCAGCGCGTACCGGTTTTGGTCGACTTTTATTCGAGTGGCAACGAGGCGAGTCGAGCGCTGTCGGCGAGCATCCTTGGGTTGGTTGAGAAGTTTGGCAATCGCTTGGTGCTTGGTCGAGTCGATGTCGATCAGCACGGTCGTCTTGCCGAGGCATTCAACATTCAGCAGAGCGCGACGCTCGTTGCCGTGGTCAAGGGGCAACCTCTGCCACTGACCCAAGGTGATCAGCCTGCCGAGCAGATCGAGGCAATCATTGCCAAGCTGCTGCTCGTTGCCGAGCAAAACGGAGTGAACGGCACCGTCGAGGTCGACGAAAATGCGCCTGCCGTCGACACCACGCCAAAGATGCCACCGGCACATCAGGCCGCTGTCGAATTACTCAACGCTCAAAAATATGCCGAGGCCAAGGCCGCCTACGAACAGATTTTGCGAGATGCTCCAGCCGACCCGCTCGCGCCGGCCGGAGTTGCGCAGGCCGACCTGCTCCTTCGCCTCGACGGGGTAGATGTTGACAAGGTGCTCAACACGCCGCCACAGAATTTCGAAGAGTTGCTGCAAGCGGCTGATGCGCTACTTGCAATCGGCGACTACGCAGATGCATTCGACGCGCTACTAAAGAATTACCCAGATGCCGATGCTGCTACGCAGACTCAAATGAAAGAGCGCATGCTCAGCTACTTTGAAATTGTCGGCAAGACAGCTCCAGAGGTCGTGGCCGCTCGCGCGACACTGACATCATTGTTGTTCTAAACGACTACTTCGCCGGCTTGAACCAAACGGCACCGAGCGGTGGAATGTTCACTTTTGCCGAGTGCGGCTGACCGTGAGTGCCATCGCCGTTTGCGCTGACTTTGCCCATGTTGCCAACTCCAGAACCACCAAAGGTTTCGGCGTCGGTGTTTAGAATCTCGACCCAATCGCCAGAGCGTGGCAGCCCCAGCTGCCAGTCGTAGTGCGGGTGACCGGCAAAGTTGATGGCAACAGCAATCGGCTCGCCGGCTTCATCCCAGCGCAGGTAGGTGAGCACGTTCGATTGCGCTGCGCCACCGTCGATCCAGGTGAAGCCGCGGTGGTCGTGATCGAGTTGCCACATTGCCGGGTTGGCCAGGTAGAGCCGGTTGAGTTCTGCGACCAAGCGCTGAAGCCCTTTGTGGCTCTCGTGCTCGAGTACCCACCACTCAAGGCCATGCTCTTGGTTCCACTCGGACTGTTGGCCGAATTCCGAACCCATGAACAACAGCTGCTTGCCAGGGTGTGACCACATGTATGCCAGATAGGCACGTACATTGGCCAACTGCTGCCAGCGGTCGCCAGGCATCTTGTTTAGTAGCGAGCCCTTGCCGTGCACGACTTCGTCGTGGCTGATCGGCAAAATGAATTTTTCGTCATACGCGTAGAGCATCGAGAAGGTCAGTTCGCCGTGGTGGTAGCTGCGGTAGGCTGGGTCTTTCTCGATGTAACGCAGGGTGTCGTTCATCCACCCCATGTTCCACTTGAAGCCGTAGCCGAGGCCACCCTGATCGGTCGGGCGACTTACTCCGCCCCACGAGGTCGACTCCTCGGCAATCATCATGATGCCCGGGTTGCGCTTGTATGCCGTTGCGTTGGCTTCTTGCATGAAGGCGATGGCATCAAGGTTCTCGCGGCCACCGAATTGGTTCGGCAGCCAGTTGTTGTCGGTGCGTGAGTAGTCGAGGTAGAGCATCGATGCCACTGCGTCGACCCGCAAGCCATCGATGTGAAATTCTTCGAGCCAGTAGAGCGCATTCGCCACCAGGAAGTTGCGAACTTCGGTGCGACCGAAATCGAAGATGTAGGTACCCCAGTCTGGGTGTTCACCGCGGCGTGGGTCGGCGTGTTCGTAAAGTGGCTCACCATCGAAGCGAGCAAGCGCCCAGTCATCCTTCGGAAAGTGCGCCGGTACCCAGTCGAGAATCACGCCGATGCCGGCCTGATGAAGTCGGTCGATCAAGTACTTTAGGTCGTCTGGGTTTCCAAAGCGTGAGGTCGGCGCGTAGTAGCCGGTGACCTGGTAACCCCAACTTGGCGCGAAAGGATGCTCAGCAATCGGCATGAATTCAACGTGAGTGAATTGCAGCTGAGTTAGATAATCGATCAACTCATCGGCCAGTTCGCGGTAACCCAGGTCTTTGCGCCACGATCCGACGTGCAGTTCGTAGATCGACATAGGTGACTTGAGGGCGTCGCGACCTTGACGGTGCTTTAGCCAATCGGAATCTTGCCACTTGTGGTTTGAGTCGAAGACCACAGATGCGGTTGCCGGCGGAATCTCGGCGTAGCGAGCCATCGGGTCAATCTTGGTGATCCAGTGGCCGTGCTTGGTCAAGATTTCGTACTTGTACTTGGTGCCGCTGCCAAGGCCAGGAATGAAGAGCTCCCAGACGCCGGTCGAGCCCATGACACGCATTGCGTGCATCGAACCGTTCCAGTTGTTGAAGTCGCCGACCACGCGAACTGCCTGTGCGTTGGGGGCCCAGACTGCAAAGGCAACTCCGGCACTTTCACCAAGTGCGCCAGGCGCCGAACGCAGGTGCGAACCCAGTGCCTTCCAAAGCTCCTCGTGGCGACCTTCTGAGATCAGGTGCAGGTCGAATTCGCTAATGGTTGGTAGGTGGCGGTAAGGGTCGTCGGTGCGCCAGCTGTTTAGGTCGAGGCCATCCTTGTACTCGGCGATGACGCGGTAGTCAGGGGTTGCCGTGCCGGCAAATACGGCCTGCCAAAGTCCGTTGTGAGTGTGTGTGAGTTCGTGAATGCCTGCTGCGGTTTCGACGCTGACCTTGGACGCGAGCGGTCGAAGAACACGGATGACCCAACCACCGTCAGTAGGGTGAGCGCCGAGCACGTCGTGCGGTGCGTGGTAGCTACCTGCGGTGACCTTGGCCAGAATGTCCGGATGAATTTCGTGCATTAGTCCACCTTGGTGACGAGCAAAATGTGGGCGGGGTTTTCGCGTGGGTCGAGGCGAACGTAGTTGTTTGCGCTCCAGTCGTACTTGTCGCCGGTGAGCAAGTCCTTGACTTCGATGTTGTTCCCAGCGATTCCGGCGCGCCACAAGTCGAGGTGCACCGAGGTTTCGCGAACCGAATGAGGATCAACGTTCACGATCACGAACACAGTCTCGGCTTTGCCAGCCGGGTGGTGCTCGGCACTCAGGTGTTTGCTGAATACCAGAATCGATTGGTCATCGCTGTGGTGAATTTCGAGATTACGAAGTTGACGAACCGCAGGATGCTCGGCGCGAATGTGATTCAACTTTGTAATGTATGGCGCAATCGACTTGCCGGTTTTTTCGGCGAGCGCCCAGTCGCGCGGCTTGAACTCGTACTTCTCGCTGTCGATGTGTTCTTCGGCTCCTGGACGCGCGACCGATTCGATTAACTCGTAGCCGGCATACATACCCCAAGAGGCACCTGCCATTGCCGCGACTACAGCGCGAATCTTGTGACCGGCTTCGCCGCCGAATTGCAGGTACTCGGTCAAGATATCTGGGGTGTTGACCCAAAGGTTCGGGCGGAACTGGTCGGCATTCTGATGTGCCAACTCGGTTAGATAACTCTCGAGTTCGGCTTTGCTGTTGCGCCAAGTGAAGTATGTGTAGCTCTGCTGAAAACCGACCTTGCCCAGGGTTTGCATCATGGCTGGGCGAGTGAAGGCTTCGGCCAAGAAGATCACGTCTGGGAATTCGGCGTTGATTTCGCCAATGAGCCACTCCCAGAAGTTGATCGGTTTGGTGTGTGGGTTGTCGACGCGGAAGATACGAATTCCAAGGCCAATCCAATGCTTGACCACACGCAATACCTCTAGGTAGATGCCTTCGCGGTCGTTGTCGAAATTGATCGGATAGATGTCTTGGTACTTCTTCGGTGGGTTCTCGGCATAGGCAATCGAGCCGTCGGCGCGGGTGGTGAACCACTGCGGGTTGCTCTTAACCCACGGGTGGTCAGGCGATGCCTGCAAGGCTAGGTCGAGAGCAATCTCAAGACCAGCTTTCTTGGCCGCCTTCACAAAGTCGACAAAGTCCTTTTCGGTTCCAAGATCAGGATGCACGGCATCGTGTCCACCGGCTTCTGAACCGATTGCCCACGGAGAGCCCGGATCCTGCGGCCCTGCGTTCAGCGTGTTGTTTGGGCCTTTGCGGAACGCCTTGCCAATCGGGTGAATCGGTGGAAGGTAAAGCACCTGAAAGCCCATTGCTGCAACGGCGGACAGTCGGGCAGTTGCGGTCTTGAAGGTGCCAGAAGTCCAAGACTTGGTTTTTGCGTCGAAGGTTGCGCCTTCGCTGCGCGGAAAGAATTCGTACCAGGCTGCGCTGCCGGCATACTCGCGCTCACAGTTGATCTCGAATTCATCGCTAATGGTGACAAGTGATCGAATCGGTTCGGTCGCTACCAGGGTGGCGATTTCCGATGTCTCTGCGAGCTGAAGACGCGATGCCGGTGTCTTGCTTGTGTCGCCTAGCTGCTCGGCGAGTTTGATTAGCGCCTTTGCGTTTGCCTTGCTTCGATCTTTCTCGCTGGCAGCGCGAGTCAACATAGCGACGCCTTCGAGAAGCATCAGTTCTTCGTCGATACCAACCGCAATCTTTACCGATGCATTGTGGTGCCAGGTTTCAAAGTCATCGCCAAAGGCGCGAATCACAAAACTGTACCGACCAGTTTCTGAAAGCTGCGCACGAGTGTGAAAGCTGTCTGTGCCAGGCGCACCCGGATGCATGCGGTGAACGCTGGTCTTCTTGGTGGGCGAGGTGAGTACCAATTCGGCTGCGATTGAGTCGTGGCCTTCGCGAAATACGGTCGCGCTGAATGGCAGAACTTCGCCGTCGAATGCCTTGGCTGGCCAGCGGCCTGAATCAACACTTGGGCGAACATTCAAGATGCCTAGACGGCCAATCGGACTGTCGTGACGGTATTCCACAGCGCTCATGGGTTCAAGGCTAATCAGTTGCTAGCCGGCAGCAAACCCGAAGGCCAGTTATCTTGGGGCTAGCGCACAATCGTTAGCAATTTGACACTTGATGGCGCCATTTCGAGCATCGTGCCTGGCTTGATTCGGGTGGCCGCCGCCGGACGCTCATCGTTGCTGTCCCAGACCAGTTCGTACTCGGTGGCGTCGGCATCCTCTGGCAGTTTCACCTGGGTCTCGGTCTCGGAACCGTGAATGATTAGCAGCATTTCGTTTCGGCTGCCGTCATCTTCGAGACGCGCAGAGAGCTTGCTAAAGGTTCGAGTCTCAGAGTTGTTCCACTCATCTTCGGTGAGCACTTCGCCGTTTGCGTTGTACCAGCGAGCCAGGTCGCTATCTGGTCGGGTTTCGTTGAAGTTGCTGAAGTTACGTGGGCGAAGCACCGGGTTATCGCGACGCAGGGTGATCAGGTGAGCCACGGTTGCTTCAAAGTCGAGTTGACTCTGGTGTAAATCCCAGTTGACCCAACTGAGCACGGTGTCTTGACAGTAGGCGTTGTTGTTACCGAGCTGAGTCTTGAGGCGCTCGTCACCTGCGGTGATCATCGGAATGCCCGCAGAGAACAACAGGGTTGCCATCAGGTTGCGGGCAGCCTTGCGTCGGGTTGCCTTGACTTCGTCGTCTACTGACTCACCCTCGCCGCCGTGGTTGAAAGAAAAATTGTTGTTGTTTCCGTCGCGGTTGCTCTCGCCGTTCACCTGATTGTGCTTGACGTTGTACGAGACCAGGTCGTGCAAGGTAAAGCCGTCGTGCGCGGTGATGAAGTTGACTGTGCCTAGTGGCCCGGATGGACCATCGACGATGTCGCGAGATCCGGCCAAACGAGTGGCAATGTCGCTGATGCCATTGTGGTGGCTGCCGCTATTGCGAGCACTGGCAATGTCGCTCAACCAGAAACGGCGAACTGAGTCGCGGTAGCGGTCGTTCCATTCGCTGAAGCGGTCAGGGAACCCGCCAGTTTGCCAGCCGCCAAGCCCGACATCCCACGGTTCGACAATCAGCTTCGAATCTTTGAAGGTCTCGTCTTCGACGATTCGGCGAAGCAGCGGATGGTTTGGGTCGTAGCTGTTGCTCTCATCGCGAGCTAGCGTTACGGCCAAGTCAAAACGGAAGCCGTCGATCTGCATCTCGTTGGTCCAGTAACGCATCGAATCGATAACCATGTCGACCACGTGCGGGTTGCCAAAGTTCAGCGAGTTACCGCAGCCGGTGGTGTCGTGATAGTTGCCGGAGTCATCCTGGCGGTAGTAATTGGTCGCGTCGAGTCCGCGGTAGCTATAGGTCAGGCCGCGGTTGCCACCCTCGGCGGTGTGGTTGTAGACCACATCGAGAATTACCTCGATACCGTTGCGGTGCAATTCGCGAATTGCAGTCTTGACCTCGTCGAGAATGGCCTGCGAGCCCTTCTCCTGGGCGGTCAGGCTGGCGTATCGGTGGTGCGGGGTAAAGAAGTTGATGGAGTTGTAGCCCCAGTAGTTGAACAGTCCCATGTTCAAAAGGCGAGGCTCACTAATGATCTGGTGAATCGGCAGCAGCTCGACGCTGGTCACGCCGATCTTCTTTAGGTGCTCGATGGTGCTCGGGTGGGCAAGCGCTGCGTAGGTTCCGCGAATGTCGTCTGGCAGTGCATCGTTGCCGCGGGTAAGGCCACGTGCGTGCGCCTCGTAGATGATGGTCTGGTCAAGCGGCACGTTCGGCTTGGCCACACCTTGCCAGTCGAAGTCATCGCTGACCGCGACGTTATAGAAGGTGCGCTGGTTCTCGCGGTGAATGCCTTTGGCGTATGGGTCGAGAAGCAACAGGTCTTTATTGAAGCCATCACGCGGGCCGTCTGGGCCGTCGGCGCGCAGGGCGTACTTGGTGCCTGGCTTTAGTTGCGAGGTGCTTGCCTGCCAGATGTCGTATTCACCCTTGGTAAGGCCAATCTCGGCAACAGGAGAGTGCGGGGCCTCATCCGAGAGAATCACCAGCCAGATTTGACTAGCCGAGCCCGAATAAACCCGGATGGTGCCCATCCCGGCATCGAAAGAAACCCCCAACGGGGCGCTCAGGCCAGACATAGGCAAAAGCCTATCGGCGGGCAGGGCTGCAGAGCCGCAACTAATTAGGCTAAGTGCGTGGCCATCTATCTCGACTATGCAGCGACTGTTCCCGTTCGCACCAAGGTGCTCGAGACCTATGTTGCGGCCACCGCTCAATTGGGTAACCCGTCTTCGACCCACAGTTTCGGTCGAGACGCACGAATGTTGCTAGAGGATGCTCGTGATCGTCTAGCTCGTGCCATTAAGTGTGATCGCAATGAAGTCATCTTCACCTCGGGAGGAACCGAGAGTGACAACCTCGCCATCAAGGGTTTGTACTGGCAGCGCAATCGCGACGCCAAACGCCCGGTCATCGTGTCTGCCTATACCGAGCACCACGGAGTAATCGACCCAATCGAGTGGCTCGAGTCGCACGAAGGGGCAGAGGCAGTCTGGCTTGACGTTTCAGAAGAAGGTGTCGTCGACCTGAACGCGCTCGCGGCTTTGCTTGCTGAGCGCGGCTCTCAGGTTGCGCTCATCTCATTGATGTGGGCGAACAACGAAACCGGTCTCATTACCGACATCGCCAAGGTCTGCGAGATTGCGGCTGCGCACGGTGTTCCCGTGCATAGCGATGCCGTTGCGGCACTCGGTCACGTGCCAATCAACTTTGCTGCGAGCGGTCTTGCCGCCATGAGTATTACCGGCCACAAGGTTGGATCTCCGATTGGCGCTGGCGCGCTCATCCTTGCTCGCGGTTCGAACGTAACTTCGCTAATTCACGGTGGCGGCCAGGAGCGTGGTTTGCGCAGCGGAACGATGAACTATGCCGGCGCACTTTCTTTTGCCCATGCCGCCGAACTCGCGGTTGCTGAGCACGACGAATTTGTTGCCCACACCGGGCGCCTAATCTCTCGACTACGAGCCGCCGTCGAAGGTATCGCCGGATCGCGCTTCAGCATCGGTTCGGCGCCTGGAATGTCGCACAACGCACACTTCACTTTCGAGGGCCTCAAGTCTGATTCGGTGCTGTTCCTGCTCGACGAACTTGGCTTTGCCGTTTCGGCAGGATCGGCCTGCCAGGCCGGCGTTGCCAGGCCTTCGCACGTGCTGCTGGCCATGCACCGAAACGAAGCCGAGGCATCGGCATGCCTGCGCGTGACCATTGGGCTTGAGACCACTGACTCAGAAGTCGACGCTCTCATCACCGCGCTTCCTGGCGTGATTATTCAGGCTCGGGCGGCGTTCGCTGGGTAGCCGGCTGTCGCGCATCCTTGGCTCTGAATAGCGTCTGTGGCGCGACTTAAACTTGTCCCCATGAAGGTATTGGCGGCTATGTCTGGCGGAGTTGACTCTGCCGTTGCCGCAGCCCGAGCCGTCGAGGCTGGCCACGAAGTCGTCGGAGTTCACCTGGCTCTCTCACGCATGCCTGGCACCCTTCGCACCGGTTCACGCGGATGTTGCACCATCGAAGACAGCATGGATGCGCAACGTGCCGCTCACAAGTTGGGCATTCCGTATTACGTCTGGGACTTCAGCGAACGCTTCAAAGAAGATGTCGTCGATGACTTTATGGCGGAGTACACGGCTGGTCGTACGCCGAACCCGTGCATGCGTTGCAATGAACGAATCAAGTTTGCGGCGCTTCTCGAAAAGGCACTTGCACTAGGTTTCGATGCCGTTTGCACTGGTCACTACGCAACTGTCTTGACTGGCGACGATGGCCAGTTAGAGCTTCACCGATCAAATGCATACGCCAAGGATCAGAGTTACGTACTCGGTGTATTGACTGCCGACGAACTAAAGCACGCATACTTTCCGATTGGCGCATCGGCTTCGAAAGACGACATTCGTGCCGAGGCCGCAGCTCGCGGTTTAACTGTTGCGAACAAGCCAGACAGCTACGACATTTGCTTCATTCCAGAAGGTGACACTCGCGATTGGCTAAACGAAAAACTTGGCGCGCAGCCAGGCAACATTGTCGATCGCGATGGCACAGTTCTTGGTGAGCACACCGGCGCGCACGGTTACACGGTCGGGCAACGCAAGGGGCTCAACCTTGGTCGACCTGCAGTCGATGGAAAGCCGCGCTTCGTATTAGAGATTCGCCCGATCACAAACGAGGTTGTAGTCGGCCCGCACGACGCGCTCGCTGTTGTTGAGCTAGCTGGTTCGCGTTTCACCTGGTGTGGCTCGGCGCCAAGCGCGCCGCACGAGTGGTTCGACGCCGAGGTTCAGGTTCGCGCCCACGCCGACCCAGTACCTTGCAGCGCCGCCGTGGTCGAAGGCGATCTGGTAATTCGACTGAACGAGCCACTCATGGGCGTAGCCCCCGGTCAGACCGCGGTGCTCTACGTTGGCAGCCGCGTGCTTGGCCAGACCACGATCGACCGCACGGTTTCGGCGGTTCCACTGGAAGTTGGCGGCGAGGCCGGCGCATGACCCGCGCCCAGGCGGCCAAGCGCATTGCCGAGCTTGTCGACGAGATCAACAAACACCGCCGTGCCTACTACGAGCAAGATTCGGTACTAGTCTCAGACGCCGAGTACGACGCACTGATGCGCGAACTCGAGTCACTCGAGGCCGAGCATCCTGAATTGATTACCGGCGATTCGCCAACTCAGTCTGTCGGCGGCAGCGCCACCACAACCTTTGCGCCAATCCAGCATCTCGATCGAATGTGGTCGCTGGACAACGTCTTCTCGCGCGATGAGTTAGCCGCATGGGTTGCCAAGGCACCGGCCGAAAAATACTTGTGCGAGCTCAAGATTGACGGTCTTGCAATTAACCTGCGCTACGAAAACGGAAAACTTGTTTCTGCTGCGACTCGAGGCGATGGTGTGGTTGGCGAAGACGTCACAGCAAACGTCAAGACCATTAAGTCGATTCCCCACGTTCTTAGCGGCGAAGGTCACCCGCCGGTCGTCGAGATTCGCGGCGAGATTTTTTACGCGGTCGCAGACTTCGATGCACTCAACGCTGGTCTGATTGCCGAAGGTAAGGCGCCGTTCGCAAATCCTCGAAACTCGGCATCGGGTTCGTTGCGTCAGAAAGATCCAAAGGTCACAGCTTCGCGTCCGTTGCGCATGCTCGTGCACGGTATCGGTGCCTGGACCGATGCGCCGCTAGCCAATCAAAGTGAGCTCTATGCGCTCTTGGCATCTTGGGGCTTGCCAACCAGCGAGCGCTTCAAGGTGGTTGGTTCGTTAGACGAGATCTGGGCGTACATCGAGAACTTCGAGAAACACCGCCACGACCTCGAGCATGAGATTGATGGAGTGGTCATAAAGATCGATTCGCGCTCGGAGCAGCAGGAGCTTGGCTACACCTCGCGAGCCCCGCGCTGGGCAATCGCCTACAAATACCCGCCTGAGCAGGTGCACACGAAGCTCGTCGACATCCGTGTTTCTGTTGGCCGCACCGGTCGTGCCACTCCGTACGCGGTAGTCGAGCCGGTGAAGGTAGCGGGTTCGGTTGTCGAATTCGCGACCCTGCACAACCAGGATGTCGTCAAGGCAAAGGGTGTCAAGATTGGCGACACCATCGTGCTGCGCAAGGCCGGCGATGTCATTCCTGAGATCCTTGGTCCGGTCATCGACCTGCGCGATGGTACTGAGCGCGACTTTGTTATGCCAACAAAGTGTCCCGACTGTGGTGCTGCGCTCCGTCCAGAGTCAGAGGGCGACGTTGATCTTCGCTGCAGTAACTCAAAGAGTTGCCCGGCACAGTTGCGCGAACGAGTCGCCTACATCGGTTCGCGAGGAGTGCTCGATATCGAAGCACTTGGCGAAGTGGCTGCCGACGCACTGACTCGCAGCGTCGAGCATCCGCCGATTTTGACCAGCGAAGCGCAGATTTTCGATTTGAATATCGAGCGGTTGAACGACGACCTATTCCGCAAGAAGGATGGCACTCCATCTGAGACCGCACTTAAACTTTTGCGAAACCTCGAGGATGCCAAGTCACGACCGCTATGGCGAATTCTTACTGCACTTGGTATTCGCCACGTAGGTCCGGTGGCGGCTAGATCACTGGCTGATTACTTCGGTTCGCTCGACGCTATTTTTGCCGCAGACGAAAAGCAACTGAGCGAAGTTTCAGGCGTGGGCGAGACGCTTGCTAAATCGATCATCGAGTGGCACAAAGAGGATTGGCATCGCGAGATCATCGAGTCGTGGCGAAAGTCGGGCGTTATTTTGGCCATCGAAGGTCACGCTGGACCAGGTGCCGCGGCCTTAGTCGACGGCAAGTTCAGCGGTCTGACCATCGTGGCAACGGGTTCGCTCAAGCAGTTCACTCGCGAGGGCATCGAGGAGGCGATCATCTCGAACGGTGGCAAGGCGGCATCGTCGGTATCAAAGAAGACCAGCTTCGTGGTCGCAGGCGAGAACGCCGGCAGCAAGTTGGCCAAGGCCGAAGAACTTGGCATCGAAGTCATCAACGAAGAAGAATTCGTTCGCCGTCTCAACGAATAGTTTTCTGACTTGCAACGAGGGTGAAATACCCCTGAAACAGGGCCTCGGGTAGACTTGGGGCAGAAATCATCCCTCGTTTTGAGAGAGACCAATGTCTGAAATTACCCCTGACCTAGTGCGTCATTTGGCCGGTTTGGCCCGCATTTTGGTGTCTGACGAAGAGGTCGAGCACTTCGCTAAGCAGCTGTCGGTTATTGCCGACTCGGTTGCCACCGTGAACAAGGCCATCGACGCTGACACCCCGGCGACCAGCCACCCAATCGCTGTGGCGAACGTCTATCGCGAAGATGTCGTGGTGCCATCGCTAACTCAGGAGCAGGCACTCTCAGGCGCACCTGACTCGGCCGATGGTCGATTCAAGGTCAATGCGATCTTGGATGAGGAGTAAGCCATGAGCGACCTGATCAGAAAAACCGCTGCCGAACTTGCCGGAATGCTCGCCAAGGGCGAAGTTTCATCTGTCGAGGTGACTAAGGCGCACCTCGACCGCAGTGCGGCAGTTGATGGCGCAGTGCACTCATACCTTTACCAAAACCCAGAAGCATCGCTGATTGCAGCTGCCGAAGTCGACCGTCAGCGTGCTGCAGGCGACAAGCTTGGCCCGTTGGCCGGTGTTCCGATTGCGGTCAAAGACAACTTGACCACCACGGATGCCCCGACTACTTCTGGTTCGAAAATTCTCGAGGGCTGGATCCCTCCTTACGACGCAACTGTTGTAACCAAGCTGCGCGCGGCTGGCATGCCAATTCTGGGCAAGACCAACCTCGACGAATTCGCGATGGGATCTTCGACCGAGTTCAGTGCGTATGGACCTTCGCGTAACCCATGGGATCTGGAGCGCATCCCTGGCGGTTCTGGCGGTGGCTCATCTTCGGTTGTTTCGTCGTTCCAGGCACCACTAGCAATCGGTTCTGACACCGGTGGTTCGATTCGTTTTCCGGCTGCCGTTACCGGCACCGTTGGCACCAAGCCAACCTATGGCGCCGTTTCGCGTTACGGTTTGATCGCACTTGCGTCATCGCTTGATCAGATTGGTCCGGTTGCGCGTAACGTGCTCGACACCGCGATGCTGCAAGACGTAATTGCCGGTCACGACCCACACGACAGCACCTCGCTGCCTGAGTCACTCGGCTCAATGACCGAGGCGGCCAAGAAGCTAGACGTCAAGGGCATGCGCATCGGTGTAATCAAGCAGCTGTCGGGCGAAGGCTTTCAGGCTGGCGTCTCGGCGAGATTCAACGAGAGCCTCAACCTGCTGGCCCAGGCCGGTGCCGAGATTGTCGAGGTTTCGTGCCCGTCGTTCGAGTACGCGATTGCCGCCTACTACCTGATTCTTCCTGCCGAAGCTTCTTCGAACCTCGCCAAGTTTGACTCGGTTCGCTACGGAATGCGTGTGGTTCCTGGCGAAAACGCGACCATCGAGCGCGTGATGGCAGCGACCCGCGAGGCCGGCTTTGGCCCAGAGGTTAAGCGACGCATCATCCTTGGTACCTACGCACTTTCGAGTGGTTCGTACGACAAGTACTACGGCGCAGCGCTAAAGGTTCGCACACTCATTCAGCGCGACTTCGATGCCGCGTTTGCGCAGGCCGATGTTTTGGTTTCGCCAACCGGTCCGACGACAGCGTTTAAGTTCGGCGACAAGATCGACGACCCGTTGGCAATGTACCTGAACGACATTGCGACCATCCCTGCGAACCTCGCTGGAATTCCTGGAATGTCGTTGCCGAACGGTCTCGCCGACGAAGACGGCCTGCCAGTTGGTATTCAGTTGCTCGCACCTGCCCGCGAGGATGCACGCCTTTACCAGGTTGGCGCATGGCTCGAGCAGGCACACGAGCAGATCTGGGGTAAGCGAATGATTGATTTCGCACCTGAATTGGAGGTGAAGTAGTCATGGCTAAAGCAGAGTTGATGAACTACGAAAAGGCACTCGAGCAGTTCGAGGTTGTCATTGGTCTCGAGGTTCACGTCGAGCTCAACACCAAGACCAAGATGTTCTGTGGTTGCCGCAACGAGTTCGGCAACGAGCCGAACACCAACGTTTGCCCAGTTTGTATCGCGCTTCCTGGTGCGCTGCCTGCCGTGAACAAGACCGCGGTTGAGTCTTCGATCAAGATTGGCCTTTCACTCGGATGCTCGATTGCTCCGACCGGCCGCTTTGCTCGCAAGAACTACTTCTACCCAGACTTGGCCAAGAACTTTCAGACCTCGCAGTACGACGAGCCGATCGCTTTCAACGGCTCGCTCGACGTGGAGACTCCTTCTGGCAAGGTTCACACCGTGCTCATCGAGCGTGCTCACATGGAAGAAGATGCTGGCAAGCTCACCCACATCGGTGGTTCGACCGGGCGTATTCAGGGTGCCGAATACTCGCTGGTTGACTACAACCGCGCGGGAGTTCCGCTGGTCGAGATCGTCACCAAGCCGGTATTTGGCTCGGGGGCAGAGGCGCCTGAGCTTGCCGCTGCCTATGTTCGCTCAATTCGCGAAATCGTGAAGTCCCTTGGCGTTTCAGATGCTCGCATGGAACGCGGAAACGTGCGTTGCGATGCAAACGTTTCGCTTCGTCTGCACGGAGCCGAGAAGCTCGGTACTCGTACCGAGACCAAGAACGTCAACTCGCTTCGCTCGATTGAGCGCGCCGTTCGTTACGAGATTCAGCGCCAGGCGCACATCCTTGCTAATGGTGGAACCATTACCCAGGAGACTCGTCACTGGCACGAGGACCGCGGCATGACCAGCGCAGGTCGCCCAAAGAGTGACGCAGATGACTACCGATACTTTCCTGAGCCTGACTTGGTTCCGGTGCAGCCTTCGGCCGAGTTGATCGAGGCGTTGCGCGCATCGCTACCTGAGAAGCCAGCCGATCGTCGCAAGCGTTTGGCGGGCGAGTGGGGCTTTAGCGAGCTTGAATTCCGCGATGTTGTGAACGCTGACTTGCTCGACTCGATCGAGGAGACGGTGGCGGCTGGAGCCAAGCCTCAGGCAGCTCGCAAGTGGTGGATGGGTGAGATTGCGCGCATCGCCAACGAGAGCGAGGATGGCGTCGTCGCTAACGTGACACCTGCGAATGTCGCCGAGCTTGCCGGTCTGGTCGAGTCTGGAAAGATTAACGACCGTTTGGCTCGCGAGGTTCTCGGCTACGTAATCGCCGGCGAGGGGAACCCTGCCGACATCGTTGCCAAGCGTGGCCTCGAGGTCGTCTCAGATGATGGTGCACTAATCGCCGCAATCAACGATGCGCTTGCTGCAGACCCGACTGTTCTCCCCGCGATCCGCGAGGGTCGCATGCAGGCTGCCGGTGCTGTGATTGGCGCCGTGATGAAGGCGATGAAGGGCTCGGCTGACGCCGCTCGTGTCCGCGAGTTGCTGATTCAGATTGCGAGCGCCTAGTCCCTTTTGGCTGAGCGGGTCTCGCTGTTAGACTTGCTCGGTTGCCTTGGAAACAGGGCGCATGGTGGGTATAGCTCAGCTGGTAGAGCACCTGGTTGTGGTCCAGGGGGCCGCGGGTTCAAGTCCCGTTACT
>JBDKLV010000037.1:0-7501 GCA_039795455.1 Actinomycetota bacterium
GTCGACATGGGCGGCGTCGGCGGTACTCTCGCTGGCAACCCGCTATCTGTCGCAGCGATGCGCGCAACTCTCGAGCACGTGCTCACCAAGGACGCCTTCACGGAAATGATTGAACTAGCCACCTACTTCACCGATGGCGTCAATGCGCTGTTCGACAAGTACCAGTTGCCATGGTCGATTAATCAGCTTGGTTCGCGTGCCGAGTATCGCTTTGCCAAGCCTTACCCAATCAACGGCACGGATGCCTACAACTCGGCCGACGCCGAACTCGAAGACTTCTTGCACCTGTACTTGGCTAACCGTGGCATCTTGCTAACGCCGTTCCACAACATGGCGTTGATGTGTCCAACCACGACTAAGGGCGATGTCGATCAGCACCAGCAGGTCTTCGAGGCTGCGATCGCCGAGTTGCTCGGCAAGTAGCGATTACTTGGTTTCGTCGCGAGTTAGTCGCTGCGCAAAGTAGAGCGGCACGACCGAGATAAGAACCGTGGTCACAGCAACCACGTCAACGACTGGTGCCTTGCCAGGGCGGAACATGTTGTTCATGATCCAGATTGGCAGGGTTTCGACTCCTGAGCCCGCGGTAAAAGTGGTCACGATGATTTCGTCGAAGCTGAGCGCGAAGGCCAGCAACCCGCCGGCAATAAGTGCCGAGCCAATCTGAGGCAGGGTGACTAGGCGGAACGTTGTGAAGACTCCGGCGCCAAGGTCGGCAGAGGCATCCTCGAGGTTGCGGTTGGTGCGCGACAGGCGAGCAAGCACGTTGTTGTAGACGGTCACGATACAGAAAGTGGCGTGAGCGATGATCACGGTTGCCATGCTGAGCTGCAGGCCAAGCACGGTGCGAAACGCGTTATTGAGAGCCAAACCGGTGACAATGCCCGGTAGGGCAATAGGCAGAATCACCATAAGCCCCACGGCTTGGCGGCCGAAGAACTTGTAACGAGAGAGTGCGATAGCTAGCAGCGTGCCCAGTACCAGAGCTACCAGCGAGGCACAGAGGGCAACCAGCACCGATGTGCCAAGTGCAGCCATCAACCCATTCGAACCGAAGGCCTTCTGCCACCAGTCGAGGGTGAAGCCAGGAGGAGGCCAATCCATGTTCATCGACTTGTTGAACGAGTTGATCAGCACAATCGCGAGCGGCGTATAGACCAGCGTCATGATCAGGCTGGCGATTGCGCCCAACACGATCCGGGCTGAGCGAGAGATGCGCATTAGAGGCTATCCAATGCGCCGGTGCGTTTGACGGCACTCAGGTAAACGAACATGATCGCAATCGGAATCAGTGCAAGAGCAGAGGCCATTGGCAGGTTGTTGGCGGTACCAACATTTGTGTAGATCAGGTTGCCGAGCATCTGTGATGCGCCACCAACGATGTTGATAGTGATGTAGTCCCCGAGCGTTAGCGAGAAGGCGAAGATTGAACCGGCAATGATGCTAGGCAAAACGATAGGCAATACAACGCGGCGAATCGTGGTGAAGGTCGATGCGCCGAGATCGCTCGACGCTTCGAGCAAGTTGCTCGGCACTTTTTCGAGTCCGGCGTAGATAGGCAGAATCACGTAAGGCAGCCACATGTAGCCAAGGGTTAGAGATGCACCTAGCAGCGAATAGCCCGGTGAGTTCAGACCGAGCGGCTCGAGCACCCACTGCAAGATTCCCTTGTTTGAGAGCACCGAACGCCATGCGTAAGCCTTGACCAGGTAGCTTGCCCAAAGCGGTAGTAGCACCGAGATTGCCAAAATGTTGCGCAGTCGAGGGGTGGCCACCTTCGACATGAAGAATGCGACTGGTAGCGCTAGCAGCACATCGATGATGGTGACAGCCAGTGCGATACCGATGGTGCGAAGGCCGACTACTGAGTAGAGCGAGTCGGTAAAAAGCGAAACGATGTTGTCGAGATTCCAGGCAACCTTGGTCTCACCGGTGTATTCATCGACGGTCCAAAGTGCGGTAACTAGAAGCATCAATAGCGATGCAATGTAAACCAAGCCGAGCCAGACAACCGGCGCGGCGATTAGCAGGCGAAGACGGGTCTTGGCGTGCTGGTAGAGGTACGTCGAAGCACGACGTGCGGAAGTCACCTGAGTGACCCCCGCAGTCGCGCTTCTAGGCATTGCTAACTAGCCCTTGATCTCTTGCCAGGCCTTGGTCCAGGCGGCGTAATCGGTGCACTTAACATCGGTGCGACCGTCGAGGCAGGTGCTAATCGGGGTGGTCCAGTAGTAAATCTGGGCAGCGTAGGCTTCGTCACCAGCGTGGTAGGTGGTGCAGAAGTCAGCCGAGGCGTACTGGCAAGCGTCCTGAGTTACAGGTGCTTCACCGAAGTACTCAGTTGCCTGAGCATTTGCCTTAGGAGAGTCGATGTAGTCGAGCCACTTATAAGCACAGTTCACGTGCTTGGCGTTCGATGCGACCATCCATGAGTCTGACCATCCGGTTGCACCTTCGCTAGGAAGAATCGCTTCGACCTTCGAGTTAGCCGGCATCGAGTTCTTGATTACCTGCCAGGTGGTTCCGACCACGGTGTTGCCAGTGGTGAACGACTGGATCGACTTTAGGTAGTCGCTCCAGTACTCGCCAACGTTTGCGCGCTGAGCCTTGAGCAAGTCAACCGCAGCAGCGAGCTGAGTGGTGTCGAGCGAGTATGGGTCAGTAATGCCAAGTTCAGGCTTGTGCTTCATGAGGTACAAAGCAGCATCGGCAATGTAGATAGGTGAGTCGTAAGCGGTGACCTTGCCCTTGTATGCACTCGCGCCGTCAAAGACAACATCCCATGAAGTAGGAGCTGGCTTTACAACCGAGGTGTTGTACATAAGTAGGTTCGCGCCGTAGCCGTGAGGCACGCCGTAGGTCTTGCCATCGACGGTGTTCCAGTCGCGGTTCTTCAAGAACGAGTACACGCCTGCGTAGCTAGGAATCAGCGCAGTGTTCAGGGGCTGAACGTTGCCTCCTGCGATCAGGCGAAGGGTTGCGTCACCCGATGCGGCGATTGCGTCGTACTCACCGGTCTTGAACAGGCTGAGTGCTTCATCGCTGGTGCCGTATGACTTGAAGGTCACCTGGCAGCCGGTTGCGGTCTCGAATGGGGTTACCCAGTCGACATTTGGGTCGTTGCTGCCGTCTTCGGCGTAACCTGGCCAACCCAGCAGGGTCAGAGTGCCTTCGGTCTTGCCAAGCTTGTCGAGCATTGTCGCGCCAGTGCTGGTCGAGCCGCTTGAGCAGCCGGCAAGCGCAAGCGAGATGGCTATGGCCGCAGCCAGGGCCTTTGCTTTGTTTAGCTTCACTTGTTTCTCTCCTTTGAGTTGAGCTCGACCAGGTCGGTCGGGTTCATGTTTACCTTGACCGTCGCGCCGCGGCGGTAAGCTCTTGCGTTGTCGTCGCTGGCCGAAACTTCGGCAATCAGCTGGTGGCCATCCAGGTTCAAAATGAAACGGATGCTCGACCCGAGGTAAATCGTCTCGACGATGGTTGCCTCGCGACCCTTGTTGCCGAGCTCGATCTGTTCTGGGCGGATCAGGTTTGTGCCCGACTTGCCAAAGAGTTTCTGTGAGGCTGCGCTGTCGAAGACATTCGCGGTTCCGACGAATCGAGCAACGAACTCGGTGGCCGGCTTTTCGTAAAGCTCTTCAGGAGTGCCAATCTGCTCGATCTTGCCGTTGTTGAAGATCGCGATGCGGTCGCTCAGGGTCAGTGCCTCATCCTGGTCGTGAGTCACGAAAATAAAGGTGATGCCAAGGTCGCGTTGCAGTTCTTTAAGCTCGATCTGCATCTTTTCGCGCAGCTTCAAGTCGAGCGCACCTAGTGGCTCGTCGAGAAGCAAAATCTTTGGCTCGACAACAATCGCGCGGGCGAGCGCTACACGCTGGCGCTGACCACCTGAAAGTTGTGAAGGCTTGCGCTCGGCGAAATCGGCTAGGTGCACCTTTTCGAGCGCCGCCATGGCTCGAGCGCGACGTTCATCCTTGTTTACTTTTTTGACCTTGAGGCCGTACTCAACGTTGTCGATGACGTTCAGGTGCGGAAAGAGTGCGTAGTCCTGAAATACGGTGTTTACGTCGCGGTCGAACGGGGCCTTGGTGGTCACGTCTTCGCCGGCGAGCGAGATGGTGCCTGCGGTTGGTAGCTCGAAGCCAGCAATCATGCGCAGAACGGTGGTCTTGCCTGAGCCCGATGGGCCGAGCATCGAGAAGAATTCACCCGATTTAATTTCGAGGTCTAGGTTGTCGACGGCGGTGAATTCGCCGAATTTCTTGGTTACACCCTTGATGGAAATAGCCAATTTTGAGACCTCGCTGTCAGTTCGATTCCAATCCTAAGCGAGTAAACGCGGCCAAATTGAGCCAAAAAAGAGACACCCCGGTCCGCTGGAATGGTTGCGGACCAGGGTGTCGGTCTTTGTAGTTGGCGACTAGATGAACAGAGTGGTCTTTGACTCAGAGGCCTCGCCCAAGAAGGTAGCCACGCCGCCAAAGTCGATTCCATCGAGCAAGTCACTCTTGGCAATGCCGAGCAAGTCCATGGTCATGGTGCAGCCGACGACGTAAGCGCCGCCATCCATTGCCGACTTCATCAGCTCAGGAAGTGAGGCGACGCCGTTGGACTTCATGACGCCCTTGATCATGGCAGTTCCAGCTCCCATCATGTTCATGTTCGACAGGGTCGTGTGGTTTGCGCCACGCGGCATCATCACAGTGAACATCTTGTGAAGCAGGCTCTTCTTGCGGGCAGGTGGGTTGTCGCGACGAAGCGCGTTCAAGCCCCAGAAGGTGAAGAACATCGAAACCTGCTTGCCCATGGCTAGTGCGCCATTGGCAATGATGAACGCCGCGATCAATTTGTCGAGATCGCCCGAGAACACCACGAACGAAACCTTTTGTGGTCCGGTTGGGTCGAGAGCCACACCCTGCTGCGTGACCAGCGCACCGGCTCCGCCTTTGCGGATGACCGCTTCGTAACCAGGGCCGCTCGGTTCGAGCGATACAACCGCGTGACCGTTGTTCTTTGCCCAAGCCGGCGCATCCAGCGCGAAGCCAGGGTCGCTGACCTTGACACGCAATTCGTCACCGAATGCCAGGTCGCCCATCTTCGCCGACATCTTCATGATCGGTCCAGGGCAGGCGAGTCCGGTGCAGTCGAGGTCGACGATGTTTCCGGTTGCTCCGCCAGCCGGTGCGAACACAGACTCGCGCTCTGCGTAGTTTTCCATCGGCGCGATTGGGCCGGTGGACTCTGGCTCAAGTTCGTGGAAGAACTTGAGGGTGGTGGTTCCGCCACTCAGAGTCGCGACATCCTTGAAGCCGCGCTGCACGAGGGCGCGGTCGGCAAGGTAGCTTCTGAATCCGACGGCGCAGTAGAGGCGAATCGGCTGTGCCTTATCCCAGTCTTTGCTCGCATCGCGAATGCTTGCGAGTGGCACGTTCTCGGCGCCTGGCATGTGCCAGATGGCGAATTCCTCTGGAGTGCGAACGTCGACAAGGCGGGCGCCTTCGAGGTTGCCGGGGTAGTCCTCGGCCTTCCAAAGTTTCAGGTCGCCGCGCATCACGTTCGAGGCCACGAAGCCCGCCATGTTGACCGGGTCTTTTGCCGAGCCAAAAGGCGGAGCGTAGGCAAGCTCGAGCTGTTCTAGATCGAACACCGTCATCTTTTGACGCACGGCAACTGCCATAACGTCGAGTCGCTTGTCGATGCCGTCGAAGCCGGCAGCCTGCGCGCCGAGAATGACACCCTTCTTGGGTTCGAAAATCACCTTGAGGTGCATCATCGCGGTGCCCGGGTAGTAACCGGCGTGACCACTCGGATGTACGTGCACCGACTCGTACTTAATGCCAGCTTGTTGCAGCTGTCGTTCGGTTGCTCCGGTACCACCGGCGACCATCTCAAAGACCTTCACGATCGAAGTGCCCTGAGTCGACTTGTACTCGGTGTCGCGGCCGCAAATGTTTTCGGCAGCAACGCGACCTTGACGGTTGGCAGGCCCGGCAAGTGGAGCCAGTGCCAAAGTGCCAAGCACGGTGTTCGGAGTTTCGACGCCGTCTCCGGCGGCCCAAATATTTGGATCATTGGTCTGCATGTGAGTGTCGACCTTGATGCCACCGTGAGGGGCAAGCTCGATGCCAGCATCCTTGGCAATCTGTACCGATGGGCGTACGCCAGCCGACATCAGAATCAGGTCGGCAGCGATTGTTGCCTGGTTGTCGAGTTCGACCATGGTTGCGCCATCGGCCTGATCCCTAAACGCTGCTGCGCTCGTTGATAGCTGCAGAGTAATTCCTCGACCACGCAGGTGTTGCTCGACCGGAACTGACATTTCTTTATCGAGCGGAGGCAAAATCTGGTTTGCTCGCTCAACTACAGTCACCTGGCAACCGCGGTGCTTAAGGTTCTCAGCCATTTCGAGGCCGATGTAGCCTGCACCAACTACAACTACACGAGGGGTCTGCTTGGCGGCAAGCATGCCATCGATCTTGGCTTTGATGGCATCCATGTCACCAATGCGGCGAAGCACGTGAACGTTCTTGCTGTCGATACCCGGCACAGGTGGCAACACGGCCTCGGCGCCCATGCAGAGAGCGAGCTTGTCGTACTTTTCGTCGTAGGTCTTGCCTGTGTCGAGATTGCGAACCGTTACGACCTTCTTCTTGCGGTCAATCTTCACGACCTCACTAGCGATGCGCACGTCGAGATTCAACGATTCGCGTAGGCTCTCTGGTGTCTGCAAGAGCAAACGGTCACGATCGGTGATCACTTCACCGATGTGATATGGCAGACCGCAGTTGGCAAAAGAAATGTGGTGGCTGCGCTCAAGCACAATAATTTCGGCATTTTCATCGAGTCGACGAGCTCGGGCGGCCGTGGATGCGCCGGCGGCAACGCCACCAATGACTACAAGTTTCATTTTCAGTTTTCTTTCGAGTGGTTACTTAAGCAAGTTGGCCATCTGCTTGTAGATCATGTTGGCGGCCATCACTGGGTTGAGGCGTGACAAGAAATCCATCATCTTTGCGTCTTGGCCAATGACCACGCGAGGAGTGTTGTTCTCGATTGCATCGACCATTGCCTTGGCGGCAACCGGTGCAGGTGTGGTTTTAGGTGCCTTCATGTCGGCAGGCATTTCCATGTGCAAACCAGAGTTGCCAGCGATGTTCGTTGCGATACCTCCAGGGAACACGACGGTAACGCCGACGCTGGTGCCCATTAGTTCAGAGCGAAGGCCTTCGGTGAACAGCTTGACCGCAGCCTTGGATGCGCCGTAAACGCTTTGTCCAGGAACGGGTGCGTAAGAACCCATCGAAGAAACATTCAAAATGTGTGCTTCGCTCTTTTTGAGCAGGCTAGGCAAGAACGCCTTGACCATCATCAGTGGTCCATAGAAGTTGACGTTCATCACCTTCTGGGCGGCTGCCATCTCCAGCTCGTTGATCTTTACAAACGGCTGAATGATGCCCGCGTTGTTCATAAGTACGTCTACCGAACCAAGCTTCTTTTCAACCTC
>JBDKLV010000038.1:0-6129 GCA_039795455.1 Actinomycetota bacterium
ACGCAGAGGTTTACATCTTGTCGAAGGAT
The DNA here is from genome assembly GCA_039795455.1 of Actinomycetota bacterium. Classification (GTDB taxonomy): domain Bacteria; phylum Actinomycetota; class Actinomycetes; order Actinomycetales; family Microbacteriaceae; genus Rhodoluna. Next base: position 30 of record JBDKLV010000038.1, read on the forward strand.
GAGGGTGGCCGTCACAACCCGTTCTACTCGAACTACCGTCCACAGTTCTACTTCCGTACTACTGACGTGACTGGTGTTATCACCCTTCCTGCTGGCACCGAAATGGTTATGCCTGGCGACACCACTGGTATGGCTGTAGAGCTAATCCAGCCAATCGCTATGGAAGAGGGTCTACGTTTCGCTATCCGTGAGGGTGGCCGCACCGTTGGTGCAGGAACCGTGACCAAGATCACCAAGTAGTCCTGTAACACTTGAAAACCCCCGGGCTTCGGCTCGGGGGTTTTTGCCTTAAGGCTTGGGCTACAGGCGCTTGCCGAACCTGAATGAGTTGCCGCGGTCGTCGGCCAGCCAGAACTCGCGGGTGTCCCAGGTTTGATCTTCGGCGGTAGTGCCGGCCGCAGCCGCAAGGGCGTCGACATCGCTGACCCAGAAGAACACCACGACGGGGCCACTGCCATCGCCACGGCTCTCGCTTAGGTGCAGCTCGTGACCCTCGCCGTCGACAATCGAGGCATAACGAACCGGAGCCCCTTCAGGTTCGTGCATCCAGTTGAGTGAAAAGCCGACCTTTGAAAGCAACTCGACGGTGGTCTCGATTTTGGTTACCGGAACAACCGGAACGATGCGCTCAATCATGAAGTCAGTCTAAGTCGGGGGTCTCGGGTTAGGCTCGGCACGTGCCCCTTTTGATCGAACCACGCGAGGTGAAGCTCAGCACTCGCACTGGCATTTCGGTTCGTCGCACGATCCCGCACGCAAAACTCAAGACCATCGGCGCATGGTGCTTCGTCGATCACTTTGGTCCGACTGATCAAGAAGACGGCATGGTCGTTGCCGCTCATCCGCACACTGGTTTGCAAACTGTGACATGGATGCTCGAAGGAGTGGGCGAGCACCGTGACAGTCTCGGCACAATTCAAAACATTTCTCCTGGGCAGTTGAACTTAATGACCGCCGGTCGCGGTATTTCGCACAGTGAAATTTCAGTGGAGCACAGTGGCAACATGCACGCGGTGCAAATGTGGGTTGCGCTACCAGAGGCTGCTCGACACATGGCGCCCCAGTTCGAGCACCGCGATGATTTGCCGGTAATCGAAACAGATGAGTTCAAGGCGACAGTTCTGCTCGGAGATTTTCTGAGCGAACGGGCAGAAACGAAAGTGTATTCGCCGATGCTTGGCGTTGAGCTTCGACTAAACAGTGGCGCTAGGTTCGACGTTCCTTCTCAACAAGGTTTCGAATACGGAGTGTTCGTCATCGATGGCATCGTAATCGCGAATAGTCAACCAGTCAGCCGATCGGAACTGCTCTACTTTGCTCCCGAGGAAGCGGCAAACGGAATCGAGTTGTCTGCTGCCAGCGGACCAGTCACCTTGCTGCTACTCGGTGGTGAGCCATTCAAAGAGCGAATCGTGATGTGGTGGAACTTCATCGCACGCACGCACGACGAGATAGTTGAGCAGCGCGAACAATGGAACGCACACCTTGAAGACGCGGCGGCACGCGAGCGATTCGGTGCTTTCGAGGATCGCATTGGTGGCTGGATTCCGGCCCCAGAACTGCCTACCGTTCGGCTAAACCCGCGCTAACTTCGGCGATCACTTCGAACATCACGTCGACATCGTGCCGTGTGGTTCTGAAGTTCGTGTAGCAAGGACGCAGCCAGGTTTCGCCATCAATTTGCGCAGGCGAAATGTAGATTCGGCCATCCTCGACAAGTGCATTGCAAAGGTCGCGATTATGTGCCGAGTAGTCGCTCACACCTGCAGGTCGATATTGAATCGGCACGATTGACAACTGCGGTTCATGCGGCAGGACCCTGAAGTTTTCATCAGCGGATGCACGCTCGTAGGTGTACTGCGCAAGCTCGACATTCTCGGTAATTGCCTTTCTAAATTCGCTCGCGCCATGCGCCATGAAACCCATCCAGAGTTTTAGCGCCCGAAGCGGGCGAGAGTACTCGAGCGTAATGTCGACCGGGTTCACCGATTCGTTGTGTGGCATGTACGCCTCGTCGTGCGCGAAGGTCATGTAGAGCGAACGAAGATCTTTGACTAACAAGATGCTGCAAGCCTTTGGAACGAACAACCACTTGTGTGCGTCGACAGTTACCGAGTCGGCGAGGTCGAGGCCGTCGAAGATCGGTGCACAGAGTTCGGTGCCAGCAGCGGGTGCTCCATATGCGCCATCGACGTGCATCCAGACGTCGTATCGCTTGCAGATTTCGCTGATTGCTCGAAGCGGATCGACGGCACCGGTGAGGGTAGTTCCAGAGGATGCGATTACCGCGATCGGCACCACGCCTGCGGCGAGGTCTGCCTTGATCGCCGCCTCGAGTGCCTCGGGCTTCATGCGGCGCTGCTCGTCGATTTCGATCTTTCGAAGCGACTTTGACCCAAGGCCAAGCAGTTCGACGGCGCGAACGTTCGAATAGTGGGCTTCGGCCGAGCAGTAGACGGCCACAGGCACAGAAACGCCGTTTTGGCGGCTGTCTGGCAGGGCTTTGGTGCGGGCAGCGGCCAGGGCGGTCACGTTAGAGACCGTGCCCCCACTGGTAAACAGGCCTTTTGCCTCTGAAAAGCCCAGAAAATCGCCCAACCAGCGGGCAGTTTGCTCCTCCAGGCGGCTAGCGGCGCGGGAGTCCACGGCCAGGTTTATATCGAAGGATGAGGCCAAAAAGTCTGCAATTGCCCCAATTTCAAGGCCAGAAGAGCCGATATAGGCGAAAAATCGGGGTCTTGACTGGGCTAGGGACTGGTCCAGCACGCCGAGGGACTGGTCGATGGCCGATTCCTCGCCAAATCCGTGCTCAGGCAGGCTGGAGGCCAGTAATTTGGCCAAATCTGGCGAAAATTCGGGTTCTGAGTCGCGGGCCGAGTCAAATTGGCCCCAGATCTGCTCGATCTGGCCCGAAAGTCGGCCCAAAACCTCGCCGCGGGGTCTCGAGAATCTCAAATCTGAGTGGTTAGCTTCGTCGCTCACAGGGCGAGCCTAACCGAAAGAGATTGCCCGAACATCCATTGAAGATTTAATTTGCATTCGCCCCACAACTGCTGGCAAGATAGACAAGTTCTTGAGTTTTCGGGCTATCTGGCTCGAACCACTGAAGGCAGTTGTGAACGAGAAATCGGTCCGGCCTCAGCTGAACAAAAACTTCTCTGATTGCGTCTTTGTATGTGCGTCTGATTTCAGACGACACACCCGAATGCGTGGGTCGGAAATGCAATACCTCGAGCGTCAACGATGCGCGAGTTTGACAGATAAACAGTGGTGCAACACAAGTAGTGCTACTAAGCATGCAGTTTGAAAAAACTGCTCATGTGATATGAGAGCGAGTCAAGATGGCCGGACAGAAAATCCGCATTCGACTTAAGTCATACGACCACGAGGTCATTGACACTTCTGCGAAGAAAATCGTAGAGACCGTCACTCGTGCCGGTGCAACCGTAGTCGGACCAGTTCCGCTACCAACCGAGAAGAACGTTGTGTGTGTGATCCGTTCACCACACAAGTACAAGGACAGCCGCGAGCACTTCGAGATGCGCACCCACAAGCGCGTGATCGACATCATCGACCCAACTCCTAAGGCAGTTGACTCGTTGATGCGTCTCGACCTTCCAGCTGACGTCAACATCGAGATCAAGCTCTAAGGAAAACGATGACTACCGTAAACAAAACCGTAAAGGGACTACTGGGCAAGAAGCTCGGCATGACCCAGGTTTGGGACGACCAGAATCGTCTCATCCCTGTGACCGTGATCGAAGCTGGCTCGAACGTAGTCACTCAGATTAAGAACGTCGAAACCGATGGTTACGAGGCGATTCAGATTGCATACGGTGCGATCAAGCCAACCAAGGTTTCACAGCCACTAACCGGTCACTTCAAGAAGGCTGGCGTTAACCCACGTCGCTTCCTCGCAGAGATCCGCACCGCTGACGCTGCATCGTATGCAGTTGGTCAGGAACTTGGTGTTGAGGTTCTCGAGGTTGGCTCAAAGGTTGACGTCGTTGGTACTTCGAAGGGTAAGGGCTTTGCTGGTCACATGAAGCGCCACGGCTTTGCCGGTGTAGGTGCATCGCACGGTCAGCACCGCAACCACCGCAAGCCAGGTTCGATCGGTATGTCTTCGACTCCGGGTCGTGTCTTCAAGGGCATGCGCATGGCAGGTCGTATGGGCCACACCCAGGTCACCACTCTTAACCTCGTTCTTCACTCGGTAGACGCAGAAAACGGTCTGCTCTTGGTGAAGGGTGCGGTTCCAGGCCCTAAGGGTCAACTCGTATTCGTTCGTAACGCAGTGAAGGGAGCGTAAGCCAAATGACTTCGGTAGACGTTCTTGACGTAACAGGTAAGAAGGCTGGCACTGCCACTCTTCCTGCAGAACTGTTCGACGTTCAGGCAAACATTCCACTTATTCACCAGGTTGTCGTTGCTCAACTTGCAGCTGCTCGTCAGGGCACTCAGTCGACCAAGCGTCACGGTGAAGTTTCGGGAACTGGTAAGAAGCCGTTCAAGCAGAAGGGAACCGGTCGTGCTCGTCAGGGTTCGCTCCGTGCTCCACAGATGCGTGGCGGTTGGGTATCACACGGTCCAAAGCCTCGTGACTACGACCAGCGCACCCCAAAGAAGATGATCGCTGCTGCGGTTAAGGGCGCTCTTAGCGACCGCGCACGCAACGGCCGTCTGCACATCGTTGATGCATTCAAGCTTGGTGACAAGCCATCGACTAAGGCAGCTGCCGAGATCATCCTCAAGTTGACTGCTCGTCGCAACGTGTTGGTCGTACTCGACCGCGCAGACGACGTGAGCTACAAGTCACTACGCAACATCCAGAACTTGCACGTACTACCTGTTGACCAGATCAACGCGTACGACGTGCTGTTGAGCGACGATGTGATCTTCACCAAGGCTGCACTCGACGCATTCATCGCAGGTCCATCGAAGGGCTCGGCTAAGGCCACTGCTACTTCGAGTGAAGCTGCTAAGGAGGCATAAAGAATGAGCGCAATCAACAAAGATCCACGCGACGTAATCATCAAGCCGATCGTTTCTGAGAAGAGCTACAACCTCATTGACAACGGCAAGTACACCTTTGAAGTTGCACCTGACTCGAACAAGACTGAAATCAAGCAGGCTATCGAGCGCATCTTCAAGGTAGAGGTTGCTTCGGTCAACACTCTCAACCGCAGTGGCAAGACCCGCCGAACCAAGTTCGGTCTGGGCAAGCGCAAGGACACCAAGCGCGCCATTGTGACTCTCAAGTCCGGCTCGATCGACATCTTCTCGAACGTCGGTTAAGGCAAGAGGAAAGAACAAATGGCAATTCGTAAATACAAGCCAACGACTCCAGGTCGTCGTGGTTCGTCGGTTTCTGACTTTGCAGAAATCACTCGTACCACTCCTGAGAAGTCGCTTCTGCGCCCACTGACCAAGACCGGTGGCCGTAACAACCAGGGTCGCGTGACCACCCGCCACATCGGTGGAGGACACAAGCGCCAGTACCGTCTGATCGACTTCCGTCGTCACGACAAGGACGGCATCCCTGCTGTTGTTGCTCACATCGAGTACGACCCAAACCGTACCGCTCGCATCGCACTTCTGCACTACGCAGACGGCGAGAAGCGTTACATCATCTGCCCAAACAAGCTCAAGCAGGGCGACCGTATTGAGCAGGGTCCAAACGCAGACATCAAGCCAGGTAACAACCTGCCACTAAAGAACATCCCAACCGGTACCGTCATTCACGCCATTGAGCTAAAGCCAGGCGGCGGCGCAAAGTTGGGTCGTTCGGCAGGTGCGTCGATCCGTTTGGTTGCTAAGGATGGCCCATTTGCGCAGCTTCGTCTGCCATCGGGTGAAATTCGCAACGTGGATGCACGCTGCCGCGCAACCATCGGCGAGGTCGGCAACGCCGAGCAGTCGAACATCAACTGGGGTAAGGCAGGCCGTCTGCGTTGGAAGGGCGTTCGCCCAACCGTACGTGGTGTTGCCATGAACCCTGTTGACCACCCACACGGTGGTGGTGAAGGTCGCACCTCTGGTGGACGTCACCCAGTTACCCCATGGGGTCAGGCAGAGGGTCGTACCCGTAAGCCAAACC
>JBDKLV010000039.1:0-10476 GCA_039795455.1 Actinomycetota bacterium
AAACCTCCCATTTTCATTATTTAAAGGAGAGAAATGTCTCTTGATTGGACAGAACTCGATTCGAAGGCCGTAGACACTGCTCGCGTGCTCGCAGCAGACGCCGTAGAGAAGGTTGGCAACGGACATCCGGGTACCGCAATTTCGCTCGCACCTGTCGCCTATCTTCTGTTCAACAAGGTCATGCGTCACGATCCGAGTGACGACCAGTGGGTCGGCCGCGATCGCTTCATTCTTTCGGTCGGCCACTCGTCGCTGACCATTTATAACCAGCTGTACCTGCACGGCTACGGTCTTGAGCTCGATGATTTGAAGGCACTTCGCACCTGGGGCTCGGCGACCCCTGGTCACCCTGAGTATGGTCACACCAAGGGTGTCGAAATCACCACCGGTCCGCTGGGTCAGGGTTTGGCTTCGGCAACTGGTTTCGCTTACGCCGCTCGCTTTGAGCGCGGTCTTTTCGACAAGGATGCACCTGCCGGCGCATCTGCGTTCGACCACTTCGTTTACGTGATTGCTGGCGATGGAGACATGCAGGAAGGTGTCACAGCTGAGGCTGCGTCACTTGCCGGTCACCAGAAGCTCGGCAACCTAGTTGTCATCTACGACTCAAACCAGATTTCGATCGAAGACGACACCAACATCGCTTTCACTGAGAAGCTCGGTGCACGTTACGAGGCATACGGCTGGCAAGTTCAGACCGTCGACTGGAAGAAAACCGGCAACTATGTCGAAGACGTGCATGAGCTATACGAAGCCATTCAGCGTGCCAAGGCAGAAACCGACAAGCCTTCGCTCATCGTGCTGCGTACCATCATCGGTTGGCCTTCGCCGAAGAAGCAGAACACCGGAAAGATTCACGGTTCGGCTCTTGGCGCCGAAGAGCTTGCGGGCCTGAAGTCCGCGCTTGGTTTTGATCCAGAGAAGACCTTCGACGTGGCACCAGAGGTAATCGCGCACACTCGCGGATACCAGGCCCACGCGTCGCAGGTTCGTTCGCAGTGGCAGCAACAGTTCGATGCCTGGGCGGCCGCGCATCCTGCAGAGAAGAAGCTTTTCGACCGTTTGCAAACTGGCGCTACCCCAGCCGAGCTAGCTAGCGCACTGCCTGTGTTTGACGGTGGCACAGAGATTTCGACTCGTGCGGCTTCGGGCAAGGTAATCAACGCAATTGCCGAGGTTATGCCTGAACTATGGGGCGGTTCGGCCGACCTTGCAGAGTCGAACAACACCACCATCTCGAGCGCAAAGTCGTTCGTGCCTGCCGAGTGGTCGACTCACGAGTGGACCGGTGACCCATATGGTCGTGTCCTGCACTTTGGAATTCGCGAACACGCAATGGGCTCAATCCTGAACGGTATTGTCTTGCACGGCAAGACCCGCGCATTCGGCGGAACCTTCTTGATCTTCAGTGACTACATGCGTCCAGCTGTTCGACTAGCCGCACTCATGAAGGTGCCAAGCATCTTCGTTTGGACTCACGACTCTGTTGCGCTTGGCGAAGACGGTCCGACCCACCAGCCAATCGAACAACTTGCAACCCTGCGAGCAATTCCCGGTCTCGATGTCGTTCGCCCAGGTGACGCCAACGAAACCGCGTACGCCTGGAAGACCATGCTCGAGCGTCGTGAAGGCCCTGCGGGTATCGCGCTCACGCGTCAGAACATTCCGGTGTTTAAGCGCGGCGAGGCCGATGCAACGGGAGCAGTTTTCGCAACCGCAGAGAACACCGCCAAAGGCGCCTACACGCTAGTAGACGCAGCCAACGGCAAGCCCGAGTTGATCTTGATTGCTACCGGTTCTGAATTGCAGCTTGCGGTCACCGCGCGTGAGCAGCTCGAGGCTGCTGGTGTAGCTACTCGTGTTGTCTCGGCTCCTTGTGTCGAGTGGTTCGATGAGCAGAGCGACAGCTATCGCGAGTCAGTGCTTCCGGCTTCGGTCGGTGCACGTGTCTCAGTTGAGGCAGGACTTGCACTCGGTTGGAACAAGTACGTCGGCCCATTCGGTCGCAGCGTTTCAATTGAACACTTCGGCGCATCTGCCGATTACAAGACCCTGTTCCGCGAATTCGGAATGACTGTCGAACACGTTGTGAGCGCTGCGCACGACTCAATCAAAGCTTCTAAGTAAGGAAATCATCATGACTAACCCACTGGCACAACTCGCAGCTAACGGCGTTTCGATCTGGCTCGATGATCTCTCGCGCACTCGCATTCGTTCGGGTCAGCTTGAGCAGCTAATCGGTTCGCGTTCGGTTTCTGGGGTAACCACCAACCCGACCATCTTCGCCGGCGCTCTTTCAAAGGGCGAAGGCTACGGTGAGCAGGTTGCCGAGTTGGCAGCGGCCGGCGCCGATGCTGCCAAGGCAGTTTTCGAAATCACGACCCAGGATGTCGCCGAAGCGTGTGACATCTTCAAGGGCGTCTATGAGAGCACCGCAGGGTTTGACGGTCGCGTTTCGATCGAGGTTGAGCCTGGCCTCGCCCACGATGCTGCTGCAACCGTTGCCCAGGCAAAGCAGTTGTTTGCCAAGGTGAATCGTGAAAACGTGATGATCAAGATTCCTGCAACCAAGGCTGGACTCTCGGCCATTACAGAGGTAATTGCAGCAGGCATTAGCGTCAATGTCACCTTGATCTTCTCGCTTGACCGCTACCGCGACGTGATCGCTGCTTACATTGCCGGCATTGAGAAAGCCGCAGCCGCGGGTCACGACCTGAGCAAGATTCACTCGGTTGCCTCGTTCTTCGTTTCACGCGTCGACACCGAAATCGACAAGCGTTTGGCTGCGATCGGTACCGACCAGGCAGTGGCGCTAAAGAGCAAGGCTGCACTTGCCAATGCTCGCCTGGCCTACCAGGTCTTTGAACAGGAATTCGACAACTCGCGTTGGGCTGCGCTTTCGGCTCAGGGTGCTAATGTTCAACGTCCACTGATGGCGTCGACCGGCGTGAAAGACCCGAACCTTTCAGACACTCTGTACGTCACCGAATTGGTTGCGAAGCAGTTGGTCAACACCATGCCTGAAAAGACAATGGAGGCAGTCTTCGATCACGGAGTTGTCCCTGCGAACTCAATCACTGGCCATTATGTAGAGGCTGCGAAGATCATCGAAGAATTAGCCGAGGTTGGCGTTAGCTACGACGACGTCACCACCCTGCTCGAGACCGAGGGCGTCGACAAGTTCATCGTTTCGTGGAGCGAGCTTCTCGATTCGGTCACTGCAGCACTTCAGGCAGCAAAGTAAAAGGATTCAAATGTCACTAAAGGTTGTTGTCGGCGGCTCAGCCGCGTCGGCTGTTGCTAGCCAGGTTCCTAAGTTGATCGAAGATAAGGTAGCCAGCCGCATCGCTGCCAAAGACTTCACGCTTTGGGGCAAGGATGCTGAGAGCGAGTCTTCGATTCGTCTCGGTTGGGTCACTTCGGCTTTCGACAGCGAGCCGCTACTCGATGGCATCGAAGCACTTCGTTCAGAATTCGCAGCCAAGGGAGTCGACCGCTTTGTGCTTTGTGGCATGGGTGGTTCGTCGCTAGCGCCAGAAGTCATTACCCGCACCGCCGGTGTCGAATTAGTGGTTCTCGACTCGACGAACGCCGATCAGGTTGGCCACGCTTTGGCTGGCGACCTCACTCGCACTGCAGTGGTGGTTTCTTCAAAGTCGGGTTCGACCGTCGAGACCGATTCACAGAAGCGCGTCTTTGAGGCTGCCTTCGAGGCCGCTGGCATCGACAAGCGCGATCGCATCGTCATTGTCACCGACCCGGGCTCTCCTATGGAGCAGGCCGCCAAGGCCGATGGCTACAGAATTTTCAACGCTGACCCAAACGTTGGTGGCCGTTACAGCGCGCTCACCGCGTTCGGCTTGGTTCCTTCGGGTCTGGCCGGCGTGAACATCCGTGCACTTCTCAAGGATGCACAGGCCGCAGCCGAGCAGCTGGCCGGCGATGACGCCACCAACCCTGCATTGATTCTCGGTGCCGCCCTTGGTGCGACCCCTGGTGAATACGGCATGCGCGACAAGATCGGCATTGTCACAGAAGACAGCCCGATTGTTGGTTTCGGCGACTGGGCAGAGCAGCTGATTGCAGAATCGACCGGAAAACTTGGTCGCGGCGTATTGCCAGTCGTGCTTACTCCTAATGCAGCCGAGTTGCACTCGGGTCTCGCCGACCTACTTGCAGTGCGCTTGGTCAGCGATGCCACCACCGTTCGCGGCGACGAGGTTGCAGTGTCTGGTTCGCTCGGAGCGCAGTTCGTGCTCTGGGAGTACGCGACCGCAATTGCATCTCGCCTAATTGGCATCAACCCATTCGATCAGCCAGACGTTGAATCGGCAAAGATTGCGGCACGCGCAATGCTCACCTCGCGTGAGGCGATTGCACCTGCGGCATTCAGCGTCGATGGCATCGAGGTTCGCGCGCAGCAGTTCGATCTCGGTGGCGCCAGCAGCATTCAGGCCGCCATTGCCGCGCTGCTAAAAACTCTCGACACCGACAGCGGTTACCTATCGGTTCAGGCTTACCTAGACCGCACTTCGGTCGGCGAGGCATTCGAACTGCGCGATCTGGCCGCCAACAAGTCGCGTCGCCCGGTCACTTTCGGTTGGGCACCACGTTTCTTGCACTCGACCGGCCAGTACCACAAGGGTGGCCCGGCTCAAGGTGTCTACCTTCAGATCGTCTCAGCTGCAAAGCAGGACATCGATGTACCCGGTCGTGACTTTAGCTTTGGTGAGTTGATCGCTTCGCAGGCTGCGGGCGATGCCAAGGTGCTCGCCGAACACGGCCGCCCAGTTCTAACCCTGACTCTCGCAGATGCCAAGGCTGGCATCGAGGTCATCAAGCGCGCGCTCGCCTAGGCGTCGCGTAGAAAGAAACCATGAGTCCAGTTCGAATCTCCAGCACGCACAATCCATTGCGTGACCCAGATGATCGTCGCCTGAACCGAATTGCTGGCCCGTCATCGCTGATCATCTTCGGTGTCACCGGTGACCTGTCGCGCAAGAAGTTGATGCCCGCCGTCTACGACCTAGCGAACCGCGGCCTGTTGCCACCTGGCTTCGCACTTGTCGGTTTTGCTCGTCGCGACTGGGAGCACCAAGACTTCGGCAAGGTCGTCAAGGATGCGGTCAAACAGTACGCACGAACCCCTTGGAGCGAAGAGGTCTGGGCTCAGCTCTCTAGCGGCATTCGTTTCGTCTCTGGTGAATTCAGTGACGATGCTGCGTTCGACCGACTCAAGGAGACCATCGACGAACTCGATGCTAAGCGCGGCACCAACGGAAACCACGCCTTCTACCTTTCGATTCCACCAAAGGCGTTTGAGCAGGTTTGCCAGCAGCTTTCGCGCAGCGGTTTGGCTCAGCCAAAGCCTGATCAGTTCCGCCGAGTAGTAATCGAGAAGCCGTTCGGTCACGATCTGCAGTCGGCCCGTGAACTGAACAATGTCGTTGAGAGCGTTTTCCCTGCCGACTCGGTGTTCCGCATTGACCACTACCTTGGCAAAGAGACAGTGCAGAACATCCTTGCGCTTCGTTTTGCTAACCAGTTGTTTGAGCCACTTTGGAACGCAAACTACATTGACCACGTGCAGATCACCATGGCCGAAGACATTGGCGTTGGTGGTCGCGCGGGTTACTACGACGGCATCGGTGCCGCCCGAGACGTGATTCAGAACCACCTGCTTCAGCTTTTGGCGCTTACCGCAATGGAAGAGCCTGTATCGTTCGACGCCGCAGATCTTCGCGCCGAAAAGGAAAAGGTTTTGTCGGCGGTTTCGCTGCCGAGCGACCTTCGCAAGTACACCGCTCGCGGTCAGTACGCCGGCGGTTGGCAGGGCGGCGAAGAGGTGCTTGGCTTTTTGGCCGAGGACGGCATGAACAAGAAGTCGGTCACCGAGACCTACGCGGCGATGCGACTAGACATCAACACTCGTCGCTGGGCTGGCGTGCCGTTCTACCTGCGCGCAGGCAAGCGCCTTGGTAGACGCGTAACCGAAATCGCGGTCGTCTTTAAGCGCGCACCGCAGCAGTTGTTCGCCGAATCGCAGACCTCTGCCCTGGGTCAGAATGCACTGGTAATTCGCGTGCAGCCAGATGAAGGTGTAACTATTCGATTCGGATCAAAGGTTCCTGGCGTCGGCATGCAGGTTCGCGATGTCACCATGGACTTTGGCTACGGCCATGCCTTTACCGAAGCCAGCCCAGAGGCATATGAGCGCTTGATTCTCGATGTTTTGCTTGGCGACCCACCACTTTTCCCACGCCACGAAGAAGTTGAGCTCTCGTGGAAGATTCTCGACCCGATCGAGGAGTTCTGGGCAAAGACTGGCAAGCCTGAGCAGTACGCTCCTGGTAGCTGGGGCCCAGCCTCAGCAGACGAAATGATGAAGCTCGACGGACGCGCTTGGAGAATCCCGTGATCAAAGACTTACCCAACACCACCGTCAGCAAGGTTTCAAAAGAGCTGGTCGAGATTCGCGAAAAGGGCGGTGTCGTCGCACTCGGTCGAGTACTGACGCTCATCATTCAGACCAAGTTCTCGGGCGTCGAGTCGGCAGTCAAGGCCGCAAACGAAGCATCTCGCGAGCATCCTTGTCGCATCATTGTGTTGGCCGAAGAAGACACCAAGGCCAAGAAGCCTGCGAAGCTCGATGCTCAGATTCGTGTCGGTGGCGACGCCGGAGCTTCTGAGGTAATCATTCTTCGTGCGCACGGTGTAGCGGCAGAGCACCCAGCTGGTCTGGTCACCGGTTTGCTTTTGCCAGATGCGCCAGTCGTTGCCTGGTGGCCCGACGGTGCTCCTGCAGTACCTGCCAAGTCTCCAATCGGAAAGATAGCGACTCGTCGCATCACCGACGCGGCATCGCAAAAGGATCCGCATGCATTTTTGGCACAACTCGCCAAAGGCTATGCACCGGGTGACAGCGACTTCGCCTGGACTCGCCTAACTCTCTGGCGCGCACAGCTTGCTGCGATTCTCGACCAGCCGCCATACGACCCAGTTACCGAGGTTGAAGTGACCGGTGCTGCCGACTCACCTTCGACAGACCTTCTTGCTGCGTGGCTTGAGATGAAACTGAAGATCAAGGTCAAGCAGATTCGAACCAACCGCGGCAAGGCGGTTCACGGTATTCGTGGTGTCAAGTTGATTCGCAAATCGGGCGACATCGAGATCGTTCGTCGTGTTCCAGACGTGGCCACCTTGATTCAGCCAACTCAGCCGACCCGCGAGATCTCGCTTCCGCGTCGCTCGCTGCGCGATTGCTTAAGCGAAGACCTTCGTCGCCTAGACCCAGATGATGTCTTCGGCAAGGTCTTGACCAAAGGGCTATTGCCTAAGGTCAAGGTAACCGCAAAGAAGTAGTCATGTCGAAGACAGTCGTCAATCGCTTCGGTACAGCAGCCTCGCTGGCCGAGAGCGCAGCAGAGGAGTTCGTAACCAAGCTCAACGACCTTCTTGGCGAAAAGGCACTGGTTCACGTGATGCTCACTGGCGGCACGATTGGCATCGCGACCCTTGCAGCCATTGCAGCACGAGAGGATGCACACCTGCTCGACTGGGCACGAATTCAGATCTGGTGGGGTGACGAGCGATTTGTTGCGGCCGACTCCCCTGACAGAAATGCCGTTCAGGCTCGCTCGGCTTTGCTTTCTAAGGTGAGCATCCCTGAGGAGAACATCCACGAGTTTCCGGCTCTTGATGCGAACCTGAACCTCGATGAGGCCCGCAATCTATTTGCGGCCGAACTGGCCATCTCGAATGTGCACTTCGATTTGGCCTTTGTCGGTATGGGCCCTGACGGCCACATCTGCAGCCTGTTTCCTGGCAAGCCTGCCCCGCAAACCGGCGAGTTAGTAATTGCTGAGCACGATTCGCCAAAGCCTCCACCGCAGCGATTGAGCTTTAGTTATGAAGCCATGAACCAGGTTGATGAACTTTGGTTTGTGGTCGCCGGCAGCGACAAGGCTTCTGCAGTTTCGACAGTTTTCGGAGATGAGCCAACCGCATTGCCTGCCGGCCGCGTGCACGGCAAGAACAAGACTGTTTGGTTTGTTGATCAGACCGCAGGCAATACGACTTGGGGTTGCTAGAGCAACCGATACGCCGTTTGGGCTACTTCTTTTTCTTGGCAGCGGCCTTCTCGGCGCGCTCTGCAGCTGCGGCAGCCTGAATTGCAGCCTGACGTTTGCTGCGAACCAAGGCAACGGCTTCGTCGAGCAACTGTTTTGCCTCTGCGTCGGTGCGACGCTCCTTCACATAGGCAAGGTGAGTCTTGTACGGCTCGTGCTTCGCGGTTTGAGGCGGGTGCTTCTTGTCGGTACCGGCAGGCAGACCGCAACTCTGGCAGTCGGTCTCGGTAGGAATTTCTTCTGCGGTCAGATTCGCCGCATAGTAAAGCGTGTGGTTGTGGCCAAGAGCACAGTAGAAAATGCGCTCGATGCGCTCTGCTTTGTAGCCCTTGTCTTCTTCGCCCATTGGGCCAGCGCCAACGCGCGAGCCACGAATTGCTGATCCCCCGGTAGTGGCCATCGTCGTTAGATTCCGAAGCGGGTAAACAGACCCAGAGTGATAATTACTACGACCCAAACCAGGCCAAGGATGACAGTGATGCGGTTCAGGTTGCGCTCGGCAACACCCGAGGTGTTGAGCGAACTGGTCACGCCGCCACCGAACATGTCGCTAAGACCGCCACCGCGACCCTTGTGAAGCAGGATGAGCAGGGTTAGTAGCAGGCTGGTGATGGCCAGCAGCACCTGCAGAGCAATCTTTAGAGCATCCATGGGGTCCTTAGTTGTTAATCTTGAAAATTATACGCCGACGTGCTTCTGGAACCGAGCGATTCCGCTGAACTCATTGGCGTCGAGGCTGGCTCCGCCAACCAGAACCCCGTCGACCTCAGGGCTACGCAGGAAGCCAGCCACATTTGCGGCCTTGACGCTGCCGCCATACAGAATGCGGGTTGCTTCGGCTACAGACTCGCCGTGCGCCTGGCCAATCGCCTCGCGGATCTTTGCGCAAACCATTGCGGCTTCCTCTGGGGTTGCCACCTTGCCGGTGCCAATTGCCCAGACGGGCTCGTAAGCAATTACGAATTCGCCGAGGTTGGCGTGGCCGTTGAGCGCTGCAAGCGTCTGACGAACCGGAACCGCCGAAGCACCTTCTTTTTCAAGCTCTTCGAGGGTCTCGCCCACGCAAATCACCGGGATGAGGTTGTGGCGGAACGCAGCAGCAACCTTGTCGCGAACAATCTCGTCGTTCTCGTGGTGGTACTGGCGTCGCTCCGAGTGTCCGATGAGCACATACTTCATGTTGAGCTTTGCCAAGAACGCACCGCTGATGTCGCCGGTGTATGCACCGGAATCGTGTGGTGAAAGGTCCTGAGCACCCAGCTGAATCTCAAACTTCTCAGCGTCGGCCAGAGTCTGCACGGTGCGCAGGTCGGTAAACGGCGGGAAAACGGCAACTTCGCACTCAGCGTAGTTGTGACCAGCATCGCGAAGGTTCCAGTGCAACTTTTGTGCCAGGGCAATTGCCTGCTGGTGATCCTGGTTCATCTTCCAGTTGCCCGCGATGAAAGGGATTCTGCTCATTAGTTTTCCTTGAAGGTTATTCGCGAATAGAAACGTAATTGGCTTAGGCCAAGACCTCGAGTCCAGGAAGGCTCTTGCCCTCGAGGAACTCTAGACTCGCGCCACCGCCAGTTGAGATGTGACCGAACTGCTCGTCAGCAAAGCCAAGGATGCGCACTGCGGCTGCCGAGTCGCCACCGCCGACGACTGACAAGCCATCAACTTGAGTTAGCGCTTCTGCGACTGCACGAGTTCCGCCTGCGAACTTGTCAATCTCGAAAACTCCCATTGGGCCGTTCCAGAACACGGTCTTCGCTTCGCGAATTTCGTTTGCGAAACGCTGTGCCGAGTCTGGACCGATGTCGAGTCCGAGTCCAGTCGCGCCGAAAGGCGAAGCCTCAATTGCATCGGCCGCGGTGACCGCAACCTCTGCGTCTGCGCCAAACTTGCTCGCAACCACGATGTCAGTCGGAAGAACTACCTCTACTCCAAGCTCTGCTGCGCGGCTCAAATAGTTCTGGCAGGTTTCGATCTGGTCCTTCTCGAGCAGCGATGAGCCAACCTTGTGACCCTGGGCTGCCAAGAAGGTGAAAACCATGCCGCCACCGATGAGCAGCTTGTTCACTCGAGGAAGTAAGTGATCGATTACGCCAAGCTTGTCGCTGACCTTCGACCCGCCGAGAACCACCGCATAAGGGCGTTCTGGGGTCTCGGTTAGGCGAGTTAGAACCTCGACCTCTTTTTCGATCAAGAAGCCGGCGGCGCTAGGCAGTGCCTTGGCAAGCTCGTATACGCTCGCCTGCTTGCGGTGAACCACGCCGAAACCATCGCTGACGAAGAAGTCACCGAACTCGGCCAGCTTCGCTGCGAACGCCTCGCGCTCACCCGCATCCTTGCTGGTCTCACC
>JBDKLV010000040.1:0-9166 GCA_039795455.1 Actinomycetota bacterium
CCGGTGTAGACAACCTTGTTGTCGTCTTCGGCGATTGCGATGATCTTGGTGCCTGCGGTCAACTTGGTCTTCTGGTCTGGGTTGATGTGGGTTACCCCCTTCTCATCAACCAAGCCGATGACCGAAGCCTCGTTGAACGAAAGCAGCGCCTCTGCGTAGGTCTTGCCTGCGAGAGCCGGAACGTTCTCAAAGTAGATCTCGTCGCCATCGAAGTCGAGCAAGTCGAGTACTACTGCAGCGAGTCCAGGCTGACGCGATGCCTGCGCGGTAACACGAGCAATGATGTCGTGCGAGCGAACGCTGATAACAGCACCCTGAGTTGCGGTCTGAAGCGCCTCAGCAGTGTTTGCATCGTCAACCTCGGCGATGATGCGAGTGTTTGGGTTCGAGTTCACTGCCTTGACGGCTAGCACGGTCGATACGACAGTTGCGTCGCCGGTCTCGTCTGCGTCGAGAACAATGATCGACTTTGCGCTCGACACGTTTACGCGCTTGAGGTCGGCTGGGTTGGTTGGGTCACCGGTACGGGTGACAACCTTTAGCTTGCCGAGGCCCTCTGCGCGAGATTCGATCTCGTCTTCCATAAAGTCGCGCGTCTGGTTCGAGAAAATCACCACGACAGGCTTGCGAACGTTTTCGTTGGCGACTGCGAGTTCTTTAAGGATTGGGAACACGCGGTTCGACCATCCAAGAATCAAAGTGTGGTTGTTGTCGACAACCGCGCTCTTGCCCTTGCGCAAGGTTGCGAAGGTGCGGTTGATTGCACCGACGATGAACGCGGTAACGCTACCGGCGACGGTTACAGTGATCGCCCAGTAGAGCACTCCGACAATTCGATCTGCCCAAGTTGCCTCTGCTCCGTGACCTAGCAAAGTCGCGAACGAACCCCAGAAGGTTTCAAAGTTCGCTGCAGGTAGCGGGTCGCCCGAGTAAAGGAAAGGCACTGCGTAGAGCGCGTACTTAACCAGCACGACGAGCACAGACAGCACGACCATTGCGCCGAACATGTAGCCGACGAATGCGCTGCCTTTAGCAATTGAGTTATCGAAGTTGTAGCGAAGGCGAGTCAAGAAGCTGGCCTTGGCTGACTTAGGCGCCTCAGCTTCTCCCTGGGCTCCCTGGCCGTATGAGCGGTTGTTTTCAGACATGGCAAAAAGTTTAGCCATGCCTGAAAAACACTTCACCTCTTTATTGCGGGTTCTGACCCATCGCCTGAAGTTCTTCGTCGCCAGGTTCGACAAGCAATTGCACGCCATCGGCGGCAACATCGACCTTGACGATTGATCCATCATGGATTGCCCCGGCCAGGAGCAGGTTGGCCAGTTGGTCATCGATCTGCTGCTGCATTAGTCTGCGCAGCGGGCGGGCGCCATAAATCGGGTCGTAACCGTGGTCTGCCAACCAGGCTCGGGCTGCCGGGGTCACCGCCAGGTGAAGTCGGCGTTCGGCTAGGCGTTCGCCAAGTCGGTCTATGTTCAGCTCGACTATCTGGCCCAATTCGGCACGGTCAAGCGGGTTGAAAACAACGATGTCGTCGAGGCGGTTCAAGAACTCTGGCTTAAAGTGCCCGCGGACCATGTGCATCACACCCTCGCGCTTCTCTGCATCGGAGAACTCGGGGTCAATCAGAATCTGAGACCCAAGGTTCGAAGTCATGATGAGAAGAACGTTCCTGAAGTCGACGGTGCGACCCTGTCCATCGGTAAGGCGGCCATCGTCCAAGACCTGCAATAGCAGGTCAAAGACCTCGGGGTGAGCCTTTTCGACCTCGTCGAGTAGCACCACCGAGTACGGGCGACGACGAACGGCCTCGGTTAGTTGACCGCCCTCTTCGTAGCCGATGTATCCCGGTGGAGCGCCGACCAAGCGGCTGACACTGTGTTTCTCACCGTACTCGCTCATGTCAATTCGAACGATGGCCTTCTCGTCATTGAACAAGAAGTCGGCCAGGCTCTTGGCCAGCTCGGTCTTGCCAACGCCCGTTGGGCCAAGGAACAAGAACGAACCGGTCGGACGGTTCGGGTCGCTTATCCCTGCCTTGGTGCGGCGAACTGCATCGCTTACCACTTTGACCGCAGCCTTCTGGCCGATTAGGCGCTTTCCCAATTCGTTCTCAAGGTTGAGCAGTTTTTGTGATTCGCCGGCAAGCAGACGGCCGGTTGGAATTCCTGTCCAAGCACTAACCACGGCGGCAATGTCATCTTCGCCGACCTGATCGTTAACCATTCGGTCCTTGTCATTCGCCTCTGCGTTTTCGGCATCGGCCAATTCTTTTTCGAGCGCCGGAATCTCTGCGTAGAGCAGTCGCGATGCCTTTTCGAGATTCGCTTCGCGTTGTGCTCGATCGGCCTCAATGCGAAGTGAGTCGAGTTTGGTTTTTAGATCACCAATCTTGTTTAGCTCGGCACGCTCAGCATCCCAGCGCTTAGAAAGTTCACGCAGGCTCTCGCTCTTTGCATCTAGTTCTTCGCGTAGTTTCGCGAGTCGCTCCTTTGCAGCCACGTCTTTCTCTTTTTCGAGTGCGAGCTCTTCTAGCTTTAGTCGATCAACACTGCGACGAAGTTCGTCAATTTCGACAGGTGCGCTGTCGATCTCCATTCGAAGTCGCGACGCAGCTTCATCTATCAAGTCGATTGCTTTATCTGGCAATTGACGGCCAGAGATGTAGCGATTCGAAAGTGTCGCTGCGGCAACGAGAGCAGAGTCTGCGATGGCTACCTTGTGATGCGCCTCGTAGCGCTCTTTGAGTCCGCGCAAAATTGCGATGGTGTCGACCACGGATGGCTCGCCAACGAACACTTGCTGAAAGCGGCGCTCGAGTGCCGGGTCGCGTTCAATTCGCTCGCGATACTCGTCGAGAGTGGTGGCACCAATCAGTCGAAGTTCGCCTCGCGCGAGCATTGGCTTCAACATGTTTGAGGCATCCATTGAGCCATCTGCGGCTCCGGCGCCAACCAGAGTGTGCAGCTCATCGACAAAGGTAATGACCTGGCCCTCGGCGGCATTGATCTCGGCCAGCACGGCCTTGAGTCGTTCTTCGAATTCGCCGCGGAACTTGGCTCCGGCGACCATTGCCGCAAGGTCGAGGCTGATGAGCTGCTTGCCCTTCAGGCTCTCTGGCACGTCGCCCGCAACGATGCGCTGGGCCAGTCCCTCGACCACTGCCGTCTTTCCAACACCCGGTTCACCAATGAGCACTGGGTTGTTTTTGGTGCGGCGCGAGAGCACCTGCGAGACGCGACGAATTTCTGCGTCGCGACCAATGACAGGGTCGAGCTTTCCGGCTTTGGCAATCTCGGTTAGGTTCACACCGAACTGTTCGAGTGCCGACTTTTGTTCTTGTTGCTGTTGTTGATTCATTTGTTTCTCCTTAGCGGGGCTACCGCTTGCGCCACAAAACGACTGACGTCTCTTTTGTTGGTCGCTTACCGCGAGCAATGCTCACGACACCTTGATCGCCTGCTGCAAATACACGTGCACCAGGTCGGTTCATCATTTCGTTCGCCAACGCTGCCTCTAGATCACGCACACGCTTGGCGAGTTCTGTTGCGTGGTTTTCGAGTTCGAGAATTCGACGGATGCCTTCAAGGCTCACACCTTCTGCACTGAGGCGGGCAATCTCACGAAGCTGTGCAATGTTGCGCATTGTGTAGCGTCGCGATTTTCCACCGGTACGCGTTGGAATTACCAAACCCATACGGTCGTACTGACGCAAAGTTTGCGGGTGCATCACAGCCAATTCGGCCGCAACAGAAATTACAAACATTGGTGTGTTCTCGTCGTATTGCTCCATTGCAACTCCTAGAGAAGTCCGGCCTTTAGCAAAATGTCTGCACGAGGATCTTCGTCAGGTAGTAACCCGTCGAATTCCTCGAGAGCCTTTTGTGCTTTGTCACTAATGTGACTTGGCACCGCAATCTCTACGGTTGCCAACAGGTCGCCGGTCGCCTTAGCCGTTACGACGCCCTTACCCTTTACGCGCAGCACACGCCCATTCGGCGTGCATGGCGCAACCTTTACCTTGACCGGCTCGCCTCCAAGCGTCGGCACCAGGATTGTCGCGCCGAGTACTGCTTCGGCAAAAGTCACCGGCACGTTCACACGCACGTTGACTCCGTCGCGACTAAAAATCGGGTGCGGCTTAATGTTGCAGGTGATGATTAGGTCGCCTGCCTCGCCGCCGTTCGGCGACGCTTGACCCTTGCCGCGAAGCTTGATCTTCTGGCCATCGTTGACACCCGCAGGGATGTTCACCGACACGTCTTTACCGCCAAGATTGACCTTGATCGAGGTGCCCTTGACTCCATCGATGAAGTTGAGCGAAGTGGTCATGGTCAAATCGGCGCCGCGCTGCTGGCCGTAGCCAGAGAAGCCGCCGAATGGGTTGCTACCGCGACCGCCACCTTGACCGAACAAGTTAGCGAATACATCCTCGAAGCCGCCTGCTCCACCGGGGAAGCCGCCTGGAAACCCGGCTCCGCCAGCGCCACCGGTGAATCTGGCTCCCCCGCCCATGGCTCGAACGGCGTCGTACTCCTTGCGTTGAGCTGGGTCGCTCAAGACCGTGTACGCCTCGCTGATTTCTTTGAACCGAGCCTCGGCGGCAGCGTCACCCGGGTTTGAGTCCGGGTGAAACTGACGCGCGAGCTTTCGGTAAACCTTCTTCAGCTCGGAATCAGAAACGGCCTTATCGACACCAAGCACTTTGTAAAAGTCCTTGTCGAACCAGTCCTGACTAGCCATTGTTGTAATTCCTTTTATGCAGGGATGAAGACCGCAACCATCGCCGGACGAATCAAGCGGTCACCAATTTGGTAACCGGGTTCGATTACATCGGCAATGATCATCTCGGTAACTTCTGCGTTTGGTGTTTGAACCAGAGCGTTGTGTAGCGCTGGGTCAAACTTGTCGCCCTTAGCCGCGAACGACTGCAGACCAAACTTGTCGGCTGCCGAACGCAACTTGGTAACGACAGCGGCGAACGGTGAACCTTCAAGGTCACCGTGTGCCTCTGCGCGTGAAAGATCATCGAGTGCCGGAAGCAGCGCACGAAGAACATCTGCGATTGCATTGTTGCGTGCAAGTTCACGGTCTCGCTCAACGCGGTTCTTGTAGTTCACAAACTCCGCTTGTAAGCGACGCAAATCTTCGATCAACTCCGCTTCTTTGCTTGCTGCGTTGACATCGTCGACGAGTTGCGCGAACTCAGCGTCTACTGGGTCGGCCGAAGGAGATTCTTCTGAAAGAAATTGCGACGAAGTCGCATCATGAATTTCAGAAGACTCTCCGTCCGGCTGACTCTGTTCGAAGTCGCTCATTACTTGTCAGACTCCTCGTCGTCGACAACCTCAGCATCAACAACATCCTCGTTCGAAGCGCCAGCGTCTGCCGAAGCTTCACCCTCAGGCTGTGCCTTGTAGATTGCTTCGCCAAGCTTCTGCTGCGACTCAACAAGTGCGTCGAACGCGGTCTTGATTGCTGCAACGTCTTCGCCCGCGAGCGCGGTCTTGAGTGCATCGACGTCTGCTGTAACCGAAGTCTTTACGTCTTCAGGTAGCTTCTCGTCGTTGTCCTTGATCAACTTTTCGGTCTGGTAAACCAGCTGCTCTGCGCTGTTACGGGTCTCCTGGTCTTCGCGGCGCTGCTTGTCTTCAGCGGCGTGAGCCTCGGCGTCCTTGACCATGCGCTCGATGTCTTCTTTCGACAACGAAGAGCCGCCAGTGATAGTCATCGACTGCTCCTTGCCGGTGCCCTTGTCCTTCGCCGAAACGTGCACGATGCCGTTTGCGTCGATGTCGAAGGTGACCTCGACCTGAGGCACGCCACGAGGTGCAGGTGCGATACCAGTCAACTCAAAGTTGCCGAGCGACTTGTTGTCGCGAGTGAACTCACGCTCACCCTGATAGACCTGAATCGAAACCGAAGGCTGGTTATCAGCCGCCGTGGTGAAGGTCTCTGAACGCTTGGTCGGAATCGCGGTGTTGCGCTCGATCAACTTGGTCATGATTCCACCCATGGTCTCGATACCGAGCGATAGCGGAGTCACGTCGATGAGCAGAACGTCTTTGCGCTCACCCTTCAACACACCAGCCTGAAGCGATGCACCAACTGCAACAACTTCGTCAGGGTTTACACCCTTGTTAGGCTCCTGGCCTCCGGTGAGCTGCTTGACCAAATCTGAAACCATCGGCATACGAGTCGAACCACCGACGAGCACAACGTGTGCAATGTCAGAAACCTTGATGCCAGCTTCTTTGATTACGTCGTTGAACGGCTTCTTGGTGCGCTCCAGCAAGTCGGCAGTTAGCTGCTCGAACTGTGCGCGAGTGATCGACTCGTCGAGGTTCGCAGGACCGTTCTCAGTTAGCGATAGGTAAGGCAACTGAACGTTCGCGGTCATCGACTGCGAGAGTTCCTTCTTTGCCTGCTCTGCCGCTTCCTTCAAACGCTGAAGTGCGATCTTGTCACCCGACACGTCGACACCGGTGGTCTCCTTGAACTTCTTTACAAGGTGATCAACGATGCGTGCATCCCAGTCGTCGCCACCGAGGCGATTGTCGCCCGAGGTCGCACGAACCTGAATGGTCGAGAAGTCATCATCCTTGCCAACTTCGAGAAGCGAAACGTCAAAGGTACCGCCACCGAGGTCGAAAACAAGGATGAGCTCATCCTGCTTGCCCTTGTCGAGACCGTATGCCAGTGCCGCTGCGGTTGGCTCGTTGATGATGCGCAAGACGTTGAGGCCAGCAATCTCGCCTGCCTCTTTGGTTGCCTGACGCTCAGCGTCGTTGAAGTATGCCGGCACGGTGATTACCGCGTCGGTCACGCTCTCACCGAGATAGGTCTCGGCGTCGCGCTTGAGCTTGCCCAAGATGCGGGCCGAAATCTCCTGTGGGGTGTACTTCTTGCCATCTACTTCGAACTTCCAGTCGGTGCCCATGTGGCGCTTGACCGAAGCGATGGTGCGATCGACGTTCGTGACTGCCTGGCGCTTTGCGGTCTCGCCGACCAGCACCTCGCCATCCTTGGTGAACGCAACGATCGAAGGGGTGGTACGGAACCCCTCTGCGTTAGCGATAACGGTTGGCTCGCCACCCTCGAGAACGCTGACTGCGCTGTTGGTGGTGCCCAGGTCGATACCTACTGCACGTGCCATGTGTGTTTCCTCTTTCTTTTACCGGCCTGAAACCGGCGGTTTTTCTGCTTGGGCCCCGTAGTTGAGCCTCGTTGACTCAAGTTTCAGTATTTTGGGGCACTTTGTCAAGCATTTTCGACCAAAGTTGAGTGTCTTTGACTCAACTCTCAGGATTCGATCAAGGATGTTCGGAGTCAGACCAAATTCGCAAAACTGGCAGGCCTCGGGCAATTAGCCGATACCTTTTTGCCTATGGCAATCAATGAGGCTCGCCGCCGCAAACTCGCAACCTATTCATGGGCACTTTGGGACTGGGCTGAACAACCGTACCCGACCATCATCCAGACCTTCATCTTCGCGACGTACATCACCTCGTCATATTTCGGCGATCCGAATGCGAACACCCAGGCACTTGCTTTGGCTGGTTCAATCGCAGGAATCTTAGTCGCGGTCATTTCTCCAGTTTTTGGTCGCAGCTCAGACGAAGCCGGCAAGCGCAAGTTCTGGCTCTTGGTAAACAGCGGCCTATTGATTGCGATCATGGCCGCAAGTTTCTTCGTAGCCCCGAGTCCTCAGTTCTTGCTGTTCGGTCTTGTGCTCTACGCGCTTGGTTCGGTCGTGCAAGAAAGCGCATTCATCAACTACTACGCGATGCTCAAGCAGGTGACTACCGAGAAGAACATCGGTCGAGTTTCTGGTCTTGCCTGGGCACTCGGTTACGTCGGCGGAATTCTTTTGCTGCTGGTTTCTCTCGTCTGCTTCGTTCTGCCAAAGGTTCCGATGTTCGGTGTACCGACAACCGACGCCGACAACATCCGTGTTTTGTTTTTGTTCGCAGCAGTCTGGATGTTGATCTTCACTATTCCGGTCGCGCTATTTGTTCCTGAGTTACCGGCTAAGGCAAATCGCAAAAAGGAAACAATCATCGGTGCCTATCGCGCACTGTGGTCGCAGATTCGCGACCTTCGTCGCACCGCGCCTGAGACTCTAAAGTTTTTGATTGCGTCGGCGGTTTACCGCGATGGCCTCGCTGGTGTCTTTAACTTTGGTGCGATTCTAGGAACCGTTGCCTTTGGTTTCTCTAAAACCGAAGTTATTTTCTTTGGAATCGCCGCGAATATTGTTGCTGGTGTCGGAGCTGCACTCGGCGGCCTGCTCGATCACAAGATTGGCACCCGCAACACGATTCTCGGTTCGCTATTCGGACTGATGATTGCAGGCACTTACGTGTTCGTCGCTGCTGGCCAAGGCCAGATCACCTACTGGATCGGTGGCCTCGCACTTTGCCTATTTGTTGGCCCGGCGCAGGCTTCGAGCCGAACCTTTGTTGCACGTTTTACTCCGCATGGCCGTGAAGGCGAGATCTTCGGTTTGTACCAAACCACTGGCCGTGCAGCCAGCTTCTTGTCGCCAACCTTCTGGGGCTTGGCTACTGCGAGTGCTGCGGCCTTCGGTATTGCTCACACCGCCATCTTCGGAATCCTCGGTCTGATGGTGGTACTGGCGGTCGGCACATGGATGCTCGCGCGCGTGCATGCCAACCCTCAGGTGCTTGAGAGCAACTAGCTGAACAGATTCGACATCTTGTAGAATCGCCTAATGGCAAAGCGTAAACGTCAGCAGGGTGAGCTAGAAGCAGCCGTCCTTGGTGCTCTCTGGGACTCACCGGTACCTCTCACTTCGAACGAAATTCTGCTGGCCTTGGGCAACAAAGCCAGCCTCGCTTTGACGACTGTTTTGACTGTTCTTTCTCGCCTTGAGGAAAAAGGGTTGGTAACTCGCGAGTCCGGGGTTGGGCGTTCACACATTTATGAAGCAACCACCACTCGTGAGCAACACGTTGCAAACCAACTCCTCGAGTTGATCCAGGGAGACTCCGATGCAAATCTGACGCTCTCCTACTTCACCGCCGGGCTAGACAAGAAGACTCTCTCGGCGTTGAAGAAATTGCTTTCAGAAAAGTAGTTTCATGAACCGTTTGGCCATCGTTCTGCCACTCGCCGTCGAATGGGTTCTGGTCACAACCTCTTT
>JBDKLV010000041.1:0-25913 GCA_039795455.1 Actinomycetota bacterium
AGTACTTGGTCAACGCTGGTGCCCTAACCGCGCAGACCATCACTTTTGCTCAGCCGGCAAACATCAACACCACGACTACCTCGGTGACGGTTTCGGCAACCGCTTCGAGTGGCTTGGCGGTTACCTTCAGCTCGAACACCACGAGCGTCTGTACGGTCAGCGGAACCACTGTCACAATCTTGACTTCGGGTACCTGCTCGATCACCGCGACCCAGGCCGGTAACTCGACGTACGCGTCAGCTACTCTGACTCGCACGTTCTACGTTCTCGAAGTCACCACTACTTCGCTGGCTAACGGTGGTACCGGCGTGGCGTACAGCCAGACCGTCGGCGCCTTCGGTGGTGCGACTGGCAGCTACACCTGGTCGGTATCGCCATCGCTGCCTGCTGGCCTGAGCCTAAACACCTCGACCGGTGCAATCACCGGTACTCCAACCGTTCAGCAGAGCGCAACGAACTACACCTTCTCGGTAACCGACTCGGGCGTTACTGCGACCAAGGTCTTGAGCATCACCATCACTGGTCCAGTTGCTCAGACCATCACCTTCCCGCAGCCAAACAACATCACCACTGCGACCACCTCGATCACGGTTAGCCCGACTGCCTCATCAGGTTTGGGTGTGACTATCTCGTCATCAACTCCATCGGTATGTACCGTCAGCGGAAACGTGATCACGATTGTTGGCCCAGGTACCTGTACCATCACCGCTTCGCAGGCAGGTAGCGCGGCTTACTCGCCTACATCGTTGACCCGCACCTTCTATGTGCTTGCTGTCACCACCACGAGCCTGTTGAACGGCCAAACCGGTGTTGCGTACAGCGACAACGTTGCAGCTGCGGGTGGCGCAACTGGAACCTACACATGGTCAGTTTCGCCATCGCTTCCTGCTGGTCTAACCCTGAACACCTCGACCGGTGCGATCACCGGTACCCCAACCGTTGCTCAGGGTGCTACCAACTACACGTTCTCGGTAACTGACTCGGGCATCACCGCAACCAAGGTGCTTAGCATCCTGATTGCTGGCCCTGGTTCGCAAACCATCACGTTCCCTCAGCCAGCGAATATCAACACTGCAGGTGGCCCAGTCACTCTAAATCCAAGCTCTTCATCGGGCTTGCCGGTGACCCTCAGCTCGAGCACCTTGAGTGTTTGTACTGTGGTCGGCAACGTTGTGACCATTGTTGGTCCAGGCACCTGTACCATCACCGCAACTCAGTCAGGTTCTTACTCGTACTCACCAGCATCGATCACTCGAAGCTTCTACGTACTTGGCATCACCACCACTTCGCTAGCGAATGGTGCAGTGAATGCGGCCTACAGCCAGACAGTTGTTGCTGTTGGTGGCGCTACCGGCAGCTACACCTGGTCGGTATCGCCAGCGCTACCTGCTGGCCTCACCCTGAACACCTCGACCGGCGTTGTGAGCGGCACCCCTAGTGCGGCTCAGTCGGCAACCGACTACACCTTCACGGTGACTGACTCGGGCATTACCGCAACCAAGGTATTGAGCATCACCATTCTTGGCGGAGCAGCTCAGACTGTTACCTTCCCTGCTCCTGCAAACCAGACCATCAACACAGGTTCGATCACCGTCAACCCGAGTGCATCATCGGGCTTGCCAGTGACCCTGACCTCATTGACCACCTCGGTTTGTACCGTCAGCGGAAACGTAATCACCTTCGTTGGCCCAGGTGTTTGTTCAATCACCGCGACTCAGGCAGGTAACGCCAGCTACGCGCCAGCTTCGATCACTCGCAGCTTCTACGTATTGGCAATCACCACTACCTCGTTGAACAACGGAACCGCTGGTTCGGCATACGTTGAAAACGTTGCAGCAGCCGGTGGTTCGACTGGTACTTACACCTGGTCGGTATCACCTTCGCTACCAACCGGTTTGACTCTCAACACCTCAACCGGTGCGATCACCGGTACTCCGGCAAACGCTCAGTTGGCAACCAACTACACCTTCTCGGTGACTAACGGTGGCCTAACCGCGACCAAGGTGCTCAGCATCACGATCATGGCTCCGCCTCCGGTTGTCTTGCTACCGAACGTGATTACATTCGGCCCAATTGCGGACCGCTCGGTTACCAGCCCTAACTTCACCGTTAGCGCAACCGCGTCATCGGGCCTAGCCGTCTCATTCAGCACTCCAACCTCGGCGTTCTGCACCGTATCGGGTAACACCGTTACCATCGTTGCCGTTGGTTACTGTGAGATTGATGCTTCGCAGGCCGGAAACAGCACTTATGCTGCTGCCGGAACTGTCGACCAGTCGTTCTACATCTTTGCAATCACGACAGGTTCGATTGCAAACGGAACGATGGGTACCGCTTACTACCAGCAGCTGTTCTTGGTAAACAACATGGCTCCTGGAACTTGGACTGCGACCAGCCTTCCAAGTGGCATGACCATCAACGTGCTGACTGGTGAGATCACTGGTATTCCAACCGTGACTTACAACGGAACTATCACCGTGACCTACACGCAGGGTGGCTTCACTCACACTGTGACTTACACCCTGGTAATCGCTGCTCCGGCTAACACCCCGGCGCCGCAGCCACCGGTAACTCCAAACAACACTCCTACCAACCCGAACCCTGTTACCCTGCCACCAGGTAACAGCTTCGCGACTCACAACTACCGTCCGGTTCCTGCAACCTTGACCCCAACCACCAACAAGGATGGCGTCAACATTCAGGGACAGGGTTGGACTCTTGAGTTGCACGCAACCGACGAGAAGGGCAAGTACGCTCGCCTGAACTCGAAGAACCAGGTTGTTATGGTTCCTGGTTTGTACGCAAAGACCAGCGGTACCGGCTTCAAGCCAAACACCTTGGTTTATGTCTGGATGTTCGCAAAGACCATGTTGCTCGGCACCCTAATGACCGACGCAAACGGTGAGTTCACCGGAATGTTGCTTGTGCCTTACACCACTACTGCAGGTGCACACGTAATTCAGGTTGAAGGCCAGACCACCGATGACCAGACCCGCCGCGTAAGCGTCGGCGTCATCGCCGGTGCCCCTTCGATTACCGATGCAATCTACTTTGGTGGAGACTCGGCCAAGCTAACCAGCTCGGCGATCGCTACTCTGAAGTTGCTCGCAACGCAGATCAAGGCAGTCGGTCAGCCAACCACCATCACCCTGCACGGCTGGGTGTTCAAGACCGCAGACACTTCGAACGATGTTCGTCTTGCAACCGCTCGCGGTAACGCTGTGAAGGCAGCGTTGATCAGCTTCGGAGTCAAGGCGTCATGGATTGTAGTAGCCATGGGTATTGCACCTGAGGCTGGCCCAGAGGCGCGTCGTACCGACGTGACTGCGATCTTCGGATAACAGAAGCTAAAACACTGAACCCCCGGCCAATTGACCGGGGGTTCAGTGTTTAAAACAACTAAATGAATTGCAACTATGGGGTTGCGGTTGGTGCAGGAGTTGGCTTCACCGGCTTGGTTGGGTGAGCTGGCTTCACTGGCTTGACTGGTGCAGTACCAAGAGCAGCGATTGCGGCGTCGCGAGTTGCAGCAGCCGCGGTAACAGCGGTCTTGAGTGCAGACTTTGCAGCGGCCTTCTGCTCATCGGTGGTCGCAGCAGCCATTGCGGTCTGGTACGCGGTCTTTGCGGCGGTAACGGTTGCCTTGAATGCGTCATTGATCGGCTTCTTGGCATCGTTGTAAGCGTGGATTGCAGTTTGGAATGCAGTCATCGCGGTCTGGAATGCGCTGATGTCAGTCTTGAACTGACCCATCGCAGTCTTGTAAGCGGCGAGTGCAGCGCGGTATGCGGCACGCTCAGGGCTAACTGGCTTTGCAGTTGGGCTCGCGGTTGGAGTCGATGCAACCGGTGCGGTCTCTGCGAATGCAGCTGCCGACGAACCGAAAGCTAGACCCGCGGTTAGCACTACTGCCATTACGGTCTTTGTCGATTTCATTTTGATCTCGCTTTCTGGGTTTCCCCACGAGAACACTTTGACAGTGGGGTTCTTAGAACTCTCTTAGAAATGTCGCCGTGTGCCCTTTGAGTCTTTTGCCCCCTGTTCGGCGTCTTTAGACTCAACTCATGGCAAGACTACTAGTCGTCGACGACGAGGCTGGCGTGCGCGAGATGCTCGCCGACGCGCTGCGCATGGTCGGCTACGAGGTCGAGGTTGCCGAAGACGGTGTCGCGGCGATGAAGCAGTTGCACAATTCGGCGTTCGACTTGGTAATCAGCGATGTGAACATGCCGCACCTGAATGGCTTCGAATTGCTCGAACGGATGCGCACCCAGGGCTACGAGCAACCGGTAATTTTGCTCACCGCGCGTCACGATCGCGCCGATGTTGCCACAGGCTTTAGAACCGGCGCAGACGACTATGTGACCAAGCCGTTTGGGCTCGAAGAGTTGATGCTTCGTGTAAAGGCTCGCCTCAAGAACGTCGGACTCGCGGGTGACCAGATTCTCACCTGCGGGCCAGTGGTGCTCAACGAAGACCCGCACCTGGTGACCTTGAATGGTGAACCCGTCGAGCTGTCACCCACCGAGTTCAAACTTCTACTTGAGTTGCTGAAGCGCAAAGAAAAGGTGGTGCCAAAGGCGACTCTGCTTGACAACGTCTGGGACATCACCTGGTCGACCAGTGCAACCGTGCTCGACACCTACATCTTCTATCTGCGCAAGAAACTGCACACTGCAGATTGGACCGGAATCAAGACTGTTCGCGGCGTCGGCTTCTCTATCGTTAGTAAGTAATGAAGCTCGCAACCAAACTCACTTTCACGGTCATCCTTGTGATTGCCTTCGCAATCGTCGGCGGTGGCTTTTCGCTTGTCGAAGTGAACTACCAACAGGCCATCCGCGCCGAAGAGCGCACGCTCGACAATGCGGCCAAGAAAATCGAATCGAGCCCCGATGGTCTGAGTGCAGCGCTCGTTGCTGCCGACGACTACGGCAAGCCGGTGACGGTCGCGTTTATGACCAACGACGGAAACATCACGACCATGGTCGAGAGCTCAGTACGCATCTATGTTTCGCCAGATGCACCAACGCTGGCTCGCGCACTCAAATCGACAGTCGACGTAAAAGGCTCGGTCGAATACCTTCTGCGCGCAGTGCAAATGGCAGACGAAGACTACGTGCTTATTGCCTCGTCGATTGAAGATCTCGATCACGAACACCAGACCAACCTGCTAACTCTTGGCATTGTGTCGCTGATCACGATTCTGGTTGGCGGACTCTTCATTACCTTCATGATTCGCCGCGATATGCGCTCGGTGATTCGCACGCTCGAAGTCAGCGCAAACCAAGAACGCGAGACCCGGCAGAGCATGCAGGACTTTATGGGCGACGCCTCGCACGAGCTACGCACCCCGCTCACCGTTATAAAGGGGTATGCCGAACTGTTGGCTGGCAACGCCGAGACCGACCCGGCCCAGCGCCAAAAGGCCTATGCCCGCATTGCCGAGCAGGTCGATCGAATGGACGAGACCATTTCGTCACTGCTGCAGCTGGCCGAAGTAGGGTCAATCTCGCCGAACAGCTTCGTGGCCGTAGATCTGCAGAAGCTGGTCTCTGAGGCCGCTTCAGACCTAAAAGCCATGGATGCACAACGCCAGATCTCGGTCGACCTCGAGGCCGTGAGCATCCAAGGTTCTGCCGAGCTACTAAACCGCCTCTTGGGCAACGCCATCGGCAACATTCACCGCCACACCCCGGCAGATGCACCGGTTCGCTTTAGTCTCAACCGCGCCGGACGCACCGCTCGTCTGGTCATCGAGGACGGCGGACCGGGCTTGCCAGAGTCGGCATACAGCACTGGCATTCAAGGCTTTAGGCGCTTCGACGATTCACGCAGCCGCGAAACCGGTGGCACGGGTCTTGGCATGACGATTATGAACTCGATCGTGCAGGCGCACTCAGGCACTCTGCAACTTGGCCCGAGCAGCCTCGGTGGGCTAAAGCTCGATATCGCTCTGCCCTTAAACTAGGGGCATGGCCAAGGCAATCAGCTTCGACTCTCTTCCGAAAGAGATTCGCACTGCTCTTCACCGAATTGCCGACGCACCATTCTTTACTATCGAACGCTTCACCCCAGAAGCCATCACGGTGCTCAACACTCGCATCGCCCGTGTCTACAAATTTGTTCGTCGCAACCAGCGCATGCTCACTCTTCTCGATCGCGAACTCGACAACCTGATTCTGCTTCGCAGCAAAAAGATTGTTTCTTCGACTCCGCTAAATCGCATGTCGCTTTCGCAAT
The DNA here is from genome assembly GCA_039795455.1 of Actinomycetota bacterium. Taxonomy (GTDB): domain Bacteria; phylum Actinomycetota; class Actinomycetes; order Actinomycetales; family Microbacteriaceae; genus Rhodoluna. The sequence goes on from JBDKLV010000041.1 coordinate 6,244, forward strand.
ACGAAATGGTTGTACTCGCCTATGTAGAGGGCGATTTGGTTGCCGGCCAGGCAACGGCAAAACACGCGCGACAACTAGCCGCGGCGCAAAAGACTTTGCACAGCGCATTCGATAAGGATGCACGCAACAAGGTTGCCGACTGGAACAGCGCTCGCGTGCTCAAGCCAATCTTCGCCAAAGCGAATGCCGGCGACTTTGGCCCAGAGTTCCTAAAGTTTGCCCGAGCCTTGCAACGCGAACTCAAGGCGCACGAACTTAGTCGAACCGACATTACGTTTATTCACGCCGATGCCAGCCTGTCGAACGTTTTGTTCCAGGCTGATCGCGCCACCATGATCGACTGGGCAGAGGCCGGTTGGGGTTCGCGCTACTTTGACATCGGCGTGGCCATCCATGGCCTGCTTGGCGAAAAGAAGGCCGTGCAGAAAGAGCTGATCGCCGCCTATCTTGCCGAGTATTTTGGTGAGACCGGCCCGACCGAGCGCGACCTTGAGTTGATTGAGCTGCACGTGAAGCTGCGCTACCTAGCGGCAGCCACCGCTCATCTGGCCACCAGCAAGAACGACCAGCTGCTTCACCGCCCTCGCATCATGCGCTCGATCGACGAGAGCCTGCGCAAGGCCACAAAGTTCAGCCTGCGCTAAGCCAACTCCCAGCCTGCCCCGACAGGGTGAAGCCATGAAATTGTTTCTGAACAAAAACCGTTGGCCGCTGAGCCTTACTCTTCTTGGTCTTATCTCGGGGTTCAGTTACTTCTTTAGTGCCAACACCTACCAGCGCAGCGAGTACTACGCCGCGATACCACACAGCATGAGCATGAGCCTTGCCAACTTCTTCTTCGGGTCGCTCGACCCAGCCGGCACCATCACTCTTGACAAGATCCCCGGCTCGTACTGGATTCCGGCCATCTTCGTCAAAATCTTTGGCTTTCAAACCTGGAGCATTATCGTTCCGAACGGACTCGCGACTATCGCGACGGTCATCGTTGTCGCACTAACCGGCAAACGCATTGCACAGTCTCTCGCTATCAAACTCGCCGACACGGATGCACCAAAAATCAATCCCGAATTGATTGGCTTTATCGCCGGTGCGTTGATTGCGGTTACTCCGATTATTACCGCAGTGGCTCGCTCGAACCAGCCAGAGTCGTTCTTTGTGTTGCTGATGGCACTCGCATTGCATCGCGCGGTGATTGCGCTGCAAACTGGATCGCGCAAGCAGTTAATTTTCGCCGGCCTGTTTATTGCCGGAGCTTTTCAGATGTACATGATTGAGGCGTGGGCAATGTGGCCGGCGCTGATCATCGCCTGGTTCTTTGTCGCAGACAAAAAGTTCTTCGCGAAGGCCTTCGACCTATTGGTTGCAGGCACAATCAGTTTGGTTAGTTCGCTGATGTGGATCATTGTCGTGAGTCTGACTCCCGCGAGCGCGCGACCATACATCGGAGGCACATATGCGAACTCTGCCTGGGAGATGGTGTTTGGCTACAACGCTCTCGGTCGCTTCACTTCAACCTCGAACTCAAACGCGTATCGCTCATTCACTCCACCGTTTAGCGGAACGGCTGGTTGGACGCGCTTGTTCAACCAACAGGTAGCTGGCCAGATCGCATGGTTCATCATCCCTGCTGCCGTCGCCTTGATTCTGCTTTTGGTTCGCCGCCAGTTCAACGCCACGGTCGCCTTCGTTGGGCTGACCTTTGTGGTCTTCTTCGCCGAGTTCTCGCTGGTCAGCGGAATGCACCAGTTCTATACGGCGGCGCTGGCCCTGCCAATGGCGCTGGTTCTCGCCTACTTCCTGGCGGTAGCCCAAACCTGGATGAACCTGCTGGTTGGAGCCTCTGCCGTGGTTTCGGCCATCGTCTTTGCCCAGTACTACTCGGGTTACTTCAGCCTGATGCCTTATCTGGCCGCCGTTGCCCTTGGTGCCATGGTGATCTTGGCCGTATTCATGGAGCGCTCGCGTGGGCTGCTCGTGGCCACCCTCGCGCTAGTGATTGGCATTACTCCGGCCGCGTGGTCATTCGACGCCTACAACCACCCGAGTTCGATCAACCCGATCGCGGGCCCAGACACAGGAATGGGTGGTTTCGGGGGTCCTGGCGGCTTCGGCGCACAGGGCCAACTACCTGGCACCGGCAACCAGAACATCAACCCGCGCTGGGGTAACCAACAAGGTGGCCCGACTGTCGGCGGCGGCGCAACGTTCGGCATGACCGCGCAAGGCGAAGCCGACTCGAAAGCTCTAGTCGCCTACCTGAAAAAGAACATCACCGGCTCACCTAAGTACTTGGTCGCCGTGTTCGGCGCACAGGCATCGGCTCCGATCATCAACACCACGGGTGCGAGCGTCATGCCAATCGGGGGTTTCGATGGCTCTGACCCTGCACCTTCGCTCGCGCAGTTCATCAAATACGTAAACAACAAGGATGTTCAGTACGTCGTTTACGGAGCCCGCGACGGCGGCAACGGAAGCTTCGCCGGCAACAACACCAGCGTGTTCGGCCCAGGTGCGCAATTCGAAACCGGCATGAACCCGAACGGCCAGGTTGGCCCTGGCGACACCTCGGCCATCGCAACCTGGGTCACCAGCCACTGCAAGCTCGTCGACTCGGCGCAGTTCAGCAACCTGTACCACTGCGTGCCGGCCACAAACTAGCCACAATCAAGAAACCTCGAGCCGAACATCCTTGTCGGCAATTCGAGAGGTTAAACAAAAGCACCCGCCTTTCGACGGGTGCTTTCGTTTTGGAACGACTTACTTCTTGCCGAGGCCCTTAGCTACAACTACTAGCAGACCGGTAACAGCAGTACCGATGAGGATTGCCAATAGGTAGGTGATTGGGCTGCTCACTAGAGGAATCACGAAGATACCACCGTGAGGAGCAGTTAGGTTGTTGCCGAATGCAGCTACTAGAGCGCCGGTAACACCCGAACCAATCATGATCGAAGGGATAACACGGATTGGGTCAGCAGCTGCGAAAGGAATCGCACCTTCTGAGATGAACGATGCACCTAGCAACCATGCAGCCTTACCGTTCTCAAGCTCCGACTCCGAGAAGAGGTTCTTGCGAAGAACGGTTGCAAGAGCTAGACCCAATGGAGGGGTCATACCTGCAGCCATAACGATTGCCATGATCTGGAACTGAGGTGCAGTCAAAGTGCCTGCAGCAACAGTGGTTAGACCGGTAGCAGCGAAGGTGTAAGCAACCTTGTTAACAGGGCCACCCATGTCGAATGCCATCATCAAACCAAGGATGATACCTAGAACGATGAGGCTGCCACCCGATAGACCACCCAACCAGTTGGTTAGGCCAGTTACAAGTGCGCCTACTGGAACCTTCAAAACGAAGACCATGACTAGACCAGTAACAATCGAGCTCAATAGCGGGATGATTACAACTGGCATCAATGGACGAATCCAGCTTGCGACCTTCCAGCGGCTGATCCAAAGAGCAACAACACCGGCGAGCATACCGCCGAGGATTGCGCCCAAGAATCCGGTGCCGGTGCCAAGTGGGTTGCCGTCAAGGCCGGTTGCGAGGATACCTGCAACGAAACCTGGGGCAAGACCTGGACGGTCAGCGATTGCGTAAGCAACGTATGCAGCCAGAACTGGCACGAACATTGCGAACAGTGCCTTACCTAGATACATAACAATGAATGCCCAGTTGCCTAGTAGCAATGGGTTGAATGCACCGGTTGGGGTGCCCTTGTCATCTACTGCGACCTGCATAAGAGTGGTGTCCCACGCCATGTGAGTTGCACCACCAGTTGCTGCCTTTGCGAGCAAGAATGCCAAAGCGATCAAAATACCGCCGGCTGCTACGAAAGGAATCATGTAAGAAACACCAGTCATTAGCCACTGGCGAATCTTGGTACCTGTACCTGCCACTACTTCTTCTCCTTAGTTGAAGTGTTGCGTTCCGGCTAGACCCTGTTGTCTAGTCGGTTATTTCTTTTTGCCAAAGAGGCCTCCGAAGAGCCCTCCCTTGTTGCCGCCCTCATCCTTTGCAGACTTAGAGCTGTCCTGCTTCGGGGCAGCACTCTTGCCGTCGCCAACCTTGGCTGCGGTTCCGTTTGCTGCTCCTTCTAGCACCTCATTAATCAGATCAGTGGCGCCCTTCATTGCCTTGGCGACACCCACCTGGATATAAGGCTTGCCGTTAAAGCGATCGCGATCCTTGACTTCAAGGTCGACGGCAAAGATCACTGCATCTGCAGCAGCGATGATCTCTGGTTTCAGAGGGTTCGATCCTGCAGAGCCTTGGGTCTCGACGATTACTTCGTGACCAAGCTTTTTGCCAGCCTGCTCTAGAGCCTCGGCTGCCATGTATGTGTGTGCGATTCCTGTGATGCAGCTAGTTACTGCGACGATTTTCGCCATGTTATTTCTGTACCTCTCTGGTAACGATGTCGGCAATTGCCGCTGGGTCGGTTTCTGCGCGAAGTGAATCACAGAAGTCTTCGTGCATCACCTTGCGTGCAAGCGATCCAAGAATTTCAAGGTGAGTGCTGTCGCCAGAGGCTGGAGCAGCAATCAAGAAGATGAGAGTCGATGGTCCGTCGTCGGCACCGAAATCGATTCCAGTTTTTGAAGTTGCAACCGCCACGGATGGGGTTACGACGAGATCGCTCTGTGCGTGCGGAATAGCAATTCCGCCTTCGATACCGGTTGGGAAGTGTTCTTCGCGTTTTGCAACCGCTTCCAAATATCCATTGATTTCGGTTACGCGGCCTGCGGCGACCAAGCGCTCTGCGAGTTTGCGAGTGGCTTCTTCTTTAGTAGAAGCGTCGATGTCGACAAGAACGATGTCGGCAATCGTGATTGGGGTGCTCAACGAATTACTCCTTCGTCGATAAGGCTCATGCCCTGTCCCTTCTCGCATCTTTGCGGGTTAACACAAAAATACTCAGGGAACTGCCAGATTTTGGGGACATTGCACAAACCTTTAATCGAAAAATTGACCAAGTTTTGTGGGGTGTCGAAATGAATTTCGGCACCGAAAAGTCCTCAAGGATGGCCGACATCGCACTTAGAACCATTAGATCCGAGCTTGTGGCCCGTTTCGATTGGCGGGATGTAGCCATTTCTGACACACTTAACAACACAATCTAGACCCCTAATTCGTCGAAAGTACGCAAAAATGGCCCTTTTTTCTCTAGAAGTTGAAGTTTTAGACCCAATCGGCCTGCACGCACGCCCGGCGGGCCAGATCGTCAAGCTGGTTAAGGAGTCTGGTCTTGAGGTTCAGATTGGCCGCCCAGGCGACGAATTTGCAAAGGCAAACTCGGCCCTTCGCCTGATGGCCTTGAAAATAAAGACCGGCGAGCGCCTAACCGTCGAGATTGAGGCTGCCGATGAGGGCCTAGCCCAAGGCCTAGTCGACCAAATCCAAGAGTTTTTGAAGGGCTAAGGCCATGACCGGGCTAGCCAAGGGGCAGGTTCTAAAGGGCCTGGGCGTAGGCCTAAATGCTGTGGTTGGCGAGGTCTATCGCGTCGCGCCAATGCAAGCCTTGCCCGAATGGGCCAAGTCGGGACGTGGGGCCGAGGCCGAGGGCGTTGCCCTAAAGGCGGCCATCGCAGCCGTTTCAGCCCACCTCGATGAACTAGCCGCCTCTGCCGAGTCGACCTCGGCCGACATTTTCGAGGCCCTCAAATTCCTGCTCGAAGACGACGAACTTTACGAGGTAGCCGAGGGGCACCTAAACGACGGATGGTCGGCTGCCGCAGCCTATGGCATGGCCGTGAACGAATTCGCCGAACTACTCGGTGGCGACCCAGACTTTGACGAGCGCGTCAAAGACCTGCAAGACATTTCGAAGCGAGTTCAGGCAAATCTGGCCGGAGTCGCAGTCGGGCTTGAGTTGCCAACATCCGGTTCGTTTGTAATTGTCGGTGAAGACTTTTCGCCAGCAGACACCGCACAGTTCACCAAGGCAGTCGTCGGTGTGATCACCCTCAAGGGTGGCCCGACCTCGCACACCGCGATCATTTGTCGTTCGCGTTCGATTCCCGCTGTGGTTTCGTGCGGCGAAGCAGAGCATCTCGTTGATGGTGACATCGTTCTGGTCGACCCGGTTGGCGACCGCGTGGTTTACGACACCGATTTGTCAGATGCGACTAAGCCGATCGAATTCATTGCAACAGATCGCGACCCGTTGGTTCCGGTTCGTTCAAACATTGGTTCTGTTGACGATGCAAAGAAAGCGGCGACTGCTGGCGCGAACGGTGTCGGCTTGTTCCGCACCGAGCTTTTGTATTTGAACTCATCGACCGCACCGAGTGTCGAAGCACAGAGCGCACTGTATGCAGAAATTCTCGCAGCCGCGCCGGATGGCCTGATTGTCGTTCGAACCATCGACGCCGGCAGCGACAAGCCGGTTCCGTTCTTGAACATGCCGCACGAAGAAAATCCTTCGCTCGGTGTGCGTGGCTATCGACTCATTGTCGAGCACCGTCAATTCATCGTTGATCAGTTACAGTCACTCGAGTTCGCTCGCGCTCACACCGGTCGCGAAGTCTGGGTGATGGCACCGATGATCGCGACCGCAAGCGAGGCACGCAAATTCGCCGAACTTGCTCGTTCGATCGGTCAGTTCAAAGTCGGCATCATGGTCGAGACCCCTTCGATCGTGACCCAGATAGCAGACCTCGCCGGTCAGATCGACTTTTTGTCTGTAGGCACCAACGACCTGTCGCAGTACCTGTTTGCCGCCGACCGCATGAACCCGGCACTCGGCCTGCTGCTAAACCCTTGGCAGCCAGGACTGATTCGAACCCTTGCCCGAATTGCTTCAGAATCGGCAGCCGCCGGAATCTCAAGCGGTGTCTGCGGCGAGAGCGCCAGCGACCCAGCCTTCGCCGTGGTGCTCGCCGGCCTTGGCATGAAGTCGGTTTCGTCTTCGCCTTCGCAGGTGAGTGCGGTCAAGGCAGCGCTTAGCGCCATCACCGATGCCGATGCCAAACGCATCGCGACCGAAGTGCAAAAATACTCAACCGCAGACGAGGCCAAGGCCTTCGTTCTCGGTGAACTGCAAAAACTGAATTAGGAAAATGCTCGAAACACGTCACTCAAAAGTCACAGTAGTAGGGGCCGGCGCTGTCGGCTCATCGAGCGCATATGCGATGCTCATTCGCGGCTCTGCCCGCGAGGTTGTGCTCTACGACATTGACACCGCAAAGGTCGCGGCCGAAGTTCTCGACCTCGCGCACGGCACCTCTTTCATTGGATCGACATCGATTGACGGTGGCAGCGACATTGACCTGACCGCAAACAGCGATGTGATTGTCGTGACCGCTGGAGCAAAACAGAAACCTGGTCAGACTCGTCTCGAGCTCGCCGGCGTGAACTTTAAGATTCTCGAAACCATGTTGCCGAAGCTGATTGAGCTTTCGCCAAACGCAATCTATGTTTTGGTAACTAACCCGTGCGATGTGCTTGCAACCGCAGCAGTAAAGATTCTTGGACTCCCCTCGTCGCGAGTATTTTCGTCTGGCACCGTGCTCGACTCATCTCGGCTGCGCTGGTTGCTTGGTGACCGACTGAAGGTCAGCACCGCGAGCATCCACGCTTTGATCATTGGCGAACACGGCGACTCGGAGTTTCCGCTTTGGTCGCAGGCTGCGATTGGCCCAGTGCCGTTGAGCGAATGGAAAACCGAAGATGGTCATCCGCTCGGCCTCGACGAACTGAACGCCATTCACAACCTGGTCAAGACTGCGGCCTACCGAGTAATCGAGGGCAAGGGTGCGACCAACTATGCAATCGGCCTCTCAGCTGCGCGCATCGTCGAGGCGATCCTGACCGACGAAGAGGCAATCTTGCCGGTTTCGTCGTTGCTGACCGACTACCAAGGCGTGTCTGGGCTAGCCATGTCGGTGCCAACCCTGGTCAACGCCCAAGGCGCAGCCAGAACCATCGAGGTCTCGATGGATGTCTACGAGCAGGCCGCCTTCGAAAAGTCTGCGGCGGCTATCGCCGGTTCGCTGCGCTCGCTCGGCCTCTAGCGGAATAACGGCGGCTCCGGCGGAGTTAGTTCGGTATGAGCATCCGTGAGATTGAAATCACCCTGATCGATGGCACCAAAACCACCTTCGGTGCGCTTGGTAAAGGCCCGGTTCTAGTCGTGAACGTGGCTTCGCGCTGTGGACTGACCCCGCAGTACGAGGCGCTCGAGGCGCTGCAAAAGGCCTATGGCCAACGTGGACTGACCGTGGTCGGCATGCCTAGTGACCAGTTCAAGCAGGAGTTAGCCTCGAACGAAGCCGTCGCCGAGTACTGCTCTACGACCTGGGGCGTGACTTTTCCGATGACCGAAAAGATCAAGGTGAACGGCCGCAACCGCCATGAGCTCTACAAGACCCTGGTGAAGACCAAGGATGCCCGGGGACTTGCCGGCCCAGTCATGTGGAATTTCGAGAAGTTTCTGGTCAACCCAGACGGCTCAATCGTACGTTTTCGCCCAACGACCAAGCCTGATGACCCGAGCGTGATTGCGGCAATCGAAGCCGCACTCGGCAACTAGCTCCGTTTAGAGCGCTGCCTTGAGGGCAGCCAACAAGCCATCGACATCTTGCTCGGTTGTGTCCCACGAGCACATCAGACGCACTTGACCGTTCGTGTGGTCCCAAATGTAAAACGGAAACTCATCTTGCACAGCGTCATAAACGTGCTTAGGCATGATCGGAAAGACCGCATTCGCATCGACTGAGTACGGAATAGCAAAACCGAGTTCGCGAATACCCGCTTCGAGTCGTTTTGCCATTGCGTTCGCATGCTTGCCATTTGCAATAGCGAGAGCCGCATGGTTTTCGAGAAGCGCAATCAACTGCGCGCTCACGAAACGCATCTTGCTCGATAGCTGCATCGAAGACTTGCGCAAGAACGGAATGCGGTTTGTGTACCGTTCGTTCAAAATCACAACGGCCTCGGCACCCATCGCTCCGATCTTGGTGCCACCGAAACTCACGAGGTCGACACCGGCGTCGGTGGTGAATTCTTTGAAACTCTTTCCGAGAGCTGCGGCTGCGTTCGAAAGTCGAGCGCCATCCATGTGAAGTGGAAGGCCATGTTTGTGTGAAGCATCGGCAATCGCTTTGATCTCATCTACGGTGTAGAGAGTTCCGCATTCGGTGGTCTGAGTGATCGAAACGACACCCGGCTGCGCACGGTGAACGCTACCTATGTCAAAGATCTGGGTCTCGAGCAACTCGGGCGTGAGCTTGCCGTCTGGGGTCTTGATGCCGTAAAGCTTGAGGCCCGCAACCTTCTCTGGTGCACCACCCTCATCGGTGTTGATGTGCGCGGTCTCGGCACAAATGACTGCTTCCCAGCGCTGAGTGCCGACCGAAAGGGCGAGCACGTTTGCGCCGGTGCCATTCCAGGTAGGCGAGGCCTCAGCGTGCGGGCCAAAGGTTTTGTGAATCAGTTCGTTCAGGTGCTGGGTTACTGCATCGGCGCCGTAGGCCTTCTCGTGGCCCTCGTTGACCGAGGCGATTGCCTCGAGGATCTCAGGGTGCACACCGGCATAGTTATCGCTGGCGAAGCTGCGCCAGATTTTTCGTTCTTTCACCTTGGCAGGCTAACACTCGCCAGGCTCTGCAGAATCACCTTGACGCCAGCAATCTGCTCATGAATCGGCATGGTCGGCAGGCCTGCAAAATCGACCGCCTGCTCGTTCATAAGCGGCACATGGATGAACCCGCTGAGCACATTCGTGCCGGCAAGTTCGTGCTGCAAGCTGTAGAAGACGTGATTGCAGACGAAGGTTCCTGCGCTTAGCGAAAGCCCTGCGGCAATACCTGCTGCGCGCACTGAATCGACAAGTTCTTTCGCAGGCAGTGTTGTGAAGTGGGCCGTCGGACCGCCGGCAACAATCGGCTGGTCGATGACCATGCGCCCCGCGTTGTCTGCGATACGAGCATCGTCGAGATTCACCGCGATGCGTTCGATTGAGATTTCTTTGCGGCCTTCGGCTTGACCGAGACTAATGACTGCATCTGGTTGGTGTTGCTTGATCAGGTGCTTGACTAGCTCGCTCGACTCAGTGAACACAACCGGAAGAATCGCGGTGTGCAGATCGACGCCGTCGATTGTGTTGCCAGATTCGTACTCGGCCGCGAGCGCGCGAACGATCTGTTCGCTCGGATTCAACTTTGCATTGTTGAATGGCTCGAAGCCAGTGAGCAGTATGCGCATGGTTTGATTATGCGCCAGCGAGCATTCGTTTCACGCGAGGAACAACCTCGATTGCATAGAGTTCAATGTTGCGCATGAGTCGATCGTGTGGAACCGGGCCGTTCGAATACTTAAAGTCGAACCGCTGCGCGCCGAGAGAGCTGATTGCGTAGGCAATCTTCTTAGCAACTGTCTCAGGAGTGCCGACATACATCGAACCGTACTGAACTTCTTCTATGAAATGATCCTTGTTGGCTTGACCCCAGCCGCGTTCCTTGCCGATCTTGCCGAACGATGCCTGGTACAGCGGCCAGAACTCTTCGATTGCCTCGTCATCGGTCTCGGCAATGTAGCCAGGCGAGTGAATCGAGACTGGCAGGTTGCTTTCGAAGCCGAACTCGCGAAGCTGGTCGCGGTAGAGCTTGGCGAATGGCGCGAAGCGTGCCGGGTCGCCGCCGATGATTGCCAGTGCAAGTGGTAACTGCAGACGTGCTGCGCGAACGACCGACTCAGGCGAGCCACCGACGCCAACGCGAATCGGCATGCGGCCGCCTTCGGTCTTTGGCCAGACGCTCTGGTTGGTCAACGACGCCCGAGTGGTTCCACTCCAGGTGACCGGTTGCTCTTTGAATAGTTCGACCAGCAGCTCGAGCTTCTCCTCGAAAAGTGCGTGGTAGTCGTTCAGGTTGTAGCCAAACAGCGGAAAGCTCTCGATGAATGAGCCGCGGCCAGCAGTAATCTCGGCACGGCCATTTGACAGGGCATCCAGGGTTGCAAAGCGCTCATAAACGCGAACCGGGTCGTCGCTAGAGAGCACCGTCACGCCAGTGCCCAAGGTGATGTTGTTGGTGACGGTCGCGATACCGGCCAATACGGTGTCTGGGGCGGTGATTGCGTAATCCTCGCGGTGGTGCTCACCGACGTTGAAGGCATCGAGGCCTAGCTTGTCGGCCAAAACGGCCTGCTCGACCACGTTTCGAATGGTTTGGGCGTCTGATTGGCGGTTGCCCTGGGCGTCTACGGTGCTATCGCCAAAAGTGTCTAGTCCAAAGCGGATCTGGTTTGTGCTCATGACTTAAGTAAACCACCCCTAGACAGATTTATTCCACCCCGAATCGTTATCCAGCTGGCACGACCCCTGCGATATTCTGACCAAATGGCCACAACGATGTCTGCCCTCGATACACCTTCCACCCTGCGCAAAGCGATGGGGGTGTTTCGAATTGCCGTCGGGCTAGCCATGATTTGGTCGATCGCTTGGCAAGTGCAAGACCGACTGGTGCACAATCTATTTCGCCCAGGCGAATACTTTGCCTACTTCACCATTGACTCATCGATGATTGCTGCGGTCACGCTAATCGTCGGTGGTACTTACGCCCTACGTCACGCCCAAGACACTCCACTACTCACCACAGTGCAACTTTGTGTTTTCGCTGCAGCAGTTGTCGTCTCTGTCGTTTACAACGCGTTACTGCGCGGAATGCCAAACGATGTTCGTGACGGAAACTACGCCTGGCCGGTTTTGCCAAACGAAATTCTGCACGTCTGGGCTCCGATCTTCATCGTGATCGAATGGCTAGTCATCGTTGGTACAGCCAAACTCAACTTCAAGAAAATCTGGTGGGTAATCGCGTTTCCGCTCTTGTGGCTCGCGTTCTCGATTGCACGCGGTGCCATCACCGGCTGGTGGGCTTATTGGTTTATCAACCCGAGCGACAAAGGTGGTCTCACACAGATGTTCACCTACATCTTTGGCATCATGTTTTTCTTTTTGGCGAATGCTTCAATTGCAATCGCACTGCAACGCGGAGCACTTCGAATTAGCAAAAACTAGATTGCGGTATTACTCGGCGGCTGCAAGCTGACCGCAAGCGCCATCGATTTCTTTGCCGCGAGTATCTCGAAGAGTGGCAGGAATACCCGCCGCCTCGAGACGTGCAACAAACTCACGAGTTACCTCTTTGGTCGATGCCGTCCAAATCGAACCAGGTGTTGGGTTGAGCGGAATCGGGTTCACGTGCACCCAGCCCTTGCCTCGCTGATTGAGCTTCTTGGCCAGTAAATCAGCGCGCCAGGCGTGATCGTTCATGTCTTTGATCAGCGCATACTCAATGCTGACGCGGCGCCCGGTCTTGTCGTAGTAGGCCTTCGCGGCATCGAGCGCCTCGTCGACCTTCCAGCGCGAGTTCACTGGAATTAGCTCGTCGCGCAGTTCGTCGTCGGGTGCGTGTAGCGACAGCGCGAAGGTGAGTGGCAAGTTTTCGTCGGCAAGCTTCAGAATCGATGGCACCAAGCCAACAGTCGACACAGTGATGTTTCGTGCGCTCATGCCAAGACCGTTTGGTTGTGGCTCGACCATGCAGCGCACCGCAGCCATCACCTTGTTGTAGTTCGCGAGCGGCTCACCCATTCCCATGAACACAATGTTGTTAACTCGCTCAGGAGTACCATCTTCGTGCTTGTGAATTCCGCCAAGTTCACCGGCGGCAATGGCCTGATTGGCTCGCACAATCTGATCGACAATTTCAGCGGTCGACATGTTTCGAGTGAGGCCCGCTTGACCCGTGGCACAGAACGGACAGTTCATGCCGCATCCTGCTTGAGAAGAAACGCAAAGAGTGATGCGACCCGGGTAACGCATGAGCACAGACTCGACGAGTGCGCCATCGAACAAGCGCCACAAGAACTTGATGGTGTCGCCGTTGTCGGTCTTGAGTCGACGAACCTGGGTTAGCAGCGGAGGCAACAACGATGCCGCAATGGCGTCGCGCGAGTCTGCCGGCAGGTCGGTCATCTGCGCCGCGTCGCTCGTGTAGTGCACAAAGTAGTGAGTGGCGAGCTGCTTGGCCCTGAATGCTGGTAGGCCCAGCTCTTTGACCTTGGCGGTGCGCTCTTCGATGCTCAAATCGGCAAAGTGAACCGGCGGCTTTTCACGGCGGGGAGCAGTGAACTCTAGGCGTGGCTTGCCGGTCTCATCCTTGGGCTGAATCCAGCCCTCGGTGGCTGGGCGAACCTGCGGACGTTCGTTCAAAATTGCTCCAAGCGGTGATTTGTATCCTCCAAGGCTACAAAATAGGCCGATTGTATGCTTGGACGGAAAGCAACCTTATTAATAGGAGCAGTTTTGGACCAGTTTTTCGAGCGCGCAACCCGGTACGTACTTAAGCGAGGTCAGGTTCGCCGAGTAACCCTCAAGCTCAACAAGTGGTCTGAAGCCCTTTTGTTGCTTGGTCCTAAAGAGATCAACCCACAGCTAGCCCGCCGCCTCGAGCTTGGCGAGCCGCTAGACACCGCACTGATCAACCACGTGCGTGAGGCATACAAGAAGGTGCAGCGCATCAACACCCGCGCAATGTTGCAGCGCGTGTACGACAGCGAATCGACTCGCGTCGCCGGCGCCCTTGCCTTCGGTGTTTTCTTGGCGACCGACGGCTTGCAAGAGGCGGCATTCGGTTACTTCAAAGAGGCCGGTCTCAAGCTTTCGGCACAGAAGGCACCATACGAGTTCTTCGACGCCTGGTTGACCATGGATCGCAAGAAGGCCATCCGTGAAATCGAAGAATTGATGGGCGACGAGTCAGTTTCTTCCGACTACAAGATCGACGTCGTTCGTGCGGCAATCAAGCACAAGCACACCGCGAAGATTCGCGAGTGGGTTGGCGCGCTCGATGCCGACGCCGCAGCCAAGAAAGGCCGCGACGCCGAGAAGGCTGCCGAGCTCGCTTGGTGGGTTCGCATGCTTGCCGATGACGGCAGCGGCGCTACCGACATGCCTGGTGTCGTGAACTTTGCAGTCATGGACTACGACATGCTCGACAAAGAGCGCACCTCGTCGAACCGTGGTGACTACGTTCAGACTCTCGCCGCAATTTCGCACCTGTTGCGTTTTCAGAACATCGAATTTGTCGGTGGCAGCAAGCTAGCAAGCTACCTAAAAACTTTGCAGCCTCGAGTTCGCAAAGAGCGTCGCCTCAGTGGCGCACCGGTAAAGGTTCAGCCAATCGAACTCAACCGCGACTTTGCATCTGGCAAGAGCTACCCGAAGAACACCTGGTTGATTTCAAACGGTTGGTTCATGCACCGCGCATACAAGGGTGAAATCGACTTTCCATATCCTGCGAACGTAAACCCGATTATGATCTCGTTCCACATTCAGGATGCGGGCATCATGAACGAAGAGATCGCGGCACAGCTAAAGAAGCTCGGCCCAATCGGTTGCCGCGACTGGACTACCGTCTACCGCCTGCGCGACTACGGCGTACCAGCGTTCTTCTCGGGCTGTGTGACCACCACTGTCGGCCAGGTTCTGCCTAAGGCCTGGGGTGCCGGCAAGATGCCGCTGCTCGCAGTTGTCGAGGCCGGCCGCAAGTGGCTCAAGGCCAAGTGGGTCTTTATTCCTAAGTGGTTCTACATTCAGATTGGTGACTACGTGAAGGACTTCACGCTGATCGAGGGCATCGAAGACGCACGTCGCATGCTTGCCAAGTACGCAAAGTTCGGCCACGTGCTGACCAAGCGTCTGCACTGCTACCTGCCTGCTCGCTCGATGGGACAGAAGGTCACCTTCGTTCCAGGTAAGCGCTCGGATGTTCGTTTCGAAGGTCTACTCGATTTGAACGAGACAGACTTCAACAAGATTCGCCACGGCATCGAGAAGAAGCTCGAAGTTATTATCGGCGAGATTCTTGCTGGCAAGTCGCGCGAAGAAGTCATGAAGACTTGGCGCGAGATTGTCGCAGAAGATGTTGCATTCGCAGAGCAGTACTGCAACAACCTTGCTCCTCTGGGCGAGTCGGCAATCGACCTGCCAGACGTTTACAAGAAGTTCAAGTCACACGTCGTCAAGCTTGGAAAGAACAAGCGCGGTGCTCGTGCGGTCAACGTCGCATTCGCTTGCGACCAGAACCTTGCGAACGAACTTGCAATCGTGATCGCATCGGTTGAGCGCAACACAAAGCGCGAACTCAACATGCACATCATGACTCGCGGTCTAAAAGACGACTACTACCAGAAGTTGCACAAGTTGTTCCCCTCAATCAACTTTGCGTTCTACGACTTTGACGGCATTCAGTACGGCGACAAGGTCAACCTCATGAAGCACATCACTGTTTCGACCTTCGACCGTTTGTTCTTGCCGATGGTGCTCACCGACCTCGACAAGGTGCTTTACCTCGACGTCGACATCCTTGTTCGTGGCGATGTCGGTCAGTTGTACGACACCAAGCTCGGCAACAAGGTCTTCGCGGGCAAGCGCAGCCGCATGGATGGCTGGGCCAACCTGGTCGACGTGATCACCCGCGTTTCGCTGCTGCTTCCTCCGCAGCAGGCCTGGAACCTGCGTCGTCGCGCTCACGCGACTGGCGACCTGACCGCAGACACCTATAACGCCGGCATCTTGCTCATGAACCTCAAGCAGATGCGCGCCGAGAAGTTCATCGAGAACAACCTGTACCTGGTCGAAGAGCTACGCCTCAACGACCAAGACGTCATGAACTTCTACTCGGCCGGCCGTGCCCTAGGCATCGACGACGACTGGAACTACGTGCCGACTCAGGACTACTCGAAAGACCCGCAGATCGTTCACTGGGCTGGCCCTTCGAAGCCTTGGAAGGCCGCTTACGCGCTGTACAAGGATGAGTTCGTTGCCATTGGCCAAGAACTAAAGTCAAAGTAATGAAGCCACCAACCAAGGCAGTTATCCCGGTCGCCGGGCTAGGCACTCGTTTCTTGCCAGCCACCAAGGCGATGCCGAAGGAGATGCTGCCGCTGGTTGATAAGCCGGTCATTCAGTACGTAGTCGAAGAGGCCGTTCGTTACGGCTTCGAAGACATCCTGTTTGTGACCGGCCGCGACAAGTACGCACTCGAGAACCACTTTGACTCTGCCGAAGCACTCGAGGCGCGTCTCGAAGAGCGCGGCGACGAAGACAAACTCGAGAAGGTTCAGGCACCGACGAACCTCGGTCGCATTCACTACGTGCGTCAGGGTGGAGCCAAGGGCCTCGGTCACGCGATCGCTACCGCGCGCTCATTCACAGGCGACGAGCCATTCGCCGTGTTACTCGGCGACGACGTGATCGAAGAGACCTCTCACCTGCTCGAGCGCATGCGCGAAGTGCACCTGCAGACCGGCGCCTCTGTCGTCGCACTCGTCGAGGTGCCAAAGAGCGAGATTCACAAGTACGGCTGTGTAAAGCCGAGCTCGGTCGACGGCGATGTTGTCTCGATCGACGATTTTGTCGAAAAGCCAAAGGCCGAGGTTGCACCGTCGAACTACGCGGTGATCGGTCGCTACATTCTTCGCCCTGAGATTCTCGACATCATCGATCAGCTCGAGCCAGGAGCCGGTGGCGAGATTCAGCTGACCGACGCGCTTGCCATCTCTGCCCGCAATCCGCAGCTTGCCGGTGGCGTGGTTGGTGTGCTGTTCAAAGGCGAGCGCTACGACGCTGGCGACAAGCTTGAGTACATCAAGGCCACTATTCGCCTGGCCTCTAAGCGCGATGACCTTGGCCCAGAGCTAAACGCCTGGCTCAAAGACTTCGTCAACTAGTCGGGCTGCCTAGCCCAAAAACTCAGCAAACCGCTCGCGAGCGTTCGGCACGCTGTTTTCGTAGAGCTTCAGGTCGTGAACACGGATGCGCGCCTCGAAGGCCTTAGCGTTCTGCTCTGTGGCACGGCCATCCTTGATTGCTTTGACGATGATCTTCTTTATTTCGCGCAGCGAAGTAAGGCGATCTTCGAGCTTGGCGGCATCGCTGGTCTGCTGAGTAATTGAACGTGCGCCTTCGGTGCGCACGCGCCACAGGTAGACACTCTCGGCCAACACATCGAACGACGTTGCCTCGACATAGGCCCGAGTCATTTCGCTCATGTCTTCGAAGTACATGTTCGGAAACTTGATTTTGTGTGACTTGTAGAAATCGAAGTTGAAAAGTTTGTTCCACGCTGTTACGTCGTATACAGCGTTCGGCTGCTTCGCGAAGGTTGTTGAGAGTTGCGTGCCTTGCTTGTATAGCGCACGAGTGTCGACTCGTTTGATGCGCGTGAGGCCCTTGATGCGAGTGACATCGCCAACAACAAAATCGCTCTTAGTCTTTGTGATTGTTGCAACGAGTCTGTGAAGCGCACCCGGTGCGAGCGCATCGTCGCTGTCGAGAAAAATCAGATAGTCGGTCGAAGTGATGGACGCGACACCTGCATTTCGTGCGGCACCAAGTCCCGCATTTTTCTGCGTGACAATTTGCAGGTTCAACTTGTCAACAAACTTCTCAAGGATGCTCGCCGACGAGTCAGTCGAACCATCGTTCACTGCGATCACATGCAGGTTTGGGTACTGCTGACCACGCAGGCTTTGAAGGCAAAGCGCAAGGTAGCGTTCGACGTTGTAGACCGGAACGACCACGGTGATCTTTGGCCAGGTTCCTGCCTGCGGACCACGGCGATCGGCGGACTGTGCCAGCCGAGTGAATCGACGCATCAACAGCCCGTCAGAGATGCGAGCCATTACGGGCAGCGACAAGAAGTCGTAGCCTGCGCGTGCGATTTTGTTCAACATTGCTTCGATGCTACCCGCCCTAAAAGAGAGGTTTGGGGTGGCCCGTTGCCGAGCCACCCCACCCCGTTCATCCTGGTTAGTTGTCGCCGATGCGCCCGAAGAAGTCGCTCGCGACCCCGTTCGGCCAGTCGGTCGGCTTGTGACCGAGCTGCTGCAGGTACCGGGCGACCGTGTAGACCGGCTCGCGCAACTGCCCACCCTCGAGCCCCTGCTTTGGCAACATGGCCCAACGGCCACGTGCATCCGGCGCAATCAGTGTGATGTCGGCTTTAGCGAATGCCTTGGCCCAGGCAGTCGCGTCTGCCTCGGTCAGCTCTGCAGGCGTGGCCTTCTCGTTGCCTTTAGGCCCGACACCGAAGAACTCGAAGAGCTCTTCGATCTGCTTGACCTCGTCGGCCCAGCGTTCGTGCCACTCGGCAGCAAAGCGATCCTTGAAGGCAAACAGATTGCGGTACGAGTCGCGCACCGCGGCCTCTAACCACGGCAACGCCCATCCGTTTCGAATCGCACGGATGTGTTGATTCAGAATCGTCTCACCCTCGCGACGTTGCCACCACTTGAGCTGAATCACTACGAATGGGTCGATGCCCCACTCGAGCAAGTCGGCCTCGGTAATGCCCGCTACGAATGCGTGGCAAAGCCACCCAACCGCGCTGACCTGGGGAACCAGATTGATCGAACTACCGAAGTAGCCAACCAGCTGCTTCTCTGGCTGCTTGCCGAGTGCCTGGGCGAGAATCTCGCGTGCGATGTGACGAACCACGCCCATCGGAGTTGAGTCGAAGATTGAGTACTCTTCGTAGATTTCGCTGGCGATGGCTGCAGAACGCGCCTCTAGCGGCAGTTTGCTGTAGTCACCTTTGAGTTCAAAACCCGAACAGGTTGGATCGAACTCGTTAGCTTCAACGATTGCCTCGCGTCGCTCACCGTTCCAAAGGTGAGACTGGCCGCCTGACATATCGCCGATTTCGTCGTGAATCGACATGAGATACCTCTCGTTAGGTTGGAGGCGAACCTCCACTGGTTGCCCGCAGCGGTCGCTGTCGGGCCACATCGTTTTGGGCACCTTTCCAGTGGGGAGGTTGCCGGACCGTGAGGTCACTCTTGATGCAAAAGAAAGGATACATATTCCTACCGACATTGCAAACTTTTCGGGATACTTGACCTATGCGATACATCATTTTTGTAATTGACGACCAGGTCGAAAAGGCGCCGAGCAACGAGATGGCAGCCATCGACGCATTCAACGAGATGCTCGAGGAGAAGGGCTACTGGATAACTGCCGGCGGCATCAACCACGGTGCAGCGGCCACTCTGATCGACAACCGCGCCGACGCCGGCCAGGTTGCATCGGGCTCGCTCTACAACATGGATGAGCACTACTCGGGTTTCTGGCTAATCAACGCGCCAGACGACGCCACCGCCCTTGAGCTCGCTAAGGCAGGCTCGAAGGCCTGCAACCGCAAGGTCGAGCTGCGCCCCTACCTGCGCTAAATCAACTGTTCTTAAACGAAAACCGGCAGGATCTCTCCTGCCGGTTTTTGTTTGCGCTTGCGCGCTTGGAGGGTGAGGCCGAAGGCCGATGAGTCCCGACAAGTAGCAAAAAACCACCGAGGTATTTCGGCACCTTCGGTGGTCTCGCGTAGCCTGTCGAATCACAGATTCGCCATGCTTTGCGCTCGCGCGCTTGGAGGGACTCGAACCCCCAACCTTCTGATCCGTAGTCAGATGCTCTATCCGTTGAGCTACAAGCGCTGGGTTGTTGCTCTAGGCAACCTTGAAAGTTTACCCGCCACATCGACCTAAGTCGATACCACGAGAAACTCAGCGGAGTCGAGAGGATTTGAACCTCCGAGGGGCTTTAGACCCCTACCTCATTAGCAGTGAGGCGCACTCGACCGGGCTATGCGACGACTCCTGAGTACAACCTGCC
>JBDKLV010000042.1:0-25502 GCA_039795455.1 Actinomycetota bacterium
TAAAGCTTGCAGCCGATGCACTCGACCTGGTTGAGCTTGAGCACCTCGCTGCACGTCGCCCACAGCAGCTCTCGGGCGGACAGCAGCAGCGCGTGGCGTTGGCTCGCGCGTTGGTCAACCGACCATCCTTGTTGCTACTCGATGAGCCACTCGGTGCGCTCGACCTGAAGCTTCGTCGCCAGATGCAGATCGAGCTCAAGGCGATTCAGATGGAAGTCGGCCTGACCTTCTTGCACGTGACTCACGACCAAGAGGAAGCCATGGACATGGCTGACACAGTTGCCGTTATGAACAAGGGTCGCATCGAGCAGATGGGTGCCCCTGAAGCGCTCTACGACCGCCCAAAGACCACCTTCGTCGCCAAGTTCCTTGGCCAGTCGAACCTATTCGTCGGCGATGTAGTCGAGTCAAACGAGAACACCGTTTCGATCAACGTCGGTGGCCACAAGCTCTCGGTTCCTAAGAAGCGCGCCGAGAAGCACGAAGGCAAGATTGCAATCGGTGTTCGCCCAGAGAAGGCCAATTTCCACGAGGATGGCGCACCTGCCGAGTCGAGCGATGTGAACATCGTTGGCCCTGGTGAAATCATCGACATTCGTTTTACCGGTGTGAGCAACCAGTATCTGATCGAGATTCCAGGCCTCGGCCAAGTGACCGTGTTCGCGCAGAACATTGGAAAGTCGCCGGTTACCGAACTCGGGGCCAAGGTTTGGGTTTCGTTCAAGGTCGAGCACGCGTTTGGATTGGCAGACCTGCCTGCCGAAGGCGAGAAGTAATGGCTTTCGCGGCGTTCGGCTCGGCTCCGGCGAACGCACAATCAGGTTCAAACCGCAAGAGCGGCAAGATCGTTCTTGCCTTGCTACTGCCTGGCTTGGTTTACCTTGGTCTGTTCTTTCTCACTCCGCTGTTTTCGCTAATCACAACCTCGCTCGAGACTCCTGACCCGAGCGGCGCTATCGGTGTCTACCAGTACGGTTTTGAGATTCAGAACTATGTCGGCGTAATTACTGACTACATGCCGCAGATCATCCGTTCGTTTCTTTATGCATTTCTAGCAACTTTCTTTGCTCTGCTAATTAGCTACCCGCTCGCTTACTTCATTGGCGTCAAGATGCGCGGTCGCCCAACTTTGCAGCGCCTAATGGTCACTCTGGTCATTGCACCGTTCTTCATTTCGTTTTTGCTGCGCACCATCGCCTGGAAGCAGATTCTTTCTGAGGGTGGCGCAATCATGCAGTGGGTTCACTCGGTTGGGCTAATGGGGCCAAACGACTACTTCATTGGTACGCCAGCTGCGGTGGTTTTTGGTTTGACCTATAACTTCATTCCATTCATGACTCTGCCGCTTTACACGACCCTCGAGCGTTTCGATGTGCGCCTTCTCGAGGCAGGTAGCGACCTGTATGCATCGCCTGCCAAGGTGTTCCGCAAGATCACGCTGCCGATTTCGATGCCTGGTGTCATTTCAGGAACTCTGCTTACTTTCATTCCGATTGCCGGCGACTACGTGAACGCAAGCCGCGACTTCTTGGGTTCATCAAAGACCTCGATGATCGGAAACATGGTCGAGGCCGACTTCTTGCAGAACCTGCGTTACCCATCGGCCGCCGCACTTAGCGTGTTGCTGATGGCGGTCATCCTGGTTTTGGTTTCTGTCTACGTGAAGAAGGCCGGAACGGAGGACCTACTGTGAGAAAGCCAATTGGTCTTGCCATCTATTCGGGCCTCGCTCTGGTCTTTTTGCTGATACCGATCGTTTACACGATTGCCTTCTCGTTCAACGACTCGGTTCGCTCCAACACCGTCTGGGAGGGCTTCACCGTCACCCACTGGACGAACGTGTGCGCCAAGGGCAACATCTGCGAGGCTCTCGGCAACTCGATTCTCATCGGTGCAATTTCGACTTTGATTGCCACAGTGCTGGGCTCGGCACTTGCAATCGGCTTGGTTCGCTACTCGTTCAAGTTCCGCGCTTCGACCAACCTGCTCTTGTTCTTGCCGATGGCGACTCCTGAGGTTGTGCTTGGTGCGGGCCTTGCGGCGTTCTTCTTCAACATTGGTTTTGCATCGGGCCTGGTCACCACGATCATCGCTCACGTGATGTTCTGTCTTTCGTTTGTGGTCGTGACCGTCAAGGCTCGCGTGCAAACACTCGACCCAGTGCTCGAAGAGGCGGGTCGCGACCTTTACGCGAATCCGAACCAGGTGTTCTGGAAGATTACTTTTCCATTGCTGCTGCCGGGAATCATTTCGGCGGCGTTGCTTTCGTTTGCACTTAGCTTCGACGACTTCATCATCACGTACTTCAACTCTGGTTCGGTGACTACCTTCCCTAAGTTCATTTACGTGGCAGCCTCGCGTGGTGTTCCCGCCGAGGCCAACGTGATCGCCTCGGCGGTGTTCCTGCTGGCAATCGTGATTGTGCTCGTGACGCAGATCACCGGCGCCATCAAACGCCGCAAACTCGCAAACTAGTTCGGCCAAAATAAAAATCCCCTAGTTCACACGAGGGGATTTTCACTGTTTGGTTTAGAGCGATGCGACTGCGGCAGCAACCACATCCATGGCTTCGTGCAGCTGTGCATCGGTGATGGCCAGCGGTGGCAAGAAACGAATCACGTTGGCGAAGGTGCCAGCGTTGAGAACCAAAACACCGTTCTGGTGGCAGTACTTGACTACCTTCTCGACTGCGGCTGCATTCGGGTTGCGAGTGCCAGGTTCAACAAATTCAATAGCGATCATTGCACCGCGGCCACGAACCTCGCCGATAACTGGGTGCTGAGCCTGAATGCCCTGTAGGCGCGAGGTCAGTACGGTCTCGATTGCCTGTGCACGCTCAAGCACACCACCTGCTTCGATCTGCTGCATCACTGCGATACCAGCGGCTGCCGCCACAGGGTTACCGCCGAAGGTGCCACCAATCTGGCCCGGGGTTGGCGCATCCATGATTTCTGCGCGGCCGGTTACTGCCGAAATTGGCATACCGCCCGCGACGCCCTTGGCGATGGTGATTAGGTCAGGCTCGAAGCCATCTTCGTGGTGCGAGGCGAACATCTTGCCGGTACGGGCAATACCTGCCTGAATTTCATCGGCGATGATGAGCACGCCGTTTGCGTGTGCCCAGTCGCTAAGCGCCTTCAAGAAACCAGGCGCAGGAACGATGAAGCCACCCTCACCCTGAATTGGCTCGATAACTATTGCTGCGAGCTGAGCCGCGCCAACGCGCTTCTCGATGTAGTTGATTGCGCGGGTTGCTGCATCTTCGCCCGAAAGGCCGCCATCGCGGAACGGGTAAGACATTGGCACGTGCTGAACGCCCGAGGCGAATGGGCCGAAGCCATTGCCGTAAGGAGCAATCTTGAAGTTCATGGCCATGGTCAGGTTGGTACGACCGTGGTATGCGTGGTCAAACACGACAATGTCCTGCTTGCCAGTGAACTTGCGGGCGATCTTGACCGCGTTCTCTACGGCCTCGGCGCCCGAGTTGAACAAAGCGCTCTTCTTGGCAAAGTTGCCAGGGGTGACGCGGTTCAAGATTTCGCAAAGCTCGACGTATGGAGCGTATGGAGTGACAGTGAAAAGGGTGTGGGTTAGTTTGGCGACCTGTTCGCTGACCGCCTTGACGACACCGTCGTTGGTGTGGCCGATGGTGGTTACACCGATGCCCGAACCCATGTCGATGAACTGGTTGCCATCAACGTCGGTCATGATGGCGCCGTGCGCGTGGTCGATGTACACCGGCAGGGTAGCGCCGACACCAAAACTGACCTGAGTCATGCGGTGTTGGTGCATTTGCTGCGAGATTGGGCCTGGGATTGCAGTTACGATTTTGCGCGATTGCGCGTTCTGAACGTCGCTCATAGTCCAATCCTAAGCCTTTGATTCTGTAAGCCGAGTGGCAGAATTGAGCCATGCGTCGTGTCATCGTTCTGGGTTCAGCAGGGTCGATTGGCACGCAGGCTCTCGAGGTTATTCGCGAGCACCCCGACCAGTTTGAGTTGGTCGGTTTGGCTACCGGCAGCAATCAAGAGCTCATGGATGTTCAGGCCGCAGAGTTCTCAATCGCTGCGAGCAATGCCGTGCTTGGCGCCGAGGCTGCTACCGAATTGGTCGAGCGGCTAGACGCCGATGTCGTGGTCAATGGCATCACCGGCTCGGTTGGACTTGCGCCAACTTTGGCAACCCTACGATCGGGCAAGACTCTGGCGCTCGCAAATAAAGAGTCGCTCATAGTTGGTGGCTCCCTTGTGACTGAGCTTGCTCGACCTGGGCAGATTGTGCCGGTCGACAGCGAACACTCCGCCATCGCCCAGTGTCTGCGCTCTGGTGCTGCGACCGAGGTGCGCAAACTGATTCTTACGGCATCCGGGGGCCCGTTCCGCGGGTACTCGCGTGAACAGCTGTCGCTCGTTACCCCCGAACAGGCTCTGAAGCATCCGACCTGGGCGATGGGCAAGGTTGTGACTACAAACTCCGCGACGCTGGTCAACAAGGGGCTCGAGTTGATCGAAGCGCACCTATTGTTCGACGTTGCCATTGACGACATCGATGTTGTTGTACACCCGCAGTCAATCGTGCACTCGATGGTCGAGTTCGTCGACGGATCGATTGTTGCCCAGTGCTCACCGCCAAACATGAAGTTGCCGATCGCACTTGGCATGTCATGGCCGAACCGCATTGACACGGTTTCAACAGCAATCGACTTCACCAAAGCCAGTGAGTGGACTTTTGAAACTTTAAACGAGTCGGTTTTCTCAGCCGTAAATCTTGCGCGTCAGGTGGCGCGGGCGGGGCTCACTTATCCGGCCGTATACAACGCAGCGAACGAAGAAGCCGTGGAGCAGTTCCACCGTGGTCGACTCATGTTCACCCAAATCACCGATGTAATCTCACGGGTCGTAGAGGCGCACACTGCCGAAGCTGAATTGACTTTGGATAGCGTGTTGGCAGCAGAGAAGTGGGCTCGCGATCGTGCTCACGCACAGATGGCTACCGCGTGTTAGTAGTTTTCAGAGTTTTGTCAGTGGCAGTTAATACGGTGATGCGATGAACGAAATTCTTTGGTACATCGCTGGTGTTTTGGTAATCGCAATCGGTATCGGTTTCTCTATCGGTTGGCACGAGCTTGGCCACCTGCTGCCTGCAAAGAAGTTCGGAGTTAAAGTACCTCGGTACATGATTGGCTTCGGTCCAACCTTGTTCTCGCGCAAGCGTGGCGAGACCGAATACGGTGTCAAGGCGATTCCGCTTGGTGGCTACATCACCATGATCGGCATGTATCCGCCAGCTGCAGAGGGCACGCGTGAGCGCAAGGGTTCAATGGGCGAGGCGATTGCCGCGGCCCGCAACGCCCACTCCGAGTACGTGACCGACAACGATGCGCACCGCATGTTCTACCAACTGCCAGTGCTCAAACGCATCATCATCATGTTTGGCGGACCGTTCATGAATCTATTTCTTGGCGTGCTGCTCACCGCAATTTCGGTTTCAGGCATCGGTACCTTCGTGCGCTCGACCACGGTTGAATCGATTAGCCAATGCGTGCCAATGAGTTTTGAAAACCAAGTTCCATGCAGCCTCGCCGATGCCGACAGTCCGGCAAAGGTGGCGGGCCTAAAGGCTGGCGACAAAGTGCTGAAGGTAGATGGCCAGAGCGTTTCAAGTTGGGATGAGATCGCGAGCTTCGCGGCTACTCACCCTGGCGAGCTAAACCTCACGGTGTCATCGGGTGGCCAAACCAAAGATGTTTCAATTACGCCGGCGCTGGTTACTCGACCAATGGTGCAATCAGATGGTTCGAGCAAACTACAAAGAGTCGCGTTCTTCGGTGTCGTGCTCACTCCAGTGCGACAGGCTCAGCCTCTTTCGGCTGCTTTCGTTTCTAGCGGTGCGACGATCGCTCAGACCTTCAACCTCATCTTCAATCTGCCGA
Source organism: Actinomycetota bacterium (assembly GCA_039795455.1). Classification (GTDB taxonomy): domain Bacteria; phylum Actinomycetota; class Actinomycetes; order Actinomycetales; family Microbacteriaceae; genus Rhodoluna. The sequence goes on from JBDKLV010000042.1 coordinate 5,933, forward strand.
ACCAGGTTTATCAATCGGTGCACGACACTTTCTCTGGCAAACCTCGCTCGGTCAGTGGTGCGGTCTCAATCATTGGAGTCGGGCAGGTCGCCGGCGAGATCGGCAGCAACCAGCAGGCCAGCTTTATAGACAAACTCGGCGGCTGGCTATCGATGCTGGCATCGTTGAACTTCGCGCTCTTCGCATTCAACATGATTCCTTTACTGCCACTCGATGGTGGCCACATTGCCGGTGCCATTTACGAGGCAATCAAGAAGGCCATTTGGCGAATTCGCCGCAAGCCGAACCCTGGCCCCGCGGACACCGCGCTGCTAATGCCAATGACCTACATCGTCTCGGCAACCCTGATTGCGCTTAGTGCGGTCTTGCTGCTTCTTGACCTAATCAATCCGGTCAAGTTTTAGTCGGGGTTAGGCTAGGCAAATGGTCGCAATTAATCTGGGTAAACCAAAGCCGCCGGTCCTGGCTCCGCGTCGCAAAACCCGTCAGATCATGGTCGGTAAGGTCGCAGTTGGTGGCGATGCGCCAATCTCTGTGCAGTCGATGTGCACCACTCAGACCACCGACGTCAACGCAACGCTGCAGCAGATTGCAGAGCTAACGGCATCTGGTTGCGACATCGTTCGCGTTGCAGTGCCAAGCCAAGACGATGCGGACCGCCTACCGCTGATTGCCAAGAAGTCGCAGATCCCCGTAATCGCTGACATTCACTTTCAACCAAAATATGTTTTTGCCGCAATCGATGCTGGCTGTGGTGCCGTTCGAGTAAATCCGGGCAACATTCGCCAATTCGACGACAAGGTTGGCGAAATTGCCAAGGCAGCCAAGGATGCCGGAGTTTCGATTCGTATTGGCGTGAACGCGGGCTCACTCGACCCGCGTCTGTTGCAAAAGTATGGCAAGGCAACTCCAGAGGCGTTGGTCGAGTCGGCCGTCTGGGAAGCCTCGTTGTTCGAGGAACATGACTTTCACGACTTCAAGATTTCGGTAAAACACAATGACCCGGTTGTGATGGTCAAGGCATATGAGTTGCTAGCAGAGCGCGGCGACTGGCCACTTCACCTCGGTGTTACCGAAGCGGGCCCTGCATTCCAAGGCACCATCAAGTCCTCGGTTGCCTTCGGCGCGCTGCTTAGCAAGGGCATCGGCGACACCATCCGTGTTTCACTTTCAGCCCCACCCGTCGAAGAGATCAAGGTCGGTTCGCAAATTCTCGAGAGCCTAAACCTTCGCCCTCGCAAGCTCGAAATCGTTTCGTGCCCATCTTGCGGACGCGCGCAGGTCGATGTTTACACTCTCGCCAACGATGTGACCAAGGGTCTCGAAAAAATGACAGTGCCACTTCGTGTTGCCGTCATGGGTTGTGTGGTGAACGGTCCGGGCGAAGCTCGCGAGGCAGACCTTGGCGTGGCAAGTGGTAACGGCAAGGGGCAGATTTTTGTGAAGGGCGAGGTCATCAAGACTGTGCCAGAGAGCGAAATCGTTGCGACCCTCATCGAAGAGGCCAATCGCATCGCTGCCGAGATGGATCCGAACCTGGTCGGTTCACCACAGGTCGTCGTCGCCCAGAAGTAGTGATTTAGCCGTCGTCGCTAGATAGGCCTCGGCTAAACTCGGCTCTATGCCAATCCGCCTGTCATCACTGTTCTTGCGCACTTTGCGCGAAGACCCGGCCGACGCCGAGGTCGAAAGCCACAAGCTACTGCTGCGTGCAGGCTACATTCGTCGTGCGGCACCGGGCATCTACACCTGGCTACCGCTCGGCTTGGCAGTCAAGGCCAAGGTTGAGAACATCGTGCGCGAAGAGATGAACCGTGCCGGCGCTCAAGAAGTCTTCTTTCCGGCTCTGCTTCCGCGCGAGCCTTACGAGGTAACCAACCGTTGGACCGAATACGGCGACAACCTATTCAGACTGCAGGACCGCAAGAAGGCCGACTACCTATTGGCCCCGACCCACGAGGAGATGTTCACCCTGCTGGTGAAAGATCTGTACTCGTCATACAAAGACCTTCCTGTTTGCCTTTACCAAATTCAGAACAAGTACCGTGACGAGGCTCGTCCACGCGCGGGTTTGCTACGTGGTCGCGAATTTGTCATGAAGGATGCCTATTCATTCGATCTGACAGATGAAGGTTTGCGTAATTCATATCAGTCGCAGCGCGATGCTTACGAGCGCATTTTCACTCGCCTCGGTGTTGACTATGTAATCGTCAAGGCTGATGCCGGCGCAATGGGCGGAAGTGCATCCGAGGAGTTCTTGTCACCGAGCCCTATTGGCGAAGATACTTTTGTTCGTTCACCAGGCGGATACGCAGCTAACGTCGAAGCGGTCAAGACCGTTGCTCCCGAGCCAAAGTCGTTTGATGGGTTACCAGCAGCAATTGTTCACGACACCCCAAACACTCCAACCATCGCGACGCTTGTAGATGTTGCAAATCAGGTTGTGAGCGGAGCGAACTACACCGCGGCAGACACTCTCAAAAACGTTGTGCTAGCACTCACGTCGCCAGAGGGCAAGCGTTCACTGGTTGTCGTTGGGTTGCCTGGCGACCGCGAGGTTGATACCAAGCGTGCCGAGGCCGCGTTTGGCCCGAACGAAGTTGAACCAGCTACCGAAGCCGACTTTGAGCGTCATCCCGAATTGGTCAAGGGCTACATCGGTCCGGTCAAGAACGGTAACGCACTTCTGGGTACCGAAAGCGAATCAAAGATTCGTTACCTGCTCGACCCGCGCGTGGTCGACGGCACCAGCTGGATCACCGGCGCGAACATCGAGGGCAAGCATGTATTTGGCTTGGTCAAGGGGCGTGACTTTGGTGCAGACGGCATCGCTGACATCGCTGAGGTTCGCGAAGGCGACCAGGCTCCAGACGGCAGCGGACCTCTTGAGCTGGCACGTGGAATCGAAATCGGGCACGTATTCCAGCTCGGTCGCAAGTACGCAGAGGCGCTCGGTCTTCAGGTGCTCGACGAAAATGGCAAGCTGCAGACCGTGACCATGGGTTCTTACGGAATCGGCGTTACTCGTCTCGTGGCTGTGCTGGCCGAGGCAAACCGCGACGAAAAGGGCCTGATCTGGCCTGAATCGGTAGCGCCAGCAGACATCTACATCGTTGCCGCCGGCAAGGATGACTCGGTTTTCGAGACCGCTGAGCGCCTAGCCGCCGAGTTCGAAGCCAAAGGTAAAACCGTGATTCTCGATGATCGCAAGGCGACCCCGGGAGTCAAATTCTCAGACGCCGAGTTGATTGGTGTTCCTAACGTGGTGATTTGTGGCAAGGGGCTTGAGAACGGTGAGGTCGATCACTGGAATCGTCGCAGCGGTGAGCGTCGTTCGATTTCGCTAAACTCTGTGGTAGCAGAGCTGGCTTAGCCAACTCCGACCTACAACTGACTATCGGCCGAAAGGCGACCCATGGACATCGACCTCAGCGTATTACGCCTCATCGAACGCGAAAAAGAGATTCCATTCAGCGAATTGGTTTCGATTATCGAAGCTGCAATTCTTGCTGCTTACTTTAAGAACGTTCATGCAGACCCGAAGAACCTTCCGGCTGCGCGCGCACATCTCGACCCAAAGACCGGCGCCGTTTCGATTTTTGAGACCGTGATCGACGAAGGCGAAGAGACTTCTAGCGAAAAGAACGTCACGCCAGAAAACTTTGGTCGCATCGCCGCGCACAGCGCGAAGCAGGTAATCGCTCAGCGTCTTCGCGAGATCAACGATGAGGGCTTGTTCGGTGAATTCACCGGTAAGAAAGACGATGTCGTTACCGGCGTTATCCAGCAGGGCCCTCGTCCGTACATGATTCACGTCGACCTAGGCAGTATCGAGGCGGTGCTTCCTCCAGAAGAGCAGGTGCCGGGTGAGGACTACTCGCACGGCAAGCGCATCCGTGTTTTGGTTACCAACGTAAACAAGGGCACTCGTGGACCACAGGTCACTGTTTCGCGCACCCACCCGACCCTGGTGCGCAAGTTGTTCGCACTCGAGGTTCCCGAGATTGCTTCGGGTGTTGTCGAGATTGTTCAGGTTGCCCGCGAAGCCGGCCACCGCACCAAGATTGCCGTTCGTGCGCACGAGGCGGGTGTCAATGCCAAGGGTGCTTGCATTGGCGAGCTCGGTCAGCGCGTTCGGGCCGTTTCTGCTGAACTCAACGACGAGAAGATCGACATCGTTGACTACTCGACCGACATCACTGAGTTTGTTGCTCAGGCACTTTCGCCGGCCAAGGTCAGCGACACCTACGTCATCAACCAGGGCGACCCTAAGGCGACGGGCGAGGCTAAGGCAGTGCACGTGCGCGCGCTAGTGCCTGATTACCAGCTATCGCTAGCCATCGGTAAAGAGGGGCAGAACGTGCGTCTGGCCGCAAAACTCACCGGTGCAAAGATTGACGTACAACCCGAGAGCATCCTCGAAGGCGACGACTAGGTCGGTTGGGGCAATTGCCCCTGCCGCTTAGGCCCGATGGCAGGTAGAATGAATGCCGTTAGAACCTGTGTTGGCTGTCGCCAGCGCTCCAATCGAACTGAAATGCTTCGAGTCGTGCACGCCCAAGGCGAGCTACTTTTCGACCCGCTGGCTGCTCTTTCCGGTCGAGGCGCTTGGGTGCATCCCAGCAAGGAATGTCTACAACTCGCAGTTGACCGAGGCGCATTCGCCAGAGCACTGAGGTTGGCAGGCAAAGGTTTTGTACTTAGTAAAGAACAGGCAGAAACGATGTTGGCAAAAAATGAGTAGCTCGAAATGAGTGCCCTCAAGCTTTAACGGCCTGCCCCCTGTCGGGGTTGGCCCCAGACAGGAGAAAACTAAATGGCGCTAAAACGCGTACATGAGATCGCCAAAGAACTCGGAATTGATTCGAAAGAGGCGCTGAAGAAACTCGAAGAACTCGGTGAGTTCGTTAAGGGTCCAGCCTCGACCATCGCACCACCTATCGAGAAGAAGCTGCGCGCAGCCTTCCCAGATGCCAAGCCAGTAGAAGAAGCCCCTAAGAAGGCTCCGAAGGCGAAGGCCGCAGCCACCGAAGATGTTGCACCTGAGGCAACTGACGCACCTGCAGCACCAAAGCCAGGTGCCAAGAAACCTGCTGCGAAAACCGAAGAAGCTCCTGCTGCACCGGCCGCGCCTGCAGCAGATGCCGCAGCACCAACCCCAACTCTTCCTTCGCCGATTCCTGGTATTCCTCGCCCGGGTAACAACCCGTTCGCGGCATCGCAGGGAATGGGCATTCCTCGTCCGATGGCTCGACCAGCCGGAAACAACCCATTCGCGCCTTCACGCAACCGAGATGGTGCTGGCCGACCAGGTGGCCCTCGTCCAGCTGGCGCTGGTGCTGGTGCGCCGGGTCGTCCGGGCGGTCCTCGTCCGGCTGGTGCTGGTGGCCCAGGTCGCCCAGGCTTTGCTGGCCCACGCCCAGGTTTCGGCGGCGGTCCAGGTGCCGGTGGCCCAGGAGCGGGTGGCTTCGGCGCACCTCGTCCAGGTGGCGGGCCAAACCGCGGCGGTCGTGGCGGTGGTACTGCCGGTGCATTCGGTAAGGGCGGCGGCAAGAACAAGGCTCGAAAGTCGAAGCGCGAAAAGCGCGAAGCATTCGAACAGAGATCTGCACCGAGCCTTGGTGGAGCGATTGTTCCGCGCGGCGATGGCAACACTGTCATTCGTTTGCGCCGCGGTGCGAGCATCCAAGACTTCGCAGACAAGATTGATGCCAACGCAGGCCAGCTGATTACCGTTCTGTTCCACCTCGGACAGATGACCACTGCAACCGCATCGCTCGATGATGAGACCTTCCAGATCCTCGGTGCCGAGCTTGGCTACAAGATCGAAGTTGTTTCACCAGAAGACGAAGAGCTAGAGCTCTTCAACTCGTTCGGTGTCGACATTTCTACCGAGTTCGACGAAGACGAAGCGATCGAGTTCCGTCCGCCAGTTGTAACCGTTATGGGTCACGTTGACCACGGTAAGACTCGCTTGCTCGACTCGATTCGAAACTCGAATGTCATTGCGGGTGAAGCCGGTGGAATCACCCAGCACATCGGTGCCTACCAGGTACACGCAATGCACGAGGGTATCGATCGCGCAATTACCTTCATTGACACCCCGGGTCACGAGGCGTTCACCGCTATGCGTGCACGTGGTGCTCAGGTAACCGACATCGCCATCCTTGTTGTTGCAGCAGACGATGGCGTAATGCCACAGACCGTCGAAGCGCTTAACCACGCACAGTCGGCCGGTGTGCCAATCGTGGTCGCAGTCAACAAGGTCGATAAAGAGGGCGCAAACCCTGCGAAGATTCGTCAGCAGTTGACTGAGTTCAACTTGGTTGCAGAGGAGTACGGTGGCGATGTCATGTTCGTAGACGTGTCGGCGTTGACCGGCAAGGGCATCCCTGAGCTTCTAGACGCAGTGCTCTTGACTGCCGATGCAGCCCTAGACCTTCGTGCCAACCCAGACCGCGACGCTCGCGGTGTGGCTATCGAAGCCAACCTCGACAAGGGTCGCGGCGCCGTGGCTACCGTACTGATTCAGTCGGGAACCTTGGCCGTCGGTGACTCGATCGTTGCAGGTGCTGCTCACGGCCGTGTTCGTGCGATGTTCGACGAGAACGGCCAGCCGGTTGAGGCCGCAGGCCCAAGCCGCCCGGTTCAGGTACTTGGTTTGCAGTCGGTTCCGCGCGCCGGTGACACCTTCGTCGTAACCGAGGATGAGCGTCAGGCTCGCCAGATCGCTGAGAAGCGTGAAGCTGCCGACCGTAACGCTCTGTTGGCTAAGACCCGCAAGCGCGTCAGCCTCGAAGACTTCACCAAGGCTCTCGAAGAAGGCAAGGTTGAGGCACTCAACCTCATCATCAAGGGTGACGTTTCGGGTGCGGTTGAAGCACTCGAAGATTCGCTGCTCAAGATCGAGGTCGACGACTCAGTTCAGTTGCGCATCATCCACCGTGGTGTTGGTGCAATTACCGAGTCGGATGTCAACTTGGCAACAGTCGACAGCGCAATCATCATCGGCTTCAACGTCAAGCCAGACAACAAGGCCAAGGAGCGCGCAGACCGCGAAGGTGTCGACATTCGTCACTACACCGTTATCTACGCAGCGCTCGAAGACATCGAGAAGTCGCTCAAGGGCATGCTCAAGCCTGAGTACGAAGAAGTTCAGACCGGTACCGCTGAGGTACGCGAGCTGTTCAAGTCTTCGAAGGTCGGAACCATCGCCGGTTCGATCGTTCGCTCGGGTTCGATCAAGCGCAACGCACTCGCTCGTGTTCTTCGCGACGGCAAGGTCATTGCCGAGAAGCAGAAGATCGATTCGCTAAAGCGTTTCAAGGATGACGCAAACGAAGTTAAGACTGACTTTGAGTGTGGTATTGGTTTGAGCGATTTCAACGAGCTGCAGCTCGAAGACATCATCGAGACCTACGAGATGCGCGAGAAGCCACGAGTCTAAATTGGTAGATCACGCACGCGCCAGAAAGCTGGCAGAACGAATTAAGGTGTTGGTGGCCGAAGCCCTAGAGCGAGCGGTCAAAGACCCAGACTTGGGCTTCGTCACCATCACCGATGTTCGTGTTACTCCTGACTTGCAGCACGCCAAAATCTTTTACACCGTTTATGGCTCGGCAGAAGAGAAGGGCCAAAGCGCGGCAATCATCGACCGCAACAAGGGATTGATTCGTCGCGAGGTTGGCCGTGGGCTCTCGATTCGCCTGACTCCGACCATCGAGTTCGAGGCAGACGAAATCCCAGAGAGCGCAGCCCACATGAATGACCTATTGGCTCAAGCCAAGGCGCGCGACGAAGAGGTTCACGAGTTGGCCGCCAAGGCCGAATTCGCTGGGGAAGAGAACCCTTACAAGGAGCCCAAGGCTCACGACGAGACCGACGAGGAATAAGTGACCTCGGGGCTTGCGCTGATCGATAAGCCTGCAGGCTGGACCAGCCACGACGTAGTCGCAAAACTTCGCGGAGTCGCTGGCACCAGGCGCGTCGGCCACGCCGGAACGCTCGATCCGATGGCCACCGGGTTGCTCGTGATCGGCATCGATGCTGGTACCAAGCTGCTGACCTTTATCGTCGGTCAAGATAAAACCTACGAGGCAACTATTCGCCTGGGTGCCGCAACCATCACCGACGATGCCGAAGGTGACTTCACGCAATTCGGTTCACTCGAAAACTGTTCGCTCGATGCGATTGGTAACGCGATTGCCGCTCTAACCGGTTCGATCATGCAGGTGCCATCTTCGGTTAGTGCAATCAAAGTCGATGGCCAACGCGCATACGCCAAGGTGCGCTCCGGCGATGAAGTGAAACTCGCGGCCAGGCAAATCGAGATCACCGAATTTGTCATCACTTCAGAATTTCGCAGAATGTCGGTTGATGGTCATGGATTCATCGACCTGGATGTTCGGGTCACCTGTTCGAGTGGAACCTACATCCGTGCGCTAGCTCGCGATCTGGGTATCGCACTCGGTAGCTTTGGCCACTTGACTGCGCTTCGACGCACTCGCATTGGCGGCTACAGCGTTGCTGCAGCACAGTCGCTCGATGGCCTTACTCGAGAAAACCTCAAAGTGACTTCGATGTTCGACTCTGTGACTGGTTTCGACTTGCTTGAATTGAGTGAGCAAGACGAAATAGATTTGCGCCACGGCAAGCGGCTGGCTCGAAAGGGTAGGCAGAATTCACCCATCGCAGCCGTTCGGGAAAATAGAGTGGTAGCAATGCTCGAGCCGGTGGCTGAGCAACTCAAGTCATTAGTCGTATTCGCAGCGGAGGAAAAATGATCGACTGGCTAACCAGCCTTCAAATCATCGCCGGACTGGCCATCGCTTTGATTCTGCTTGGCCTCGGCCTGGCAAAGCGCAAGCCGAGCCGCCTTTCGATTGGTCTTTTCTCACTAGTCGAGCTGGGTCTATTGGTTCAGACCTTTGCCAGCATCGTTCTGGTCAGCGGGGGAGCGCGAGCCAAGACCGACACCGTCGAGTTCTTCGCCTACCTGTTTGTTGCCCTGGTCGTACCAGTGGCTGCCGGGTTCTGGGCCATGGTTGAGCGCACTCGCTGGTCGACCTACATCATGGCGGCAGCTGCTTTAACCGTGGTAGTCATGGTCTTTCGCATGCAGCAAATCTGGCTTGGCTAGGCGAATTCACCGCCCGTTAACTTTTTGACAAGGTGGCATTCACTCGCCAAAGTCAGCATTAGGGCATGTCCGAGATCGAGCGCGAACGCCGCAACCTGCGCGCCAAGCCTTTCTCAAAGGCAGACCGCAGGTTCTATCGCACCGCAACCTGGGCGGCCAACTCATCAATTGTTCTGGTCAGCCTCATCCTGATCTTTCTGGGCATTCGCTCCTGGCCTGCATTCCAGTCGCAGGGCGTCGGATTTGTATTTGGTTCTTCTTGGAACACCTCGGTCGAACCAATCGTCATGCAAATTGGTCCGATGCTTTGGGGTTCAATTCAAATTTCCCTGCTGGGTCTGTTGATCGCGGTGCCGATGGCGATTTCGATCGCTTACTTCATAGTCTTCATGGCAAATAAGACCATCGGTCGAATCGTTACCACTCTGGTCGATCTTCTCGCTGCACTGCCGTCAATTGTTCTAGGCCTTTGGGGTCTCTTGGTTTTCTCGCCTGTCGCAGAAGGCTGGGCAACGATGCTCAACCAGGCACTCGGCTTCATTCCAATCTTTGCCAGCAACAGCGGCAATCTCCTGCGTTCGCCATTTATCGCATCATGGGTTGTTGCCGTGATGATTGTTCCGATCATCGCTTCGGTGACTCGCGAAATCTTCAGCCAGCTAGACCGAGAGCTCATCAACGCTTCGCTCGCGCTAGGTGCCGGACGCTGGTCAACTTTCAGAATGGTGATCATGCCGACATCATTCGGTGGAATCATCGGTGGCATCTTGTTGGCCATGGGTCGTGCACTCGGTGAAACTGTTGCAATCTTCTTCGTGCTGAACCTGGTTTTCGATTACAACTGGTTCCAGATTCTGGATGCCAAGGGCGGTTCGGTTGCCTCCATGATCCTGGCAAAGTTCGGCGAGGCCAGCCCAGCTGAAGTTTCAGGTCTAATGGCCGCAGGTGTGGTCTTGTTCGTCGTCACGCTGGTGGTCAACTCGATTGCCTCGTACATCGTCGCAAAGGCACAGCCATGGAGAAGGTAATGTCTGCCGCGCCAGTAGCGCGCCCTGCAACCGCCGAGCCGTGGAAGCAGATCTCTTCGACTAGCCGCCTCCGCATTGCACTGGCAATCCTGCTGCCGTTGGCGCTGGGCGTAACCGCGATTCTTCTCGGCCTGCGCTTTGAACTAGCGCTGCTTTTTGTCTTCATGCCATCGCAGCTAATTATGGGTGTGATTGCCGGTCGCGGCATTTCGGGCAAGCGTGGTCAGTCAGATGCCATCCTTCAGGTGTTGGTCATGTTCTTCGGGGCAGCGGTGTTCGTGCTGCTGATCTCGGTGGTTTGGTCGGTAATTGCCCAAGGATGGCCAGCCATGAGCTGGCAGTTCTTTAGTCAGAACAACGTCTACATTTCTTCGACAACCTCGCTCGAGTATGGCGGTGTCGGGCACGCAATCATCGGCACCCTTCTGGTGGTTTTCTTGTCGACCGTCGTGACCGTTCCGCTTGGTGTGGCTACGGCTGTTTACCTCACCGAGACTCGCGGCAAGACTCGCAGCGTCGTGCGCACTCTGATTCAGGCGCTCTCCGGTTTGCCATCGGTAGTTTCTGGCTTGTTCATCTATGCGCTGTTTATCGCATCGGGAATTACCCAATACGTTGGCTGGGCCGGTTCGCTCGCCCTCATCCCGCTGATGTTGCCGACGGTTACTCGAGTTGCCGAGGAGTCACTCATCCTTGTGCCTCAAGAACTTCGTAACGGTGCTCTTGCCCTAGGTGCTCCTGCCTGGCGTGCATTTGCCTTCGTCACTCTTCCGGCTGCCAAGTCAGGTTTGCTCACTGCAGTGTTGCTCGGTATCGCGCGCATCATCGGTGAAACTGCACCGCTATTGATCACAACCTTCGCCGCCGACTCGACCAACCCGAACGTGTTCAACGGCCCGATTGCGACCTTGCCGACTTACCTCTACCAATTCGCCGCGACCGGTTACGAGACTTCGATCCAGCGCGCTTGGGGTGCAGCACTAGTGATTCTCTTGCTGGTTGCAGTTTTGTTCATCGCGGCTCGAGTCATGACTCGAACTAAATCGGCTTCCAAGAAAGGCAGAAAGTAATTGAGCAGTTTGATTGCCGAAGACGTAAACGTTTGGTTCGGACAGCGCCACGTTCTCAAGGATGTAAACCTCGACTTTCCTAGCAACGAGGTGACTGCCCTCATTGGTCCTTCTGGTTGTGGCAAGTCGACTTTCATTCGCACACTGAACCGCATGCATGAGTTGATTCCATCTGCGGGTCTAGGTGGGCGAGTGCTGCTCGACGGCACTGACATCTACGACGCCGGCGTCGACCCTGTCGATGTGCGCTTGCGCGTAGGCATGGTTTTTCAGAAGCCGAACCCTTTTCCGACTATGTCGATTCGTGAGAACGTGCTCTCCGGCCTCAAGCTCTCGAACCGCAAAGTGGCCAATGCTGCCGAACTGGTCGAGACCTCGCTTCGCCGCGCCTCGATCTGGAACGAAGTTAAGGATCGCCTGAACGACCCGGCCCTTTCGCTCTCTGGTGGTCAGCAGCAGCGTCTTTGCATTGCTCGCTCGCTGGCCATGGACCCTGAAATTCTGCTCATGGATGAGCCATGCTCGGCTCTAGACCCAGGTTCGACCCGCCGCATCGAGGAGACCATCCTTGAGCTCAGCGACGACATGACGATCATCATCGTGACCCACAACATGCAGCAGGCTCAGCGAGTTTCGACTCGTACCGCATTCTTCTTGGCCGAGGACGGCAACCCGGGCCAGGTCGTCGAATTCGGCATGACCGACGACGTGTTCAACAAGCCAGTCGACTCACGCACCAATGACTACGTCAACGGCCACTTTGGTTAATGAACTGTTCACCTTGCTTTCGCCAGGCCGCAACCAAGCCAAAGCAATGCGTTAACCAGTGAGTAATTCAATAAACACGTCAACAGACAAAGAAATGCAAACAAGGAGAAAAATGCGTCGTTCAGTGAACGCCATCGCAACTGCCGTAGCCATGACCGCTACCGTTGCTCTAGTCGGCCCAGCAGCCTTTGCCGGCGAAAACATCACTGCGGGTGGATCGTCATTCGCATTCAACATCATCGATAACTGTGCCAAGAGCTACACCGCCGACACCATCAAGTACGCGTCGGTCGGTTCAGGTACCGGTCGTGCAAACTTCTTGAACGGCACCTATGACTTTGGTGCCTCGGATGTTGCCTACGGCGCATCAGACAAGAAGCCAACTGACTTCACTTATGTGCCACTAATCGGTGGTCCAATCGCTATCGTTTTCAACATTCCTGGTGTTACCAAGATCAACTTGAGCGCGACCATCCTTGGTGCAATCATGAACGGTCGAATCACCAAGTGGAACGACGAATCAATCGCAGCCAACAACCCTTCGGTGAAGTTGCCTGACGCAAACATTAACGTGGTCTACCGCTCGGGCTCGTCAGGTACTACCCAGAACCTAGCTCGCTTCCTCCGCGGTAACGGTGGCGCTGGCTACTACGACTCGGGCACCTGGGCAACCGCCTCAGCTCAGTCAGTTCCAGTAGGTACCTCGGCAGCTAACGCTCAGGTTTTGGTTAGCACCGTAACTTCGACCAAGTACTCGATCGGCTACGCAGACCTTTCTGACGCGGCATCGAAGGGTCTACCTTTCGTAAGCCTTCGTAACGCGGCAGGCGAGTACCTGCAGCCTTCGGTCAAGGCCGCTGCTGCGTTCCTTTCAGTTCAAGAGGTTGGCGCAAACGGCATCTTGAACATCGACTACAAGAAGGCAGTCAAGGGCGGATACAACGCTTCGTTGGTCACCTACGCACTTGCACCGACCGCATCGGCTAGCGCCACCAAGGGTGCTGCCATCAAGAAGTTCTTGACCTACGTAATCAACACCTGTGCCCCTGCAAAGGGTCCGGCACTCAACTACGCACCGCTTTCGGCAGCGTTGAAGGCCAAGGCACTAAAGCTGGTTGCGCTAATCAAGTAAACGCAGTTGAAGCACGGATCGGGGTGTCGCTTGGCGGCACCCCGAAAAGTGCGTTAGGAGAGAAATGAAACGCACCATTACAGCAACGGTCTTTGCACTGATTGCGGCCTTCTCTCTAAGCGCATGCAACCCACCGATGCCACCAGAGGTTATCGCCGCCCTCGCCGAGCAGAGCTACACCTGTGAGCCTGGCGAAGTAAAGGTTTGGGCTGTCGATTCGGTGGCTAGTGTCGCAACTGACTGGCAGTCATCGGTCACTATGAATTGCCCAGAAATGTTGATCACTCCAGAGGCAAGTCAAACCGCGGATGCCCAAATCCAGATTGCTACCGGTGCTCCGGTCGGCACGGCCTACGCGTCGGTTCCATTTGCTGTCGACGCACTTGTCTTTGCCTACAACATCGATGGCGTGTCCGGTTTGAATCTGGATGCCGCGGCAATCGAAAAGATCTTTGCCGGTCAAATTACAAACTGGAACGACCCTGCACTGGTCAAACTCAACCCGAGTTTCAATCTGCCGGATCAGTCAATTTCCTTTGGGAACCAAATGTCTGCAAGCGATTCCGCGCCGATGACTAACTGGCTAACTCGTTTGGCTGGACACTCAGTTTCTCTCGCGTCGGCAGATGCAACACTCGACACTCCTGGCGCAATTATTTTGACCACCTATTCCGCTGCGACGACAGCCGCCTACTCGATGGCGAACATTGTCACCGGCAAGAGGCTCGACACCGACTTTGCGGTTGCCGATGGCAATGGGTTGCTGAGCGCCGCGAGCCAGTGGAAAACCTTGCGCAGCGCAACCGGACTTTCGGTTGACCTGAATCCGCAGAGTAAGCCGATTCCGCCGCTCGGACTCGATGTTGCACCAAACCCGTATCAGGCGGTCTTTGCGGTGAGCATGTATTTGGTCGGCGATGACAACCTGACCACTCGAGCAGTGGCTCGTTACCTGCTTCGCCAGGACAGCCAGGGATCGCTATCGCTCAGCAGCGTGGTTCCCTTGCCAGAAGTTATTCGCGTCGTGGCACTGACCGAGGTTTCTAAGGGGCTACCGACACCAAAGGTAACCGCCCCAACTAACTGATTTAGGCTTATCGGGTGGCTGCAACAAGCAAACTCGGCGTTGGCCGACTTCTCATAACCGTCTATGCGATCTTCGCCGTCTCGGCTAGTGCTCGCGCGCTTTATCAAATTGCCACCAAGTTTCAGGATGCCCCGATTGCCTACACGCTGTCGGCGCTGAGTGCGCTGGTTTACATCGTCGCCACCATCAATCTGGCTCGTCGGTCGAATCGTTCAGCCCAAATCGCAAAGATCACAATCTGGTTCGAGTTGGTCGGCGTACTGGTCGTCGGCACACTCAGCTTCGTGGCGCCAGAGTGGTTTAAGCATCCGACTGTTTGGTCTGAGTTCGGCATCGGCTACGGCCTCGTTCCACTGATTCTGCCGATTCTGGGTCTTCTCTGGCTGCGCAAGCGAGAGCGCTAATGCAAATCTGGAATTCACTCGCGGACGTACCCGCAGATCTTTCTGGCAGTGCGGTAACGATTGGCAAGTACGACGCCATCCATCTCGGGCATCAGGCTCTGCTCAATGACCTAGTTGAGACGGCTGAGGATCAGGCGCTTACCAGTGTCGTCGTAACCTTCAATCGACACCCGTTCGAAGTTTTGCACCCAGAGCGCGTGCCGTTGCCGATTGTTGGCCAGCACCAAAAGCTTTATCACCTGGCCGAGGCCGGGGTCGACGCTGTACTAAATCTCGAATTTGATGAAGCGCTCGCGTCAATGAATGCAGATGAGTTTGTGCGACAGATTCTGGTCGATCTGCTAGGCGCAAAAGTCGTAATGGTGGGCGAGGGGTTTCGCTTCGGCGCAGGTGGTAGCGGCGACTGCGAGCAACTCGCACAACTCGCCGCCAAGTACCAGTTCAAGTTCAAGGCAATCGCGCCATACGAAATCGATGGACAGGTAATTTCAACCAGCGCCATTCGCAATGCGCTCGATGCAGGCGACATCATGACCGCAGCTAAATTTCTTGGCCGCCCGCACCTGACCACAGGGCTTGTGCAGCACGGACTAAAGATTGGTCGAACAATCGGGTTCCCGACCGCAAACATAGATCGCAACGCCGAAGGGTATCTGCCACTCGACGGTGTCTATGCGGGTTGGATGTTTGTCGACGGTCAGCGCCTACCAACCGCAATTTCGATCGGCATCAATGAGACATTCCAGGCAGTACCTCGGCTTGCCGAGGCGTTCGTACTCGATCACGCGGGGCTTGACCTTTACGACAAGCTCGTGACTCTTGAATACGTGGCCTTCGTGCGTCCGGCTGCCAAGTTCGATGGAGTTGAATCGCTTGTTGCCGAGATCAATCGCGACTTGGTCAAGATTCGCGAGATCTTGCAGCTCGAAGCCGTCTAGGTCTCCCAGACAATGTCCAGCCAACGTTGCGCTTTTATGGAGCCTTGGCGTTCATTGTTAGTGCAGAAGTTCCCTTCAATGAAAGGCAATACCCATGGCAAAAAAGATTGACGCCGTAGCAACTCCAGAGGCTCCATACGTAAACGAAGACGCTGCTCCAAAGCAGTCTTGGATCAAGACCAAGCAGGGCAAGCTCGTCACCGCAATTGCTGGTGGAGCTGTCATCCTTGGTGGCACTTTCGCTGCCGGTGTCGCAGTAGGCGAGCACCGTGGCGGCGACCTAGTGGGCCAGTTCGGACCAGCAGGGTTTGGCGACGGCGATCGTGACCACGGCGGTTTCCTGCCTGGTGGTCCAGATGACCAAAAGGGCTCCCAGTTCAACCCGAACCAGCAAGGCGGCCAGCAGGGCACCCAGGGTAACGGCCAGACCAACCCGTAATCTCCGCTTGGATTGCCGGGCCTAGCCGACTAGACTCGACAGGTTGCCGTGAAACGGCCGCGGATAAAGAGAGCAAACACATCGGGTGATTTGCGCCGCGCAGCGAACTAAGGAGAGATACATATGGCGCTAGAAGCATCAGTAAAGACTGCGATCATCAAGGAATACGCAACTCACGAGGGTGACACCGGTTCTCCTGAAGTTCAGATTGCGGTTCTTAGCCAGCGAATCAAAGACCTCACCGAGCACCTAAAGGACCACAAGCACGACCACCACAGCCGTCGTGGCCTGTTGATCCTTGTTGGTCAGCGTCGTCGCCTCCTTGGTTACCTCCAGGGTGTTGACATTGCGCGTTACCGTGCATTGATCGAGCGACTCGGTCTACGTCGCTAATCGCAAGCGATGCAGCGATGTCTACGTCGCTAATTGCAGTTTTTCAGGAAGCCGCCTCGAGAAATCGGGGCGGTTTTCTTTTGCCTGGATGTTCGGCTCGGGTCTGGGCAATGCGGCGGGTATTGGCGAATGTCGCCCTAGCCTTTTGTCTGACCACGCTGCTACCTTTGATTTAGAGCGAAAGCCAGATGCTGGTCTTCGGTTGAAGTTCTTGAGAGTACTCAAGGGTTTTTACTGCAGACCAGGCCTTACGCAAGGTGCGTAATTTTTTTTGGCCGACGCTCACGCAAGCAAACGATCAGTCGTTGCCATGAGCGCTTGAATTACTCGAGCCGTGCATCCTTGTTCGCCCTGCCTGCGCGACGTTATAAAGAGGAGACCAAATTGGGTCAAAACATTGAAACCATGAGCGGCACCGTTTACGAGACCGCAATCATCGACAACGGCAAGTTCGGCAAGCGCACCATTCGCTTCGAGACCGGCCGTCTAGCTCAGCAGGCACAGGGTGCAGCGAGCGTTTACATCGACGAAGAGACCATGCTGTTCTCGGCTACCACTGCAAGCAAGCAGCCTAAGGACCAGTTCGACTTCTTCCCGCTAACCATCGACGTTGAAGAGCGCATGTACGCAGCAGGAAAGATTCCTGGCTCGTTCTTCCGTCGCGAAGGTCGCCCTTCGACCGAGGCAATTCTTACCTGCCGCTTGATCGACCGTCCACTACGCCCATCGTTCGTCGATGGCCTTCGCAACGAAGTTCAGATCGTTGTAACCGTTTTGGCAATCGAGCCTGACGAGCTGTACGACGTAGTTGCAATCAACGCAGCATCGATGTCGACTCAGCTTGCAGGCCTGCCATTCTCTGGCCCAATCGGTGGAGTACGTGTTGCACTCATCGACGGTCAGTGGGTTGCATTCCCTAAGCACTCGCAGCTAGAGCGCGCAGTGTTCGACATGGTGGTTGCCGGTCGCGTCATCGTTGAGAACGGTGTCGAAGACGTAGCAATAATGATGGTTGAGGCCGAGGCTTCAGAGAACGCTTGGGACTTGATCAAGGGCGGTGCGACCGCTCCTAGCGAAGACATCGTTGCCGAGGGTCTAGTTGCTGCCAAACCATTCATCAAGGAGCTAGTTGCAGCTCAGTCACGCCTCGCTGCCAAGGCAGCAAAGGAGACCGCTGAGTACCCAGTATTCCTGCCTTACAGCGACGAAATGTACGACGCTGTCTACGCAGCAGCCGGCGAAGAGCTTTCGAAGGTCTACCTGATTGCCGACAAGCAGGCTCGCCAGGATGCAGACGACCAGGTCAAGGAAGCCACCAAGGCTAAGTTGGCTGAGCAGTTCGACGAGGCGACCATGGGTCAGTTCTCGGCTGCGTACAAGTCGGTTACCAAGAAGATCGTTCGTACCCGTGTTCTCAAGGAGGGCATCCGTATCGATGGTCGTGGCCTTCGCGACATCCGTCCGATCACTGCAGAGATTCACGTGGTCCCTCGCGTTCACGGTTCGGCAATCTTCGAGCGTGGCGAGACTCAGATCATGGGTATCACCACTCTGAACATGCTCAAGATGGAGCAGCAGATTGATGCTCTGACTCCGGTCACCAGCAAGCGCTACATGCACAACTACAACTTCCCGCCTTACTCAACTGGTGAGACTGGTCGCGTTGGCACTCCTAAGCGTCGTGAAATTGGTCACGGTGCATTGGCAGAGCGTGCGCTTGTTCCAGTTCTTCCAGGTCGCGAAGAGTTCCCCTACGCAATCCGTCAGGTCTCTGAGGCATTGGGTTCGAACGGTTCGACTTCGATGGGTTCGGTTTGTGCATCGACCTTGGCTCTGCTTTCTGCAGGTGTTCCGCTAAAGGCTCCAGTTGCGGGTATCGCAATGGGTCTGATCTCTGACGAGATCAACGGCAAGACCGAGTACGCAGCGCTAACCGACATCCTGGGTGCAGAAGACGCACTTGGCGACATGGACTTCAAGGTTGCCGGTACTCGCGAATTCGTTACCGCGATTCAGCTCGACACCAAGCTCGACGGAATTCCTGCATCGGTTTTGGCCGGCGCACTGACTCAGGCTCGTGAGGCTCGTCTTTCGATTCTCGACATCATGGCCGAAGAAATTAGCGAGCCAGACGAGATGGCACCTACCGCACCACGTGTGATTGCGGTTCAGATTCCTGTCGACAAGATCGGCGAGGTCATTGGTCCAAAGGGCAAGATGATCAACGAGATCCAAGACGAGACTGGCGCAGACATCT
Organism: Actinomycetota bacterium; assembly: GCA_039795455.1. Lineage (GTDB taxonomy): Bacteria > Actinomycetota > Actinomycetes > Actinomycetales > Microbacteriaceae > Rhodoluna. The sequence goes on from JBDKLV010000042.1 coordinate 24,588, forward strand.
CGATCGAAGACAACGGAACCGTCTACATTGGCGCAACCGATGGTCCTTCGGCAGAGGCCGCAAAGGCTCGCATCAACGCCATTGCAAACCCACACGTGCCTGAGATTGGCGAGCGTTTCCTCGGAACCGTCGTCAAGCTAGCCACCTTCGGTGCATTCGTCTCGTTGCTTCCTGGCAAGGATGGCCTGCTGCACGTTAGCGAGCTAAAGAAGCTGGCTGGCAAGCGTGTCGAGAACGTCGAAGACGTGCTCTCGGTAGGTCAGAAGGTTCAGGTCGAGATCACCAAGATTGACGACCGCGGCAAGTTGTCACTCAGCCCAGTGGTTGAGGGCGACGCAGCCGACTCTTCAGACGAGGAGTAGGCCCTAGGCTCTGGTTGTGTCTGAAATTTTCTTTGACCTAAACCAGAGCGAGCTTTCGTTCACCGCTTCGGGAGGTACCACCGTTCATCGATCGGTACTCCCGAGCGGTGTTCGTGTTTTAAGCGAACATATCCCTGGCTCGCAAAGCGTGAGCGTCTCGTTCTCGGTGGCTGTGGGTTCACGCGATGAAACTGGCGGTCACTTTGGGTCGACCCACTTTCTAGAGCACCTGCTATTCAAGGGCACTAAGCACCGCACCGCGCTAGACATTGCTGTCGCTTTCGACAGCGTCGGTGGTTCTTCAAATGCTGCCACCGGCAAGGAGAGCACTTCTTACTACGCGCGCGTTCAAGACAAGGCGCTTGGGTTAGCTGTTGACGTAATTGCCGACATGCTCACCTCGTCGCTCATCGACCCGGTTGAATTCGAAAACGAACGCACCGTAATTCTCGAAGAACTTGCAATGAACGACGACGACCCGCACGATGTCGTACACGAAGCTTTCTCACTAGCAGTTCTCGGTGATACCTCTCTCGGCCGCCCAATCGGCGGC